>CAZFRA010000001.1:0-51232 GCA_964521165.1 uncultured Lachnospiraceae bacterium
CATACTCACTCTTTTTAGTGAAGAAGAAAAAGCAAGCGGAAAGCAAAAGCATAATAATTTCACCCGAAGCAAAATATATAAAATAGGCTATTGAACCAGACAGGACAGCCTTATATATAAGCCACGCAATAAAAAGCAAATTTAAAAGTCCACACACTATCAAATCTTTTTTCATTTTACCCGCGCACGCCATAATTCCAAAAACAATAAATACAATAGGAAAGATAACTTGAAGCCAATCAAAATTATCTAAACTATAATCCATTAAATAATACAAACTCAATGCAAGTATGGCATAACCAAGCCAACTTACACCAGCAATTATTTCAAGTACTCCGCCAGCTATTGCAAGTCCTGTTCGTTTTTTCATATCAACTCCTTAATGCTGTTGGTTTTGTCGTTTTTTAACCCTCAAACTATTTTAAAAATAAGCCACCTTCCGAAAATGGTATTTTTTTGTAATTGCCACAAAATCTTCAAACTAAATTTATAATACAAATAATTATGATAACTGCGAAAAAAAGACATCCGAAAATAATTGGAAAAGTATGTTTCCAAAAATACTCTCTATTTCTTATTTTCTTTCTGTCATTATCACATAATACAGTTCCACAATATGGACAATACTCTTCAGAGAACGCTCCTGTATTAAACCATTTTCCACAATTTTGACACTTTCTTCTCATACTATATATCCCATTGATTTCCACAATTTCGACAAATTGCCCTTGTTTTTGTTAGAGTTTTCTTATTTGTCAACGCCATAAAGTACAAAAATAAAAAACCAAGTCCACAAGTGAACACGGCTAACAGAGTCCACCCTATCCAAGACAAACATCCACGATTTTTACTATATGTATTAGAAATAAATTCTATATCTTCACTTCCACATCTTGGACATTTCATTTTTCTCTTTACCTCCCACTATGGATACATTATACCCTAAAAAATCATAAAAAGCAAGAAATATGGACTTATTTATCTATATTTTATATACTTTTATGTCCATATTGAGATAAACCGTCCTATTATAAAAAATAAAAAAACAGATACAATATTTATAAGGAGTATCTGCTATGGAATTAAACGAAATCATAAACCGAATAAGTCAACTTCGCACCCGTGAAGGTTTATCTGCAAGGGAATTGAGCCTTAGAATTGGTAAAAATGAAGCATATATAAATCGTCTTGAATATCGAAAAAACTTTGAACCTTCTATCTCTGTCATAAATGATATTGTGGAAGCGTGTAATTCTTCACTTGAAGAATTCTTTTACTATGATATAAATCAATTTAAGAATGATAAGCAGATAATTTCACTTCTTCAAAAAGCGAAACCTGAAATAAAAGATTCAATTATTAAAATATTGGAAAATTCATAAAGAATTCAATTTAAAGATAAATTTAATGCATAAAGTATGAAAAACGCCACTTTAAATTTAAAACCGCGCGTCTTAGATAAGTGGTGTTTAAAAGAATTTAAAATAGATTGGTATCAGAAAACTTTTTTGTTTTTAGGTTTTCAAGAAAGTCGCCACTCTCAGTATTTGTTATTAAATTTGGAAGAATTTTAACGCCGTTTTTGCCACCTTTAACACCTTCAACAACGATAAGGTTAACCACGCCTTTGCCGTTTTCTGTAAAAAACATTCTTTTAAGTTTTATGTTATTTTTTTCACATTCAAAAACAAGTTCGCAAAGACGCGAAGCGGGATAGGTAAGATAGAGTCTGCCACCAAACTTCAATATTTGTGCCGAAGTTTTGACTAAATCGGCAAGCGTCAAAAAGACTTCCTGACGCGCAAACTTCCTAACGGAATCTACGGTTTTATCAATGGAAAAATATGGCGGATTTGAAAAAACAACATCGTAACTGCCAATCTCGAAGTATTTCCTAAAATTTTTTACATCATCCGGGATAAGTTCCAAGATTCCGCCTAAATTGTTCAAAATTATATTTTTTTCACATAATTTTTGCAATTTTTCTTGAATTTCAAAGATTTTTATTGTTTTAACCCTGTTTTTTGCTGTTGCCAAAATTGAAACAACACCGCAACCGCCACCTATTTCCACGGCACTTTCGTTTGGTTTTATTTTTAAAAAATTTGCCAAAATAACGCTGTCCGAAGTGAATGTGTACAGCGTTTTATTTTGAATTATTTTGAGATTCTTGCAACCCAGATCTTCCAGTTGCTCGCCTTTTTCCAAAATCATTTTCCTTCCCTATTAAATTTGACATCTTTTAAGTCAAAGGTCCTTATTTCAATATCGTCGCCTTTCACAAATTTCACATCAACTTTTCTGTCCAGCAAGTTATTGTAAACAACCACGCCTTTACCATCAAGTGTTTGGACTTCGCTGTTGACTTTTGGCATCATCTTGATTGCTTCTTGATAGGTCGGATTTTCATACGCTAAACAACACATCAATTTACCACATAGTCCGCTTATTGAAGATGGATTTAAAGATAAATTTTGGTTTTTCGCCATTTTCATTGAAACGTGGTCAAATTCTCCAAAGTTCTGTACACAACAGCATATTTTTCCGCACGGCCCAAAACCACCAATCATACACACTTCGTCGCGGCTACCAATCTGCCTTAATTCCACCCGTGTTTTGAAGGTTTCGGCAAGTTTTTTCACGAGTTCACGAAAGTCAACACGATTGTCTGCCGTGAAATTAATGATAAGTTTGGAATTATCAAAAGCGGCTTCCACCTTCACAACTTTCATATCCAAATGAAAAGATTTCACAATTTCTTTCACTTTTGGTAAAAATTTTGCAGCTTCTTCGTCGTATTTTTCCGCCTTTTCCACAATCTCCGGCGTGGCAATTTGCACAACATCTTTAAGCGCAGAAACCAAATTTTCAGGGTCGGCACTATATGTTTCCTTAACAATAACACCAAGGTCGTGTCCCTTTTCAGTTTCCACAATGACATAATCGCCTTTCTTTAAAATCCAGCCATTTGGTGAAAAAGAATAAATATGATTACTATTTTTAAACTTAACTCCAACGACATCTATTTGCATAAATATTTAACCTCCAAAACATTAAGTAAAAAATTATCAATTGTAACCGATAAATTGGCATTAAATCGCATTTTTTCCATAAAACGCTCAATCAATTTTTCAATTTCGCAAATTGCCATAACTGAAAATTCGTTTTCCACCGACTTTAAAACCGGCAAATATTCCTTCAAAAGACAAAGGTTTTCCTTTTCGGTTTTGATTTTGATGATATCTTCCAAACCAGTGGCATACGCTCGCAAAATCAACTCAATTTCGTCGCTAAAATCCAAAAAACTTTTGGAAAAACGCAACACTTGCCCACTGTTTTTCATTTCGCTGATAAGGCTTATTGCAAAATCCACAATCTCTGATAAATTCTTTTTCGACGCAAGATAAAGTGCTTTGCCGACATACCCTTCCGCCAGCGCCACAGCCAACGGATTGTGGCAGACCTTTTCCAACTCGCTCGCATCGAGTTTTTCCACAGTGATTTTGTCGCAACGAGATTTTATCGTCGGCAAAACCTTGTCTTCCGCCGAACAACTTATCAAAAAATAGACATTTTTTGGCGGCTCTTCCAGAACCTTCAAAAGTTTGTTTTGTGCCTGCTCGGTGGATTGGTCGATATTGTTAATAATAAAAATTTTGTTGTCGAGATTGACTGGTTTAACAAAAGTTTCTTCCACAATTTCGTTAGCATCCGAAACAAGAAGTTTTTCCTTATTTTTTGGATAAACTTTGATATCCAAATCAGCATCTTTGAGTACACGTTGAAATTCTGCACTATTTTCATCGAAGAGTTGATAGACTTTATAGTTCAGCATCAACGCAGTAAGAATGAGTAGTAACTCGCTTGTTTTTTCGTCTTCACAAAAAAACATTGTGGCACTTAAAAACATTCCACTTTGTTTTTTTTCTTCTAACTTTTTAAAAAAATTCTGGTTTTTGATTATTTCCGCCAAACTCATAATCATATTTTAGCACATTCTTCACAAATTGTCCACAAAAATATTGTGGGTGAAAAAATTGTTTAAATTAATTTTGAAAAAATATTTAAATAATTAAATAAAAAATATAAAAAAATGCATAAAATTTGCTGTTTTTATGCATTTTTTCTCTTTATTTTTAGGACTCTTTCGATTTTTTAATTTTCTTTTCTAAAAGTTTATATAATTCACCGATAAAAATTATGGAAATTGAGAAGAAAATAACAACAAGCCAGCAGAATACATCCAAAGTCGAAAGCTTCAAGAGTTTACTAAAATCTGTTGCGGCGATGATTGTTAAAAGTCCAAATCCGACCACAATTGAAAGCGTAAAAAATTTGTTTTTAAATGGATTGGATTTGAAACAGAAATCTTTTGAACGCGCGGTAAACATATAGAAAAGTTGAATAAAGTTGAGAGTGTAGAACGCCATTGTCATTGCCACCGCTTCGCTGTATAGATAATATCCAAACAAATACGCACCTAGTGTTAAAAGTGTTTGTATGGCACCTAAAATAAAAATGCTTACACCAACACCATTCGAAAATAGTCCACTTTTTTGATCGCGTGGCTTTTCTTTCATCACGCCGTCTTCAACTTTTTCCATACCGAGCGCAATTGCCGGTAAAGTGTCGGTTATCAAATTTATGAACAAAATTTGCACCGGTAAAAGAAAGGTTAGGTTTGGGAAAATTATGGTTGTGAAAAAGAGCGCAAGCAACTCTGCCATATTTGCAGAAAATAAGAACTTTATCGTTTTTTGGATGTTGGAATAAATCTTTCTACCCTGCTCAACTGCCACAACAATAGTGGCAAAATTGTCGTCCGTGATGATAAGGTCGGACACTTCCTTGGTAACATCTGTTCCGCTTCTGCCCATACCAATGCCAATACTTGCCTTTTTCATGCTTGGCGCATCGTTCACGCCGTCGCCAGTCATCGCCACATTGTGCCCATTTTTCTTTAATGTTTCGACAATACGCGTTTTGTGAGCAGGGCTTACACGAGCAAAAACATTGACTTTTTCGACGATATTTGCAAAATCTTCATCACTGATAGTATCAATTTCTTCACCCGACAAAACTTCTTTTTCACTTTTAGCAATACCGATTTTTTTCGCAATTGCAAATGCAGTGTCTTTATAATCGCCCGTTATCATCACTGGTCGCATACCAGCATTTCGGCACTTCTCCACCGCTTCATAAATTTCTTGACGCGGTGGATCTTGCAGTCCACATAAACCAAGAAAAATTAGGTCTTCTTCTTGTATATCATTACTTTGTTTGTATGCAAAAGCCAAAACTCGCAACGCGTTTTGACACATATTCGAATTTACTTTCTCAATTTCTGCGCGGTAATTTTCTGTCATAACCACCGCTCCATCACCTTTGGCAATTTTGGTGCATTTTGGAAGAATTCGGTCCAATGCACCTTTGATAAACAATATTTTTTTGCCGTCCACAAGATTCAGTGTCGACATCATTTTACGCGAAGATGAAAAAGAATTTTCCTTCAAGCGTTTATTTTCAATTTCTTCTTTGACATACCCATTTTTTCGCGCGTAATTAAGTAAAGCAACTTCGGTCGGGTCGCCGACATAGCCAACTTTTCCCTGTTTTGCATCATTACAAAACACCATATCTTGCAAAAAAAGTTGGAAATTTTCGCTTTCGTGAGAAAAATTTGTATAAATTTCTTCCACTGACATTTTGTTTTGCGTGATTGTGCCGGTTTTATCCGAACAAATAACATCGCAACAACCGAGCGTTTCCACCGCGTGCATCTTTTTAACAATCGCTTTTTGCTTACTTAGTTCCGCGATACCTAAACTCATAATTATCGTAATAACCGCCGGCATACTTTCAGGAATTGCCGCCACCGAAATGGCAACCGCTGTCAAAAAGGCGTTGAGAATTTGATTAGGTTTTGCCACTACTTCCAAAATGAAAGTTATGCCCGCAATTAGAAGGATGAGATAAGTTAAAATTTTACCGACAGATTGGATGTCTTTTTGGAGAGGTGTAACTTCTTTTTTCGTATCCTTTATACTTTCGGCAATCTTGCCAAATTCGGTATCTTTACCAAGCCCAACCACCACCCCTTTTGCGTGCCCGTTTTCGACAATACTTCCGCAATAAGCAATATTTTTTCGATCGGCAACCGGCAATGTATGATTATATACCGCATCAGCAAACTTGCTCACACCTTCACTTTCGCCGGTCAGCGACGATTCATCAACTTTAAAATTAGTGGTTTCAATAAGGCGCAAATCTGCCGGCACAATCGCCCCTGCTTCCAGCAGCACAATATCACCAAACACAAGTTCACTGCTTGGAATTTTTTCCACCTTACCTTCACGCAAAACCACCGTTTTCGCTTCCGTCATTTTCTTTAAACTTTCAATAGCCTTCTCGGTTTTATTTTCTTGGAAAACGCCAAACATCGCATTCATTACGACAATTGCGAGAATAATCACACCATCAATCACTTCGCTTGACGATTTTTCAATGGCGCCAATAATAATGGAAATTATTGCAGAAATTAGCAATATGAGCACCATAAGTTCCTTTAATTGCGCAAAAAACTTGGAAATTATCCCCTTTTTCTTCCCTTTTTTAATAAAAAAACTCTCGGTATCCTTTCTTCGCACTTCCACTTCCGCCAAAGAAAGTCCTTCTCGCTTGGATGAAAAATGTTTTAAGCACTCATCTGCCGTTTGTTGATAAAATTCCATAAATCTCCTTGTATTTTAATATACAAAGGCAATTTTTAAATTATGATATAAATTTAAACAAGCCTAAACTTTTGGATGTTCTAAATTATTATATTAAACGACAAAAAATGTTGCCACACTTAAAAGAAGAAGATAAATCGAAAACCAATTCAGTTTGCCTTTTTCGGTAATTTTCATCATAAATTTTATGGCAAAAATTCCACTTAAAAAAGCGACCAAAAAACTCAAAATAACAGCAACTGGTGGAAAGGATATTTCCACTGCCCCAGTGCAAATTTCATATATTTCCATTATCATTGAAAGCAAAATAATTGGAATACTCATAAGAAAAGAAAATTTTGTGGCATCCTTTTTGTCACCACCCACCAAAAGCCCGAAACAAATTGTCGTGCCCGAACGGGATATGCCCGGGAAAACAGCAAACCCTTGCGCGACACCCATAATCACAGCGATTTTGTTATCAACAAGCCGCCCTTCTTTTCTTTTAGTGAAATATTCGGTTAAAAATAGCAAAATCGCCGAAATAAGAAAGCAAATTGGAAGAAGTAATCCACCGAAAGAAGATTTAATGAGCGGCATCAAAATCAGAACAATAATGCAAGTTGGAATGGTCGCCAACACGAGAGATATACTCCTTTTTGAAAACGGATGCCGAACAATCTCCCAAACATCCTTTCGAAAAACCACAATAATCGACAAAAGTGTGGCGAAATGCAAAAGTATGCTGATAAGCAAATTTTCTTCCAATCCAAAAATATTTGACAGAAGCACCAAGTGCCCACTTGAACTTACCGGCAAAAATTCGGTTAAGCCTTGGACAAGCCCCATAAAAAATAAAACAAGGTAAATTGACATAAATTCTCCCTTGTTTTATTATATTGAATTTTTAACAAAATTATATCAGCAACATTTTATCGCACTTCAAGTTCTTCTCTCTTTTTCTTCTTGCGCTTATTCGTAATTAAGATGATAATCAAGATGATAATTAAAAGGAGAAGCACACCAACAATGACGAAAATGTACCAAATATTGTCAGTCGATAGAATTATCACAGCGTTTTCGCCAAGCACACCAAACAAGTTGTCGTAATATGTTGGATTATAGACACGCGCTAAATATATTGATGTGATTGAGTTTCCATTGAAGTTAAAAGTGCCGTTGAAAGGATTTTCTTCCGTGCCAATTGGCGTCCAGAATTTTTCCACCAAATCAAGATTCGCTTCAAGAAGATAACTTGCTTCACTATATTTCAAACCGCTGGCGTTATATTCACCATTGTTAATTTTTTCCATATAATATGTAAGTTCTTCAATGGAAGAAATAAGATAAGGCGAGTCTTCTGTGCCATCCCCGCGTTCAACAATTTCATTAGCGGTGAAATACAACCTATCGTAAACCACTTTGAGATTATATGTACCGGCAATATTTTCCAAAACTTCGCTCGTCAAACGCAAATAGCCTTGTGAAGCACTGTAATATTCCGTTACATCGATCTCTTCGCCGTTGTTGGAAACAATTGTGATACTGTTTATGGCGTATCTGTCATACAAAGCAACTTGAATATTGATATCTTGGAAGATACTGCTGAACACAACCGAAGTTGTTTCGTTTTGATATACAAAATACCCTGCGAGTGACGCGTCGTTGTTATCCATTGCGTTTTCCAATTCTTCAGCAAAACTTTGTGTTATGTAAAGCGCCACACTTTCGCCAGAGAAGGTTGGCAAGATTTCAACAACTTGGTTAGCATAGCGCGAATCCAATGTGAGTGTGAAATAATAATAATTGCTGTCCATACTTGAAAGTTGAATCTCGCTAGCGCTCCAAGACACATCATTGCTGAAATTAAGATCCCATACAACACCATAGCCAAAATCGATGCTCACAACAAATGTCAATGTGTCACCAACTTTCACTTCAGTGGTTTCTGTCACTTTCACAAAACCGTCGTCGCTGTATCGCCCAAGATTAATCGCTGACAAACCACCTTGCAACGAGTTGATTTGCAATATGACAATTTGACCATTAATAACAGAATATTCTCTAAACGAAAGCGTTACCGTTTTTCCTTGACAATACAAGAAGAAGATTGTTTGCTGATTGATTGTCGTCGTCAATTCGCTGGTGTCGTATCTCATACTTGTGGAGACATTTATCCAATATCTAAATTCATAACCATCCGATTCAATTGCTCGGATTGTGAACTCTTTTGTCGTGTCCACATAGCCTTGACTTATCAGCGCTTGTGCATAACTGTCGTCCGTTTGTTGAACTATTTCATATTCCATTTCGCCGCCATAGAGAATAACATCAACCTTTGCGAAGTAATAGAGATAAACTTCAACTTGCACAATTCGGTCATATTCGTTCGTCGACCACGGCACAGAAGATTGATAACTTACCACATCGGTGAGCCAATTTCCGTCCGCGTCACGTTGTCTTATCAGGAAACGATAGAAACTGTAACCCGAAATTTCTGGTGCCGTAAAGGTGATATTTGTGTTGAAGGAAACTTCAAGATAATACGGCGAATTGTCGCTATACCAAGAGTTATAATCATTGATACCATTGACAATATCTTGCGCATCAATTGAATATATGTTCGATGGAATAATTTCAAAAGATATTTGTGTTTTAAGATATACCCAATAGAGATATAGCGAAATAACAATTTGTCCATCCACAATTTCTGCATTGTCGGAAAGTACATAGACATTTTCCTTATCATCAAAGATATAGCCATTTTCCATAAAGTTCAAAATTGCCACACCCGAAGAATTAATATATTGCGTCCCACTACCATTTTCGTAAGTGAAGTAACCACCAAAGGAATAATTGTCTTTCGTTTGGACGATATCCAAAACGCCGTTAACAAATTGGAAGAGCGAAGTGTCATAGATAAGGTTCTCGACATTGGACACGCTCAAATCCAAAAGTTCGTGATATTTAACATTCCTTATTTCCACCAAAACATCCGAATCACCTTCAAGAGTGGTGTCGCGCAGTAAAACGGTATAGGTTTGTGGCACCAAACTTATGCTGATACTTGTGTTGGTGCGATATTCACTGACCGTGAAAGTAAGTCGATAAGTATAATATGTGCTTTCCGACAAAACGGCGTCAAAAGCGACATTCGAAACCGTAACCAAACTGTCGTCGTAAATCAAAAATGATTCATCTTCATCAATAATAAAGCCTAAACGAACATAAGCAACAACAGTGTAATATGTATCAACAAAACTTGTCACATTCATTGACGAGAAGTTGGTGCCGTCCGACCAAACTTTATTCAAATTGTCGTCGTCGACAACAATCGACATATTTCCGCCCGAAACAGTTTCAAGATTTTCGTTGACAAAATCATAACTAATGATTCTCTTTTCTGCTGTGAAATATACCTGTATATTTGCACTTGTGCCACCAATAATTCCGGTGAATTGATAGAGATAATATGGCGTTCCGTTTCCGTCATCAACATATCCAACTAAAGTCGCTGTAAGTCCACTTGCCGAAACTGACTTGAAGTAATATCCATCGCGTTCAGCGTAAATTTTGAGATAGATAGTGCTGTTGGTGTATGATATAATATCAAAATTGCGCGTGCTGGTTGGACTTCCGTTTGCAAAATATTGCGAAGAATAGTGATTGTTTGTTCCAACAATATAACCATTACTGTTGACTGAATCGCCAAAAGCGTTCACAAGTGAGATATTTCCTGCCAAGTTGTCTTCTTCATAATAGCCGTCATAATCAATCCACGAAGAGATGTTGATTGACACTTCACGCGGAGAAAGTGCAATAAAGACCACCAAGTTATACGAATTTGCATCGACAAAGTCGCTGGCAGACAAATAGATTTCAATTTGTCCTTCACCTTCATCGTAAGTAATAAAGGTTCGATTGTTTGGCGAGTTGATTTCGTAGTAACCAAAGCCATAGAAAATATAACCTGTTGGAATGTTGAGATATAGCATTATGGAAGTGCCATAATATAAAGTCGAACTTGTGATTGCTTGTGTCAAACTTGCGTTTGCGTAAACCACTCGTTGTGAGAGTTGTTCATAAACTTCACCTGTGCTACCGGAAAGTTCATTGAGTTGATAGTAGTTATACACCGCATAACTAATTTCATAACGCACTTTTGAGAAAATGGCGTAAATTGTCACAGCATCTTCCACGATATAAGTTGTTGAACTATCGCTTGCAAAGATAGTGCTTTCGTCTAAACTGTAACCTGCAAAATAGTATCCATCTTCTACCACTTCCGACACAAGTTCCACTTCTGTTTCATATTCAACTTCAATTTCTGTATATTGCATACTGTCATAACAAATATAAGAGATGTTGTTGGCTTCGTTATCTTCTTGCCCATTATCATCATAATTTATTGTTACAATTGAAATTTTATATGACTCTTTAATCGTTATAATTGTTATTGTGATGTCGCTATAAATGTTGCTAACTTCCACAAAATAGAAACCATTAACCAAGCCAGGCTCTTCGATTAAGACCCAAGAGGAAATGATAGTATCATTTTCTGTGGAATTTATTTCCCAGATTTTGTATCCGTGCAAAATGCTTGTGTAGAAGGCAAAAGTATCGCCCGTTTCCACTTCAAAAGTGAGATTTGTATAGAATGAAGTACCCACAACAAATTGCTCGTTGTGTGATGGCGTTTCAAAGACAACCGTGACAGTGTTCAATCTTTCACGAACATTTATGTTAATCTCAATATCTCGCGTTACGCCATAAATTGTAAGGATAACCGTGTTGGTGTTTTCATTATATTCTTGAATATATGTCGCGGTTTGCGAGAAGGAAACCGATTCGTAAACATAGCCCGATTCAATCACAATTGACACAATGATATTCATATTTGTTTCAGCAATAAAAATGTTGCTGTCCTTAGAAGAAAGTGGATTGCCGCTTGTGTCGGTTGCTGTCACACTGGTGATATGGTCGCCGACAACTCTTATTTCATTTTCATTAAGCCCACTTTCAACAACCAAATATGCCGCCGGTTGCGCTGGAACATTGAATGTTACTGTTCCAACTTGTCCATCTGTGGAGAAACTTTCCACTTGGAATGTTCCTTCAACAAGATTATAATAATAGTATACACTGTTAATATTGTATCCTTCTTGCAATTCAAAGGTGAGAGTGATTGTCGTTCCATAAGTCAAATCACTGAAAACATAGTAGCTGTTCGAGATCGTGTAGCTCACATCTTGATTGCTTATTGTCGCACTCGTTAAAGTCATATTTTCAAAGGATAGATAAATGGTGTTTTGTTGAATTTGCCACCTTGCATATAGTGTTATTGGCTCTAAACTACTCATCACATCGGCGCCCGTAATTCTTGTTTCGCTGCTGCTTGATGTATACCAGCCAAGGAAGTCATAACCTTCTCTTGACGGCGTTTCTACCCAACCATCGCCGTCGTTATAAGTGCTGTTGTAAGGCACGGAAATTGTGTAAATTTGGTCATTATCATCGGTTTGGTAGTTGCCGTCGAAGTTATAGTTCAAATAAACAGACACACTGACGCCTAGCATAATCGGTGAATAAGTGATTTGATAATCTCCATTGTTAACTTCAATAACATAGTTCTTTAAATAAAGAGATGCCGCTGCATCAATATTTACTCCAATCGACCCGCTGCTAGTTGCGAAGGAATAGCCTGTAACACTATATGAAGGATAGATAAGTTCTGGAAGAGTGGTAAGTGTCAATTCTTCAATTTCTTCATAAGTTGTGTTCCAAACATACATAGCCGTATCGCCAACTTTAACAAATCTACTATCATTCACTGTAATGTTTTCATTGTCAGCAAATCCTGACAAATCAAGTGTAATTGAAACATCGCTGGAAACAATCTGAATGTCGATATTTATAACATCCGTGACATTTAAAAAGGTGATTGTTGTTTGATACCAACCTGTATCACTCAACTCTATTGTTTCAATCGTAATATTACTGCCGTCGCTTACATAAGCAGAGTTGGTTAAATTGTTATAGAATTGCAAAACTTTGTAGTGTTCGTTGAGCACCACGCGAATTACTAGACTATTTCCGTAACTGATTGAAGTTTGATAACTGCTTCCGGCGATAGGAGTTTCGTTGACATAGGTGGTTGCATAATTTGAAGAAGGAGTGCCATCTTTTGATACAGTGATATAAACATCAGACGTTATAGTCGACCAAACAGCATTGAAGGTAACTTCAATTTCGTCTTGTCCAAGAAAGTATAGTCCAAGCGCGCTGTAAGTTTCATCGCTAATCAAGTTATTGAGAAGAGAAACTGTTGCCATATTGTTTGCCACAACAAACGAGAAGACATTGTTCTCAAAAGAATAGGAAATTGAAAGCGAAGAAGCAAGATTTGAAAGCGAAGTAACAAGAGTTGTTAAAGCAGGGTCTTGCAAACTTTCTAATTCAAAATCAAGCGACCAGTGACTGAAAGTGTGTCCGGTTTTCCCTTGCAACCAAGAAGGAAAGTTGTTTGAAGTCATATCCCCACTTTCTGCATTTGCCACCAAACTTGAAGATGAAAGGAATGGATAAACGAGTTCACTTATAAGTGGATATCCGCCATATTCGACGTTGGAATAAATGTATTCGCCTGCTTCTGCGTTATAATTGAAATTAAGACTAATAATAATAGATTCAATAACTCCAGATGTATAGGATGAAATATTATAGTTGTCCGCGTCATTGCCAGAAAGAGTGAAAGTTATCTCAATGTTTCTTCCAACATCTGCGGATGCATAGTTCGCGCTGACAAGTTCCACATCGTCGCCGTCAATAAATCCTGAAACACTGAAACGCAATTCGTCTTCGCTGTTAAATATTTCAACATTCGTCGTGCCGTCATAACTCTTGGTGAAGATATCAGTCAAACTTTCGGACAAAGCGGAAATTGTTAATGTGAGTGCATTAACTGTCAGTGTGGCACTTGGTTCCGAATACGAATCGTCACCTGTTATAAACAAGTTGATGTAGAAATCGTCAGAAGATAGCTCCTCAAAAATAATTTGATATATACCCGCGTTAAGATATCCTGTGGTTGAATATGTAACGCCATTTGAAGCGAATAAAGTAAAGTCTGCCGACATACTTTTTGCATAGTTCGACAAGTTGATTGAGTCGCTCGTAAATTCATAATAAATTTCAACTTGACCATTTTTTGTTGATGCATCACCGTAAATAACATATTGATTTTCAATCACAATGTTGATAGGTGCTTTCGTGATACTACCTGTGACTGTCACATTATCACTTGTTTGGATAAGAATTTCATAGTTGCTGCTATCTGCGCCGTAAAGTTCACCTTCAACGGAATAATTATCACCAACATATATTGCAAGGTCACTTCCGTCATAGAAGCGCACAATTAAAGAAACGGAATCGGTTCCAATAATGCCATTTAAAATTTCACTAGCATTTTCATAAATATATTCCGCATTTTCGTTTGTGAATTGTTTCTCAATCGTTTCAGTGTTAAACACAAGACTCTTTCTTTCAACAGAGATTTGGAAAGCATAAAGCGAAGCGTTCTTGCCAAGTTTTACAGCAAAGTTTTGACTTTCCGCGTTGCTGTTATAGATGTAATAAGTTCCTGCATTCAAAACTTCGTTACTCAATGAGAAACTTGTTGCTGTGATTGTCGAATCAAAAACAGAAGTGAGTTTGGTGTAAGTGTCAGTTGTTGCATTGTAGGAATATAGATTCAAAACAAAAGTCTGAGTGTTCCCCACCGCATCAGATAAAATCAAGGAATATGTTTGTTGTTCTGTATTGACACTGAACGTTACAGTGGTATAAGTTATGCCGTCATAGACAAACGACAATAAAACTCCTTCATCTGCATCATCGGCGGTTATTGTGTCTTGGTCGCTCGCCAGCAAATATACTAAACTGCTGGACGCCACAATGCGATACGCGCCATAACCATCTGTGTTATCATCTCGCACAGTTTCAAGATAATAATTAACTCCATCATCTGAAAGTGTGCCACCAGTGATTTCGTAATAACCAATCGCCGAACCTTCTTCACGAGTGAACGTAATTGTTATATTGTCGCCATAAGCGGTTGAATATGTGCGCGTGAAGGTGGTTCTTGTTGTTTCTTCATCGCCAAATGAACCCATATAAACACCCGGAGTTGTGAAAATTATTTCCAAACTTCGTTTTGTCACTTTGAAAGTAAGTTCGGTTTGGTCGGTTGTATAATTTTCGCTGGCAAATACTATTTCTATCGTGTAACTCTCTTCGCTATATGGCAAATAGCCTTCTCCGTTATATATCAAGTTTTGTGTCACAGTATACGCTGTGCTGGAAACTATGATTTCATCATCTCCATCAAGATAGGAAACGACATAAGTGAAAGTGGTATTTGTTGAAACATCTCCATATTCATAACTATCTTCCACCAACCTTATTGATACTGTGCGCTGTGAAATTGTTGCATAAATTGAAGTTGTGGCAAGTGTGTAGTTGTCAGAATCGTCGCCCGTGAGCACAAGTCGAACACTGACGCTATCGGCAGCCTTAGCACTGGAATAGATTCCGCGAATAGTAACACTGTCGCCACCAATCAAACCCATAGACGTTTGAGCTACAACTTCTTTTGTTGTGGTGCCGTCATAAACTTTGTCAAAAATACTCGCATCAAAAGACAAAGTTTTTTGTTGCACCGTGAAGTTGTATGTTGTATCAAATGTTAAATTGTAGGATGAACTGTCTTCTGCCAAAGTAACTTTTAATCGATAGGTGCCTGCCGAAATTATTTCCGATGATGTTGATGCCGATATTGTGAAACTAAGACCACTAATCTCACTAACTGTACTAAGTGAATTTCCATCATATTGCAAATACTCAAATGAAATTGTAGAAATTGTCTCATCATTATTTTTCACCGCAATTGTTTTACCACTTGTGTTAACTTCAAAGGTAAACTCGTTACCATTGTAGGTTTGCGTAAGATAATCGGTATTCAAAATTCTAATATATATTAAACCTTCATATGCAAGCACTGCAAAGGCGGTATTGCCAGAATTTATCGTCAACTCAATGTTGTCGTTGTAGATTTTTTGAGTGTATACCCCACCTGCCAAAGTTAAATTATAATTACCTGCGCTGGCTTGGTAGCCAACTAAAGCTGTTTGCGGATAGAAGTTAACCGATACCACATCACCCGTATCTTCAATATACAAACTTTCGGTATAATATTCGCTAACAGTTTGTAAAGTATCAATTGTGATGAAGCCATCTTCCAACGTTAATGAATAAGAATAAGGCGAAATTGTGAGTGTAGGAAGAATTTCTTCGGTTATATCAAAATCTTGATATTCGCTGACTGTCGCCAAATTGTATGTGCCAGCATAGATATATCCTTGTGCATTGGTTTGCACAGTTCCGTCGATTGTGAAGTTAAGTGAAAAATATGAATCTTTAAACATTTCAGTCAAATCTTCACCGTTTTCACCCTTCACTTCATAGCTCAAAAAGTTGGAAGTGAAACTTGCCAAAGTTAAATCGCCATATTCATACGTAGCACCTTCCGGAAGAGTGAAAGTGATTGTTGCCTCGCGTTTGGTTATCTCGCCATACGTCGAACTTGTGGAAAGTTGATAATTGGAGGTGTTGATTGACTCATCGCTTGACCGCAAATATATCGTCATAAGAATATTCTCACCGACATGCGAGCTGGTGTAAATTCCATACAAGTAGAGTCCAGAATACTCTTCAAAATCATCAATTGTTTCACCGTCAATTGTAAGATAGATAGAAGTATCTCCGTCATATACCTTTTCAAAAGTTATTTCAGAAATATCGATTGTGAGTGGTGAAATTTGAAGAGTGTTCGCTGCCGAGAAAGTGATATTTCTGAAATATGCTTGAAGGCTTGATGTGTTAGAAAGCGAGAAGGTGTAAGTGCCAGCGTTGTATGCCACATCATAAGTTGAACCAGAACTTGAAAGTGAAATTGTTATTTCTGCAATAAGTGGAAGAATAATATCAAAAATGTCATCATCCCTCACATCTGCACCCTGCGTGATATCATAGAACGACAAAGCAATTTGTGCTTCTGAATCATCGCCATTATATATGTATAGTGTTTTGCCATCACTGCTGATAGACGCTTTATAGCCATCTTCGTCATAAACAACCGTTAAAGTGGAAGAAACAGAAGATGTTTCTTGCCAATAAATTCTCAAATCGCCGGTTTGAACAATGCTAAATGTGCCAACTTGTGTGGTTGAAGCGGCTTCGGTGATATTTGTGCCGTCAAAGAGTGTGGTGTCGTTATACGAAATTGTGAAATTGTTGTTATCCAACGACTCAAACGAAGAGAAGAAAAGTGCATAATTGGTGCCTAAATCTTCGCTCGTATCCGTTCTTTTCAAGTAAAATGTCACCGATTGATTTGCGATGCGATAAGCAAAACTAAATGTCGGGTCGGCTGCGTTAAAGTTCTTGCTTGTGCTAAGTTGATAGTCATAAAGATTGATATTTAATCGGTTAACAACAAAATTGAAAGTATACGAAAGACTGCTATCAGAGTCGGAACTATAATAACTACTACTTAAATTGATTGTTACATAATAGTTACCAACATCAACAACTTCTTCCACCAATGTTTGTTCAAGCGAAATTTCAAAGCCGAGATGATACGAGAAGCCATAGTAATAAGTTGTTGCGGTGGTTTCTGTTTTATAATCTTCCAATTCTTCGTCAAACTCATAATAAGTTAAAACAAAAACAAATTCGCTCGTCCAGTCAAGACCGTTGTAAGTCACACTGTCCGTGGTGTTAAAAGCCACGCTTACCACTTTATTTAAATAGAATTCAATTGTGAAGCTAGTGGAAGCATACACCTCAGTTGGACTGTCAGCATCAAGAATATAGGTATATCTGCTGTTAACCGAAACGGTAATTTTGAAGGTATAAGTGCCGTTATCTAAAGTTGAACCGCCACCGTCAAAAGCAATCATCAAAGAGTCATAGTCTGAAGTGGAAGAGATAAGAGTATCACCTTGCCAAATTTCATAGGTATAGTTGAACATTGAACTTTCATCATTCATCATTCTTGCCACAAGGTCAATATAGAACGCGCTAACCGAACCTGCAGAATATTTAAATTCGGTTTTATAAATATCCAAAATTATCTCGCCAAGTCGCCAATATGCTTTCAACACCACAGAAGTGTGTGGGTCAAGCGAATCAGCACCAATAAACAATCCTGTTAAACTATCGAAAAGATTGGTATAAGAAACTTCTTCGCCGGTTGGCAAAGTGTATTTCAAATCACTCATTTCAAGGTTAGATTGTGACAAGTCGAGTACCATATCAATCGTATCAACGCCAAGTTGCAAATAACTTGAAATATACTCATCCGCGCCTGTTATATTCATATCATAATAAATCTTCACAAAATCAGAATAAACTGCATAGTAAGTCAAAGGTGTGATTTCACCACTGAGATAGGTGATTGAACTTTCAAATATTCCGCTGGAATTTTTGCTTTTTAAAACAAGAGAATATTCTGCCGATGAAGAATAAGCGTCTTCAAGGTCGGTTGGCTGTTCGTTTAAAATGTTATAATATTTAACATACTCACCTAGTAAAGTGTGATTTATTCTTATTTCCACAGCAACCACTGCCGGCGAAGTGTAAAATACCACTTCGTTTGAGTTGTTATTTTCCAGCGTCATCAAAAGAATACTACCGTCATCCGTGAAATGCTGCCCGTCGGAAAGCGCAACTGTATTTCCATTTCCATCCAACATCGAATAAGTCAAAACTGCCGCACCGTCGGTTGAGTATGTGAAACTCATAATGCTGAAAAGCCCGTTCGAAAGTCCATTAATAAGGTCTTCGCCGAGTGAAATATTTGCTTCAAAACCTTCATATCGAGTGAAATAGGTTGGCGTGAGAGTGATTTGGGCGGTGTTGATTACATTGAAGATTGTGTATGTAAAACTTTCATCCAAAATGATGTTGAAATAGGAATAATAGTTAGTAAAATCGTGAGCAGTATCACCAGTAAAAGTAACAATTCTCAAATTGGATAGGATAAAATAGTTGTTCGCGTCATAAATATTAAACACTGTATCAACCTCGGCATCGCCGGCATTGGAAGTTTGTATATCAAGTCCAATATACAACTCGCTTCCCGCTTCAAATTGATAGAGCGTTGTGCCGTCGTAATAAATATGCCCTTCTTGGTCGTCACCAACATAGGAAACAGAATAGGTGCTGCCATTGTAGTAATTAGATTTTGATGTGGCGTTGTTGACAAGTTTTAGAACTTGCATCAACATAAATGCTCTGCCCAAAACAACATAGCGTTGATTTGTCGAATCTGTCATAACATTATAGTTATTAAACACACTCTCGTCCGACGCCGACAAATAAACTCTCACTTCGTAACTATATCCTGGAATTAAGGAGCGCGAAGCATATGCCACAATTGAAATAATGTTCAGTTCGGTTGCCACTACTTCCATCGCCGAACTCGACGACAAAACGATATCGCTAATCGAATATCGATAAGTGTCTATCGCCAACATTGCTAAAGTTTCGGTATTGGAATCTGCACTTTCAAAGTCATAACTGAAAAGGAAAAGACTGTTACCCAAAACGCTGATTCTCGTTTGTCGAGCAGAAGAAAGTTCACTTGAATTTGTCACATATTCATCGCTACCATAATATAACACATTTCCATAATATGAAAGATAGTCGCTGTAAGTCCAATTGTTGAATACCGCAAAATCACTTCGCGATGAAGCCATAAGATAATATTTCATAAAGAGATATTCATATGCGTTGTTAGTGCTCAAAGATGTGCCTTCGTTATTGTTCAAATCATCCACAAGTGCACTAAATGTCGTGAAAGAGTTTGCCCAAGTGATATCACTTGAACTACCTACGAGTGAGATAAGATATTGAATATTTTTAAGTTGAAGCGCGTCGGTTTGCGTGTAGCCAATATCCGCTTGCGTGATGTTTACGGTCAAAGTTACATAAATTGACGTGAAAGTTCCCAAACTGTAAATCGAAATATCATCCACCAAATTCACAGTAAGATAGATGTAATAAATTCCGACATTTTTAGGTACTGTAAAATTCCACGAAACATTGTCTTGACTTCCAGAAGTCGATACGTCCACGCTTTCCGACGTGAAAGATAATTCTACATTAACTTTTGCAGTAGTGTTTGGATAGGAAATATTAAATATTTCGCTACTTGTGACATGTAAATAACTGGAAACAAAATTGAAGTCGTTCGGGCTCATCGTGAAAGTACTGCCGGTGTAAGAAAGTGTAACTTCGTTGGTAGATATTGTGACTCCAGTGACGTTATAAGCCCAAGTCACATAAAGAGTCAAAGCTATTTGCGAAGAATTTTCACTATCAAAAACACTATCACTAAATCCACTAATTGAAGTTCTCAAATATGAAGAATTTGTGATTTGATTGCTCGAAGTTTTTGTGCTTGAACCGTCATACGCATAGAGTCCATCGAAAACAAAGTCAGTGCGAGAAAGATAATTATTGCCCGAATTTGCGATAATTATTGACAAAAGGCTGTTTGTTGTAAACAATTCGTTGTAGGTCAAACTTACTGTCATCACAGTTTTGTCGTCGTTTAATGATGACCCGCCATTATCCAACACATTGTCTGAAAATGAGCCTCCATTTGCATCGATAGCAACACGGTAAGTTTTTGCTTCCCAAACAGCATATATATAAAGCGCTGTGCCATAAACTTCGCCGGCAATTTGTTCATTTGAGCCGGTAATTATATTTTTCACATCTGTATTGCTATAAAAAATTGGATTATTTTCGCCAGAATACATTTGAATTGTGGTCGAATTAACCACACGGTAAACATACCAGCCGACAAATTCATAACCTGTTATTGCAAACGCAGAGCCATCATCTAGCGCCATATCATTATCATCATAATTCCAAGTTACTGTGTATGATCTGGTGGTACTTGTTCCATAAATAGAACTGTCATATCGCGAATCGTTACTGTAATAAATAAAAGAAATGGAGTTTGCTTGCCAATTTCTTGTGATTGTGATTTCGCCAACACTGAAATACGAACTCAAACTCAAACTCGATGTGAATGTCAATGTGGAAACGCCTTCGCCCGTCACTATCCAGCCATTAGCAGAATAACCAACTCGCTTATTAAAGAAACTGTTAAGAATTATAGAAGTTAACGACCCCGAGTCGCCAGTTATTAAAACACTATAATTTCGACTTACGTCATTGCCGCTGCTAACACTATAAAGCGAACTCGTGTCGAGTGTGCTGTTGCTTGTGTAATAGAAAGTTATCTCAACTCCATATCCGCTTACATCGTTGTTTTCATTATTATAAACAGCATCGCCGTCACCACCTGCACTAATCGTAATTTTCAAAGTTCTTTGCATCAGCACTGGAACAATATAGAAAGTTGAACCTTCAAAGTTTGCCATAAACTCTGAATTTTTCATTTTCTCCTGCAAAAATTCCGCCACATCAGAGCCGTAGATAGTCGCACTGCTGTCTTTGCTGCCCATTAAGTCATTATCAGCAGTAATTTTAGAATTTTCCGAAACTGTCACTATTCCGCTCAAAGTGTAGTCCGATGATGACAAAATTGCATAACCAACAACATAATAATAGTTTGAATAAGTGCTATTCAGTGAGAAAGTGAAGTTGCTCGATTCCAAAGGCGTAGAAACATTTTCGTCAGAATCTTGAGAGTGATAACTAAAATTGCCGTTAAGCGCTCCATTTTCGTTTACACTTACCGAACCAACCGTGCCAGAAGATAATTGATAAGAACTTGAGCCGTTATATTCGTAAATAATAAATTTATTGAAAGTGGCAAAATAGTTCACGCTTTTGCTAACATAAACTGCTTCTATTGAAAATTCATAAACATCATCATTACTTAAAGTGGTATAAGTCGCCTTATATTCATTCAAAAAGTCTTGCATTGCCATTGACAAAGGAGTTGCAGTGGAAATGAAAGTGGATGAATCGCCCAAACTTATTCTAAACCCTGTGAAATTATAACCCGCATTGTCGGTATTGGTAGAGATAACAAAATTGTCGCTTGATGAAAGTTCTGCTGATCCAGAATCAACTCCGCTGTTCACTGAAATTGTTGTTTCATTTGTTTCATCGGTGTATTCCGTGCCGTTATCCGATTGTTTATAAACCGATGAAACCGAAATCTGATATTCTGCCTTTTGCAACACGAAAACGATGTCAAAATCAATTGGCGCCGATAAAAGATTAAGTATATTGTAAGTCATTTCATAAGTGTAGTAGAATTTTGTATCAGTATCGGAATTTACACGGTTATACCCAAAAGTGCCGTTTGTGGCTGGATTAAAATCATTATCAAAAAGATCATTTGCAGTATAATATTCTCCATTTTCATTTGAAATAGGAGTTACATAAAGCGATGCGCTATTGTAATCAGAGATATAAGTATAAATAATCTCGCCATTACTACTTGAAGTTCCGCTGAACATCCCCACCGTTGGCAAACTACCAAAATCTCGATGAGCCCAAACATATGTGTTGGAGTTTGTCAAAGTGACATTAATTTTGTTGTAGTTGTTAACATTCAAACTCACGCTTGTCGCACCTGTGCTTGTGATTGTGTTTACAGTTTCAGAATTAGACTCCCCCGCTCCTATAACAAGTGTTGGCAAATCTTCTTCGTCCGATATATCAACCAAATTACCATCGTCATCATAGATTGCGAATTTAAAATTATATGTGATTGTGGTTTTGGAACTTGAAACAGTCAAGTCATTCGGAAATAAATTTTGTGCACTTTCAATGTTATAGAAAATTTTTTGAACTTCCTCCGAGTTCGCACTTACAGAAGATGTGTTAGAAATCAATACTTCTGCGTGTGTTGTGGTGTAGTCACTGATTTGTGTGTCGAAAGTTTCAGTCGAGAAGACAAGCCCAAAGTTTGAGTTAGCGTAATATATCATCTCCATCTCATATTCACTATCACTAGTTGACAGAAGCGACAAAGTGAAAATTTGGTCCATGATTGTGTAACCGCTACTGCCAGACGAAAGTTGATAAAGCGTTTGCACAGTGCCATCGCCATCATTTGTAATTGTAACGAGATAATAATAATATTCGGTTACTGCTCCGGTGATGGAATATCTGAAAAGAATTCCTTCCACACTACCATTATTGGATATTGTTACGGTTGTTCCCGAAATATTAAACGTTGTCAAACTTAAACCAGTCCCTATATAATTAGCTGAAGAGTCAAACTCCTCAGTACTAGCAATAAGATACCCATTAAACAAGTTCACACCCAAATAAAATGGCATATTACTACTTAAAAGATTAAAATAATTTGTATCATTAATGAAAGTTTCAATATAATTAAAACTTCCGTCACTTGTTGCAACTGTCAAGTTATACATATTGCTAATAGCCACCGGCAGCGTCACACCAAAATAGATATCCGAACTAACATTCAGTTTGTTAGAATAATTATTTCGTTCAATCGTGAAAGAAAGCCCACCGGAACCAACAATATTTTTAAGACAAACTTCAATTTGGTCATTGTAATCATAATTGTTCAAATCTGTCGTCTTAGTAAGCGAAGAAGTTAAACCATAATATCCATAAATATCGCTATAATTACTTTGTATACTCGTGGAATCTTGGAACGAATTGTTGGTAACACTTCCACTATCACTAGTGAAATGATAACCTTCATTCAAATTGATTTGGATCTTAATTTGTTCACTTGCCGTGTCCACATAAGTGGTGAAATAGTTAAAGTCATACGAGCCACTTATCAAGAAAGATGTAATATCATACTCACTGCCATTCTCACTGCTGTCGTCAATAATAATTTTAGCGCTTGCAATTGCATTACTCAAAGAAAACGACGATGGATTGGTCATATCCACACCAGCAATCGATTCTTGCGTGCTTACAGATAAGTTCAAAACATAACTGCTGCTGTCGTCGCCTTCCCATTTGATGTAAAAGTTTTCATTGTCAACGAAAAAGAGACCGGTCTCATTTTCTAAAACATTGGAATCACTGAAATCTTCTTCAACAAAACCATCATAAACACCAACAATTTCAAACCCTTCGCGAGTAACCCCTTCACTTTCCAGCTTATTGTTTATCTCGGCAATAAAACTTTCGGTCGTCCAAAATTGATTATATTTTGAAAAAATTGTAAAACTTTTTTTCCCAACAGAAGCGCCACTCGCGTCAGCATATCCATTGGCATATTCATAATAGTTATAGTAAACAGTTATTTCGACATCATCTTCTTCTTCACTCCAATTTGCTATAAACCCATATTTAACTGCACTAATAGCATTATCACCCAGCGATATACTACCACTGACACTGAAATTTTCAAGGTCAATACTTGAATCTGTTTTGCCTATATAATAATTCTCAAGTTTATAACCTTCCTTAACAATCACATTGCTGGTGGTATTATCCGGATTATAATTAGTTGGAAGAGTTGTTAGATATAAATTACCAAACGACGAAAGGTCAGCTATTTTATTATTTATAATCACCAACTCTGATTGCCACAAACGAATATCTGTGCTTTCCGCTCTTTCTATTGATTCATAAATTGTTCCGCCCGCCGTGTCAATATAAACAACATATCCCGTAGCGCTTCCGTCTACTATTCCACCAAAATTTTCCGTTTCTTCATTTGTAATTATGTTATTTATTCCGTAAATAATGTAACTATTATTATTACTATCTCCAATAGTATCTACTTCATCCTCACCCGAGCCCGTCATAGTTGAAGAATCTAAATCCGCGCAGTTGATAACATAAGAATTATCTAAATACCCCACCAATTTGCCGACGACAGCCCTCTCACTAGTTGTTCCAACAAACCTAAAATCATCAATTATGAGATTTTGGATAATTGTATTGCTAACATATCCAAAAAGTCCCAAATATGAATAGGAATTTTGCATAGAAATATTCACACCCGAAATCGTGTGATTATTTCCGTCAAAAACTGCATTATTAAATGCATATGGATATGAATCATCAGGACTGGTATAACCTATACCAATCGGTGTCCAAGATTTTGCCGATAAGTCAATATCATTTTGAAGAGAAAAATATGTAATAGTGGTGGTTTCATTATTATACGGTGTCGTGTTATAGTACTGGGCAAGCAAAGAAAGGTCGCCAGCGGTGTAAATAAGGTAAGGGCTTTCCAAAGTCCCTTCTCCTTCCCAAAGACTGTCGACTGTTGTGGAAGCATCGCTGTTGACAAAACTTATCTTCAAATATGGATAACCGCCGTTTTCGCTTCTCGACATTCCCCAAACGCTGCTTTGCGCGATGTTTGTGATAGTGCTGTCACCATCTTTTTCACTGAAAAAGCCGGCGCCACCCATACTTGCCGTCTTAAATTTTTCGGTCATAAGAGAAATTTCTTCCACATTAAACAAGGTTGTCCAACCTGTGTAGATCGATGAAGAATTTCCATATGCACTGGCATAATCTGCATCAACAAAAATTAAACCGCCAGTCTGAGACCCTGTGTTGTTAATGTATGCAATTTCGCTGTATGTGCTTAAAGATGCAGGCAAACTAGTATCAGTGCCATTATAAACCTTTCCAACGTTAAAAACTCGGTCAAAAGCAATTGTTTCATCACCAACTTCCACACCCGATGCGGTTGTGACATAAGCAATCAAACCACCAATACGCCTCAAGTTGTTACTCGAGCTCGAGTAAATAAAATTTCCGCGGTTAAAAGATTCTTCAATAAGAAAGTATGTGGCATTGCTTGATGATGAGGAACTGATTGTGCTAACATAAGCAACCAAACCGCCGACATAATACATATCGTCAACGTCTATGTCGCCCGCGTTGTATGATTGACTGATGTATATATAATAGTCGCTTGAATATGGGTTGGCGTATCCCACAAGTCCACCTGTATAGGTATTACCGCTCGCGCCGGATATGCGCTCAATATCGCCGGAATTGTAACTCATAAGAATGGCAACCCCATTGCTTGCATAGCCGACAAGCCCGCCAATATATCCTTGTCCGCTTATCGTTGCCAAGTTTCGCGAACTTTTAATCACATTATTCGCATCTTCAGAGTTAGCAACATTGTATGTTGAATTATTGCCCGTAGTTGTGCCAACAAAGTTACCGACAAGCCCGCCCACTGCCGATGCCGACGAAACAGAAATCTTACCCGACACCGAGCAGTTTTCAATAACAGAATTTTGCGCATAGCCGACAAGCCCGCCGATATTATTCGTGCCAGAACTGATGCAAACATTCTCTAAGCTCAAATTTTTGATTGTGGCACTATTTACACTCGAAAAAAAGCCGACATTTCCACTGGTTGAACTAATTCGCATATTGTAAATCGTATGTCCCTGCCCGTCAAAAGTGCCATAGAAACCATAGGTTGTGCCCATAGGAGTCCACTCTTCATTGTTTAAATTGATGTCCGTGCAAAGATAAACCGTGCTACTACTGTATGTCATTCCGTTATTCACACTGTAAGCAAAATATGCCAAACCTTTGGCTGTGTATATATAATAACTTCCTGCTTCCGAGTCTTCTCCTATATAAAAATCTATGCCGGAAGTATAAGTGCCGTCATAGATCCCGTCCCAAATATTTTCGGACTCGAGTGCTTCTTCGCTGACTGCACTTGCTTCTTGAATTGGCATAACAAAAGAATAAGCACCGGCGATGCCAACGAAAATCATCAAAAATGAAAATAACCAAACCTTTATTTTCATATCACCTCATCTTTTGCCTAACTTGTTTGCTATATACTTATTATACAAAAATATAACCATAAAAAGCAAACAAATTTTACGAAAAGAATATATATATTATTTAATATTTTTAAACATTTTATTTGACAATTTTGATATTTTATTCCACATTCTCTGATAAATAATAAATAATTTTTAAATATTTCCAAAAAAATAATAAAAAATGCCATTTTTTTAATAAAAAAATCATTTTTTTATTAATTTTTTCACCGCATTTTTGTATTTTTTTCAATTTTTATTATTTTTTTATTAAATTTGTTTTAAAAATTGAAAAAAATAAATAAAAAATTATAATTTTTATCAAAAAAAATAAAAAAATATGGAATTTTTCCATATTTTTTTAAAATTTTTAAACAATAAGTGAAATTCTTTCCATAACTTTATCTGTGCCAAGCACCGACATAATCTCGAAAAGGTCAGGTGAATTCTTTTGACCTGTGACTGCAACCCTAATAAATTCACAAACTTTTGCAACATTCCCTTTATATTTTTCTGGATTTTTCTTAAAATCTTTATTGTCAACTGCATAACCAAGTTTTTCCGACATTTCTTTTACTTTATCAAACCAAGTTGTTTTATCCGACAAGTCAAGATATTTTTTATACTCTCTTAAAACTTCTTCAAATTTCTTTCGTTCACTTTCATCGATTTGATAAGATTTTGGCGCAGAGAACATATAGTCATAATAATCGAAAAACATCGCCCATTTATAAATATCTTTTCTTGGTTTTTCTTTTTCACGATCAATGTTTAGCACTTTTACAACATATTTTTTGTCTTTTTTGAGATATTCCACATTTTCCAACGAGTTTTCTTCCGCCCAAGCGAGCAATTTTTGATAGCAAGTTTCAGCAGAATATTTTGCAATCAACTCTTTTGAGATATCATTAAGTTTAACAATGTCAAAAACTGGTGTAATGGCTGTGATGTTAAAGCCGTCAAACGGAAACTCAGAAAGTGGTTTGTTTGGATTTTCCTTACGCCAAAGTTCAAAGTTAGAATTGGCAAGATTGATAAGATATTCTTCCAATGCTTGAGGCTCATATCCTTCTTTGGAAAAATATCGCATATCTGCTTCTGCATCAATTCGTTTGGAAATCTTCGTTTTTCCACCATTCTCGCGAATTTTATATATAAGCGGAGTGTGGATATATTTAACAGGTTCAAAACCAAGCGCTTCAAAAATTTCAATATGCAACGGATATGATGGCAACCACTCTTCTCCACGCACAACAGTTGTTGTTTTCATAAGGTGGTCATCAACGGCGTGTGCAAACGCATATGTTGGCAAAAAGTCACTTTTGAGAAGCACAGCATCTTCGCCATTTTCTTGCATTTCAAGTTCACCCTTAAGAACATCGACAATTTTTACCTTGTTTTGTCCATTACCTTTTGCTTTCAGTCTTATGGCAAAAGGCTTTCCTGCTTTCAAATATTCTTCAATTTGTTCTTCGGTTAAATTTCTGCACGGGTCCTTATCCTCAGTTAAACCCAAACTAAACATTTTTTCGCGTTTTTCTTTGACATCATTAAGTCCTTCTGTTTTTCGACAAAAACACGGAAAAGCCTTACCTTCACTAACAAGTTTTTTGGCATATGCTTTATAAATCTCTTCGCGTTCGCTTTGAAAATATGGACCATAATCTCCCACGATTTTGACGCCTTTTTCTTCATATTCATCTGGTTGAGCGTCATATCTTTTGAGAATATCCAAAATTATTGTGCTGGCACCGATAAGTTCTCGTTTTTTATCAGTGTCTTCAATACGCAAGAAAAACACGCCACCCGTGCGCCTTGCAATATTTTTGTCAATTATCGCTTGGAAAAGGTTTCCGATATGCATAAATCCGGTTGGACTTGGACCAAAACGCGTCACTTCCGCGCCCTTTTTCAACTTTCTTGGTGGATATTTTTTCTCGAGCGCTTCCACCGTAAATTTATTGTCCTTAAACAACATTTCCGCAACTTTTTTGTTGTCCATATTTCCCCCTTTTTACGCTTTTATTCCACAACGCTATTATACAAAGTGTTAAGATAGTTTGGCAAAGAGATATTCACAAACTGTTTGATTTTGAAAAGATAAACTTCTGCATTAGTGTTCTCTTCGTGATAGGAATTAAAATTATTGTAATAATCAATCGCCAAAGTTCTTAAATCCAACCCATCCAATGCTTCCAAAAAGTCTTGCATTTCAGTCAAAAAGTCACTTGCTGTGTTTTTGAGTGAAACAATTTCGTCTTGTGTGAGTGTTTTAAAATCACTGCTTTTTTCCAACAAGGTCATATATTGTTCAAAATTATCTTCCAAAGTGGCGATAATTTCTTCCATTTCTGTTTTAAAACTTGTTTCATCGGTTTCTGACCAGTTAAATGTGCCAATGTTCATTACAAAAATTTCGTGGAAAGAACTCAAAAGTTGAGTGCATATCGAATTTTTTATCATTTGAACATTACTTATTTCGCTCAATTCACCAGTTGCTTCAACCGCATTTGTAAGGCTCAACGCCATTTCAACTGCATTGTCGACAAAAACAGCATACGAACGCTTAAAACTTCGAAGTTGTACAAGTTTTTGATTATCGTCAGCAGATTCATAATTATTGAAATATCTATAAATCTCATTACGTGCAGTAGCAAAAGTTTGAATTCCGTCGCTAAAAATGGATACTTTATCGTTCAAATCATTTATCTCGCTTTGAATCCCACTTACTTCTTCTTCATAAAGTCCCGTCACGATATCAATATTTTCATCAAAATAACTCATCGCAATCGAAAAAATTGCACTGTAATATTTGGAAAGTTCTTTGTAACTATCACTACCTTCATCACTTTCAATAATATCGTCAATCGTTTCGCCATAACTTACAGTGTAGTACTCACGCGTATATAATTTGGATATGTCTTTGGTTAAAAAATTAAGTTCACTTAGTTTATCATTCATCGCCGAAACCGTTTCGCTGAGAGTTGTCACACTTGTGTCGCAACCTGCAAAACTAAAAACTGCAAGCAAACTCACCAAAATCAAAAGGATTGGTAAAACAATTTTATAACCTTTTTTCGTTTTTTCCATATTTCACTCCTTTAAGCAAATTGGCAAATTGTGCCATCAAACAATTCGTCCAAATATTCTTCTTCGCCTTCGATGATAGAATTCACGCGCTCTTGTAACTCGACGTTGGAATAATATGTCATTATATCTTCATAGTTTTCGTCAAGATAATTTACTGCCATTGTGTAAACAATGGAAGAATCGTCGCTGCTGGTGCCAAAATTTTCCAAAACGCTGGAAAGTTTTGTGTTGATTGTGGAAAGTACAAGGTTGGCAAAATCATTATTGGCAATTTTGGAACCAAGGCAACCAGCATATATGTTTGCTAAACCTGTTAAGGCGTTGTTTGTCGCAGTGATGATATTGACAGCATAAGTGCTGATATCCGACCACGCTCTCGCGTTTGCCTGTTCACTATCGCCCCAAACAGCCGAGTTTTCTTGAATAAATTTTGCCAAATTTTCTGCTTCTTCTTCGGCGTCGTTAAAATTATTCAAAACGCTGTTTGCATTGCTGCTGTAGATATCGTTATAGTCAGTGTAGATAATTTGCTTACTGTAAAAACTTACAATAACGGAGTATGATTTAAGTGTATTCAAAAAGTTTTCAACTTCGTTTTTATCGCCTGTTTCAAGCCTTGAGTTGGATGAAAGACTAGAAAGATGCTCAATAATTATTTTGTAGTCTTCGTTATCTTCGGCGAGATATCCTTCTTCTGCCACACTGATAACTCTGTTTGCCACTTCTGTTGTGTTTCGCTCCTTAAAAAGATTGATAAAAACAATCGCTAAGATAACGGCTATAATAACCAAAATGATTGTGATGATTATTCCTCTTTTCATTCGCTTCCCTCCGGTTTACTTTCTTGTTTTGCATTGGTGTAGGTCGTGATTTCTTTGAGCCATTTAAGTTTAAGTTCGCCAATTGCACCACTTCTGTGTTTTGCAATAATTAGATACACCGTGCCAGGTTCGTCGTCCGTCGTTACATCGTTGTAATTCTCTGGATTATATAGAAACATAACGATATCAGCATCTTGTTCGATTGAGCCCGATTCTCTCAAATCCGCAAGGATAGGTCTATGGTCTTCTCTTTGCTCAACATTACGCGAAAGTTGAGAAAGCAAAATGATTGGAACATTCAAATCTTTCGCCGCAACTTTTAACATTCTCGTTAAATCACTGACTTCTTGCGTTCGGTTTTCTCGTGTTCCCTTTTTGTTGGCAGTCATAAGTTGAAGATAATCAATAACGATAAGATCGAGCCCTTCCGTCATTTTTAGTTTACGGCATTTTGAGATTATATCAAGTGGTGTAACAGTAGAATTGTCGTCGATATAAAGTCCACTTTGTGCCAATTTTTTCTCTGCTGTCCAAACACGCTTCCACTCTTCTTGATCCATTGTTCCACGAAGAATATGTGTTAAATTAACTTTTGCAATCGACGCCAACGCTCTTTGAACAAGTTGGCTTCTGCTCATTTCAAGAGCAAAGATTGCCACTTTTTTTCCTTCATTTAAAGCAACATTCAAAGCGATGTTCATTGCAAAAGATGTTTTTCCAACACCCGGTCGTGCCGCCAGCAAAATTAAGTCACTTTTATTTAACCCATTCGTCACAGCGTCCAAGTCACGAAATCCGGTTGGAATTCCACGCATTTTCCCTTGATTTTCAGCAATTTCAGAAATCTCTTTCAAAACTTCCGCCAAAACGCCACCTGGTTTTCCGACAAGTTCCAAACCAGAGGAGGCATCTTTTTGAGATAGATCGAAAATCGTTTTTTCAGCATTTTGCATAGCGTTTTTCTCATCCGAATTTGAGAAAGCATCTTCGATTATCAACTGTCCACCTTTAATCAAACTTCTTCGCACTGAATTTGAAGTAACTATGTCACAATAATGTTTAAAATTCGCCGCCGACGGCACCACATTAGTGAGATATGTGATATAGTCAATTCCGCCAATCGCTTCCAGCTTCTTTTCCACTTCCAATTCGCTCGTCAAAGTAACGAAATCAACTGGTATGCTTTTCGAGAAAATGGTTTGCATCGCTTTGAAAATGTTGCGATGTGCTTCGGAATAAAAATCTTCCACCAACAAAGTCGATAAAATATCCGTTTGCGCTTCTTGGTCAATCAGCACGCAACCGAGAACTGCTTGTTCCGCTTCCAAATTATTCGGTAAAATTTTATATTCAGCCATAAAAATCTCCTAGTCAGAAAATGGGTCTTTTTTGCCACTTTCTTTCAGTTTTTTCTCTTTTCGTTTATCGAGCGCACTGCACGCCATCATAAAAAGACCAAAGAACAAAAAAAGCACGCAGACAAGAATGGTGATATTCCAACCTATTTCAAGCCCAGCATACATCAATCCGAAACCAATAAAGCAAATTGGAATTAAGACAATAAGGCAAAACAGACCAAGCCTTTTCAATGTTTGTTTTAAAACCATTCTTTCAGAAACTTTCATTCACTTTTTCCCTTAACATTTAAAGTATATCAATTTTACAATTTTTTGTCAACAACTCAAAGATAAAAATCTGCAGTAATTCCCAAAAATTAACTTCAAAAACACACAAATTTACCTTTTTCAAAAAAAGACTTGACAATTCCCCCCCCCCGTGTTAAAATCATCATAACAAATATGTTTGAAGGAGAGATTTATGAATAAAGAAATGAGAGAAACTTTTAACGACATTATGGAAAAGTTGGAATATTGCAAAATGGAGGAAGGCTACAAATGTGAAGCTGTTCTTGATATTATTAAAGAAATGCCAGAAGAGTTCAGAAACAACAAAGACTTGATGCTTCGTGCAGTTGCTAAAAACGGAATGGCTCTTCAATATGCTTCTGATAGACTTAAAAATGATAAAGATATTGTTTTGACTGCTGCAATAGTTGACGGCGATTCATTTCAATATGCATCTAAAAAATTCAAAAAAGATAAAAATCTCATTGCAAAAATTTGTGATCCTGGCTACTTGCCATATACAATTTATGACTATCATCAAAACACTAGCATCTTCCTAAAGGAAAGACGAGCACCAAAGGCGTTTAAATATGCAGATGATAAAGTTAGGTATGATGAAAAATTTGTAAACAATATGATAAATTCGAATGCGTATATATTTGGATATATTCCTGAATATTGTCAAGATAATGACGATATCGCACTTTTTGCTATTAGAAAGGAAAGTGAAAATCTTAAATATGCTTCTGACAGACTTAAAAATAATAAAGAAGTTGTGTTGAATAGTGTAAAGGAAAATGGAAATGCTCTTGAATTTGCTTCCAATAAACTTAAAAATGATAAAGAAGTTGTGTTGAATAGTGTAAAGGAAAATGGAAATGCTCTTGAATTTGCTTCCAATAAACTTAAAAATGATAAAGACGTTGTTCTGAAAGCAATTAAAAATTATTGTTATGATGCATTTAAATACGCTTCCAATCAGCTTAAAGATGATAAGGAATTCGTTTTATCTATTTACAACAAACAAAATCTTTCTACTAAGTTTCTTTCTGACAAACTTAAAGATGATAAAGATATTGCTTTAGCAGCCGTCAAAAGAAGTTCTGATAACTTTGAATATATTTCTGATAGACTTAAAGGCGACAAAGATGTTGTTTGGGAATTAGAAAAACACTATAGTTACAATTATGGTATTAATAGTTATCATTTTCACCAAATCGTTCCTAAAAAACTTTTTGAAGATAAAGATTTTATTTTAGACCTTTTAAAAATTGATAATAAAGACGGCTCTCAAAAATATGATTTACTATATCGCGTTTCTGAAAAATTTTTTGAAGATAAAGATTTTGTTTTACAAGCCGTTCAGATATACTTTGGAGCACTTGATTTTGCTTCTGACGAACTTAAAAATGATAAACAAGTTGTGTTGGCTGCAATAAAGAATAAGGGATCTGCTCTTCAATATGCTTCTGACGAACTTAAAAACGATAAAGACGTTGTTATGGAAGCAGTAAAAAATTATGGGTATGCTCTTCAATGGGCTCCTGAAAAATTAAGAGATGACAAAGAGGTTGTGTTGGAAGCTGTAAAAAATTATGGGTATGCTCTTCAATATACTTCTAATAGACTTAAAAATGATAAAGACGTTGTTTTGAAAGCAGTAATGAATACTGGATCTGTTCTTCAATGGACTCCTGAAAAATTTAGAGATGATAAAGAGATTGTGTTGGAAGCTGTAAAAAATTATGGGGATGCACTTCAATATGCTTCTTATGAGCTTAAAAATGATAAAGACGTTGTTATGGAAGCAATTAAAAATAGTGGTTATGCATTTGAATTCGCTTCCAATCAGCTTAAAGATGATAAGGATGTTATATTGGAAGTAGTAAGGAGAAGAGGAATGGAAGTTGGTGTTTTGGGTGCCCTTTCTAAAAAGTGGCAAAGAAAGATTTCAAATAATAAAAAACTTGTTATTGAATTTGCGGAAACCACCGGAGAAATTCCTTATTGGGCAAACGAGCGTTTCAGTTCTGACAAAGATGTCGCAATGGCACTTGTTAGATACGATGGAAATATATTAAAAAAACTTCCTAAGAAATTCCGTGGTAATAAAGATGTTGTGTTGGAAGCAGTTAAGGAAGATGGAAATGCACTTGAATTTACTTCTAAAAGACTTAAAAATAATAAGTTTGTTGTTCTGGCTGCTGTGAAGAGAAATGGTGATGTTCTCAAACTTGCTTCTAAAAAACTTCAAGCAGACAAACTGATTGCTTGGGAAAGCCAAAACTCCAAAAAGAATAGCCAAAAAGAAGTCAAACCTAAAGACAAAGAATTATAATAAACAACCATTATAAAACAAAAAAGAGTATGTTTAAGCCAAACTTAATTCATACTCTTTTTTATACTAACATTCAAAAAATAAAATTTTTTAAGTAATTTATCAGCAATTTTCAATTTTTTTAATAATTCAGTTGAAAAACTAAATCTCGCCACGGAGCATTTTTCCGCGTTCGCGAAGACGCATATTATGGTCCAAAATAATTTTCCTTATACGAATTGATTTTGGTGTAACTTCCAAATATTCATCGTCTGCCAAAAATTCAATGCAATCTTCAAGACTCATAATCTTTGGCGGAGTGAGTCTCAACGCTTCATCCGACCCAGATGCGCGCATATTGGAAAGATGTTTACGCTTGCAAACATTCACAACAATGTCGCCACCTTTTGGATTGGTACCAACCACCATTCCGGCATAAACCGGTGTGCCCGGACCGATGAAAAGTTCGCCGCGTTCTTGCGCGTTGTAAAGACCATAAACAATTGCTTCGCCGTCTTCGTGAGCGATAAGTGCGCCATAATCACGGCGGTTAATTTCGCCCTTATATGGTTCATAGTTATGGAAAAGTGAGTTTAAAATCCCTTCACCACGCGTATCCGTTAAAAATTCACTTTTAAAACCGAAAAGTCCGCGCGACGGCACCAAAAACTCCATTTTCATTCTGTTGCCGTGTGGTGTCATATTTTGTAATTCACCTTTCCTTATACCCATTTTGTTCATTACTGTGCCCACGCTATCTTCTGGCACATCAAGATAGAGAAGGTCGATTGGTTCGCATTTGACGCCGTCAATTTCTTTTATTAACACCTTTGGTTGCGAAACTTGGAATTCGTATCCGTCACGGCGCATATTTTCGATAAGAATGGAGAGATGCATTTCGCCACGTCCGCAAACCTTGAATTTTTCTGCTGTTTCGCCGTCAGTAACTCTCAAAGAAAGGTCCTTGACTGCTTCTTTATATAGCCTGTCGCGAAGATGACGCGATGTCACAAATTTACCTTCTCTTCCAGCAAACGGACTATCGTTGACCATAAAAGTCATTTCAACGGAAGGTTCAGCAATCTTGACAAATTCAATAGGTTCCACTTGCGTTTCATTGCAAATCGTGTCGCCGATTGTGACATTTGTAAGTCCAGCTACACAAACAATTTCACCGACAGTTGCTTTTTCAACATTTACGCGCTTAAGCCCTTGATAAACAAAAAGGCTGATAATTTTCGATTTAACTTTTTTGGTGTCGTCGTGATAATTGCAAACAATCACATTTTGCCCAACGTGTATTTCACCCCTTTCCACTTTTCCAACGGCGAGTTTGCCGACATAGTCGTTATGTTCTGCCGAAGACACCAGCATTTTCAAGCCCGCTTTTTCATCGCCAACCGGTGCTGGAACATAGTTTATTATTGTTTCGAAAAGTGGTCTCAAGTCAGCGCCTTTTGCGTTCATATCTGTCGAAGCCACACCTTCACGCGCTGATGCAAAAACAAATGGTGAGTTAAGTTGTTCTTCGTTGGCATCAAGTTCCAAAAAGAGTTCCAAAACTTCATCCACAACTTCTTTTAGTCGAGCGTCTGGTCGGTCGATTTTATTGACAACAACAATAACTTTATGCCCAAGCGCCAACGCTTTTTCTAAAACGAAACGAGTTTGTGGCATTGGACCTTCATAAGCATCCACAACAAGCAAAACGCCATCTACCATTTTCAAAACTCTTTCCACTTCACCGCCGAAATCAGCGTGCCCCGGTGTGTCGACAACGTTAATTTTAACGCCGTCATAAAGGCAAGAAGCATTTTTCGACAAAATGGTAATTCCCCTTTCTCTTTCCAGCGCGTTGCTATCCATAACCCTATCTTCCACCACTTGATTATCTCTGAACACATTACCTTGTTTGAGCATTTCGTTGACAAGAGAAGTTTTGCCATGGTCGACGTGCGCAATGATGGCGATATTTCTTATTCCTTTGTTTTCCATAGTGACCTCGATTTTACACAATATAAAAAAAGCCAGCACTTTGACTTCTTAAATATTATTCTACCACGAGTTTCAAAAATTTTCAAGTTATATTAAAGAAAAGATGATTTTTTTTGTAATTTTTTAAAGTTTTAAGCAAAATTTTGCAATTTTTTTCGCTTTTTATGCTCTAAAATAAGCAAAACAGCAACCACACTAACTGTCGACACAAGCGCAAAAAGATACCACCAGCCATAGTTTACCCTAACCGTCCAAAAAACAATTTGTGGACTTTCGGCAATTTCGGTTTTTGAAAGTGTGAAAGTGTTGGCGTAAAAACTGCCAACCTTCGACATATTTTCGCTGTAAATTTTCTTTTGTGTGGAAAGGATTTGATAGGTAAATGTGCAATTTTCAAAAATTTGACTTAAATAATCCGTCTTCTGCACATCAATGCTGAAAACCGTAGACCAAACCGTGATTGTTGTACTGTACATCAAACTCAAAGTTTCCACAACATTTTCTTGAAATGGAAAATTTACTTCATAAAAAGTTTTGGTGACAAAAAATCCCGTTTGTTGATTGTCACCATCATCTGAACTTGAACCGAAAAATTCGTGATACGCCGTTAAATTTCCAAAAGTAACTTCAAAACCAATGGCATCGTAAGAAGAATAGTAACATACTTCGCTGACCGTCATTCCGTCAATCTCTTCCGCCTGTTCAAAATAGTTATCACGAATGAGCCCTACGCGACTTTTTAAGAAATACTTAAACCCTTCAATTTCAGTGCTGGAAAGTTGAACATTTTCAAATTCGGCAGTGTTTATCGGAAAAAGATAGACAAATGAATTGACTTGCCCGCTTGATATTCTCAAAAGCGTCACCGAATTGTTACCACTTTCCGCGCTGACAATATTTGCCGGCAACGAGAATAGCAACAAAAAAGCAATAGCAAAGAAAAAAAACTTTTTCATAGAATAATTCTATTCAAAAGTTTTTTCCTTTATACTAAATTATTCGCTTTTGCCCGTTCCGCCATAGACAGAATTTGAACTGTAAACCGTAAGGATGTTGCCGCTTGTTGTTACGCTTGTCACAGTGTTTGCGCTATAATTCGGTGCGCTTGAATATACAGCAATTCCTGCGATATAAACTGTGTCTGAATTGCTAGCAGCCGTGCTCGTCACAGAAACTGTGCCAACCGTGTTGTTTGTCAGAGTTGATGAATTGCTTGTGGATGTTACGCATATGCCAGCAACTTGATGCATTCCACCTGTGATTCCACTTAGAATTAATGACACTTCTGTCACATTTGAACTTGAAATTGTGCCATAGTTCGTGTAGGCAATTCCACCAATATAGAAATATTGTCCGCCTCTTGAACCAGTCAGTTCAAGTGAACTTACATTGGAGTTCGTAACACTTCCGCTTGAGCGATTGATGGCAACAATCCCAGCATAAGCACCAACATAAGCGGATATTTGAGAAAATACTTCCAAGTTTGATATGAAGGAGTTGACATTAATATTGTTTAGTACGCCCTCGTTTTCAATCGCCAAACCTGCCACCAAGAAGTGACTTTCAATTGTGGTTTGTGACGTGAAAGTTGGTTCGAGTCCAAGGTTAGAAATGCTCGACGATGAGCCCAATTTTTCAAACAAACTAAGGCCATTGCTGAACGTGATTGAACTCGAGTTGTTAAGTCCTGTGACTTGTCCTTCACTCACTGTGATACTGCTTGTCAAAACGCAATCTTGAGCAGAGTACACCAAAGTGTATGTCAATGTCGGTGGCGTCGTAGGAGAATAACCACTAATTCTACCGTTAAATTCACCCTTAAACAAAATACCCGAAATTTCACCAAGGTTGATATCGTTTGCAATACTAAAATTGAACACTTCATCGTTACCTGTCAAAGTGACATCACCAGTCGATGTTTGATAGGAATTGAGATATGTCGATTTCGACATTCTGTATTGAATATTCATAAACTGTGTAGCGGTTGTGATGATGTATGGATTGGAAGAAGTGCCGTCACCACTTTCAAACAAGTTAAATCTAATTTCGTTGGTCATATCCATAGTTTCATATGTGCTCGTCAAGGCGTTTTCGGAGAATTTAACCGTCAAACCAAATTCCGTGATTGTACCAATAACTGTCGGCGTGAAAGTGTTGTCAGTTAGGTTATAATATGTCATTGTTGTGTTATCTTCGTATGTTATAGAAACAATGTAATAATACCCAGAAAGTTCCGCCACATTTTCCAAAGTCCAACTGAAAGTTTGAGTGGTTGAGTCATAGGAAATGATGAACACATTTTCCGGTCTACTCAAATCCAAAGTGTAAACATCGGCATAAAGGATGTTGATTCCTTCACTACCACTTAATACCGTTGCTGTTGTTTTTATGGTAAATTCTTCACTTTCTTCAATAACAACATAGCCAATATATGTGGATGAATAGTTGTAATTCTGACTACCACCATTTGACAAATCGAAAACATCATCCTCGCTTCGGAAAATAACGATTTGTTTCGAAGATGAATTTGTTATTGTTATTGTGTTGCCGCCAGCGTCTTGCAATTCAAGACTAATCGTGAATGTGTTTCCATCATAATTGTTATTATCAAAATACTTGGAGAAATCTATAACTTCCACTTCGACCGATCTGTTGCTACTAACATTATAAAGTGTTTCGATAGAAATTTCATAGTCGTTATCAGTCGGTGCTGCGATTTTGGTTATATCGATTCTCGTGCCCGCCGATTTTGTCAAGTTTGTCGATGTGCTTGTTTGAATAGCGTAAATTGTCAGAGTGTGTTCTCCTGCGCTGAGTGCTCCTGCCGCTTCCACGAATGTGTAGGTATAAATATCGTCATTAAGTGTGTATGAAAATGTCCCAGAAATTGAATTTCCATTTTCATCTTCCACAACAAATACAACATTTTGATTGGTAGAGTAATCAAAAGTCAAGACGCCATCTTCCACGCGAACATTTTCCACTTGTTCTGAAAGCACAATCCCATCAATTGTGTTACCACTGGACATAAGAATTTGGACAGATGTGTCATTGTAACTGATGTTGCTGCCATAAGCATAGCGACCGTCGATAAGTTCCACATAGAGCGCGTTTGCCGGCTCAGTGGCACTAACAATTAACGCCATTGCTTGCACACCAACTTCGATATAGTCATAATTATCAGTTGGAAAACTTGAAACTATTTTTGTTAAATCAAATTCATTTTCGTTGGTGTAATTCACAATTGTTGTTTCAAGCACATCTTTAACAATTTCGCCGTAATAGCTCATTGAAGTGGAGTAGAAGTAAACTGTGACTTTGAATACCAAACTAACATTATTACCTAGGCTGTAACCTTCTGGACAAACATTATCGCTCGACCAAGTGATAACGCCATTTTGAATGGCAAAACTATCCACTGAATTGAGCATTTTAGCATTAATAGTTTGTGCTGATGAACGCAACAAAATTGTGTCGTTTCCATTGCTGTTTTCAATTGTAAGATTGTAAACGCCAACACTGCTTTCTTCTGCCACAAAATTTGAAATGGTGCTGCCAAGAGCCGTTACTGTAAAGATTGTGGCATTTTGTTCTGTTTGCTTATAACCCGCAATTCCGCTTGAAGATGAAGAAGACGAGTAAGCACTTCCGTTTGCGCCCATACCTGCTTCGTAATAAGTCGCTTCGGACAAGTCGGTGTTGGTGAGTTTATATGAATTGTTAACACCCGAATTATCGTTGTAAATCTCATACTTTTTAAATTCGTCGTCGGTATAAGCCGAGTTGTAGGCGTTAATGTTGCTGGAGCTATCTTCAATTTTTATCATATTTAAGTCGGTGGACACGGTCGGTGTGGCAAGTTTGTATAAGTCAGTGATGACATATGTGTCGCTATCTACCATAATTGAGTTGTCTGAAACTCCACCGTAAGTGATAAATTTGATGTAGTCATATATACCGTTTTGGTCTAAGGTGAGAGAGAAGTTGCCAGAAACTGTTGAGTAGGTTTCTTCTTGCTCCGCCGTGCTGGTATCAAGTTTGTAAATAACCGTGGTGTCATATCTCAAAGTCGACTCCCAAGCGAGCGTTCCGTTTTCTGCACGGAAGTTTTCGCAAGAATCATTAAAGGAAAGGCTAAATCTTTCTGATTTGCTTGAAATAGAATATTCATTCCCTTGCGCGTAGACTTCAAAATAGAAACTAGTATACGCCGTAACGATGTCGGCATATTTACTCTTCATTGATTCGCCGTTGTTTAAGTTAAGGTATAGAGTCAAAGAAGTTCCATTATCAACCACAGTAAACTGCGCTGCGTCTTCAACATTTTGCGCACAAATCCAATTTGTTGCTGCTGAAGAAGTTTTATAGATTTCAAAAGCATATTTCACGCCAGTGGTGGATCGAAGTTGAAGAATGTATCTTGTAGCATCAATTTTTTCACCATTTTGCGTGTATACCTGCGACTTATTTATTGTTATATAGAACTGTCTTGTCACACTTGTTGTCGCGCTTACTGATACGGTAGAAACATCTTCATACCCCGCCGTAACTTTTGGCGTTCCATTGACATAGATTGTTTTTTCGCTGTTAGAATTTGTCAAAGTATACCACTCTGAAGTAAATGTGGAAGAATTTCCAAGGAGACAATATCGAATTTCATATCCACCTTCTTGCACTGTTTCAAAGAGTTCATCGAAAATAGTGTTCGTGCTGGCAATTCCGCCACAATATGTGCTTAAACCGTTTTGAAAATATGTTACCAAATTTTTGTCTGACGAGCTCGTCAAAGCGTTCTGGATTGTTGTCAAATTAGTTTCAACGATTGTGTCGTCGAGAAGAGCCAAAAGATAGAACGCGTTCACTGTTACTTCCTTTGTGCCACTGACACTTCCACTTGAGTCATATGAGATGAATTGGAATCTCACTTGAACATTCCCATTGACCAAATCACTGACCGTGAAAGTGAAAGGATAGAAGAAAATGTTATTGACAAAATTAGTCGCAGTTGGTGAAGCACTTGTTATGTATGTATAGAAGTCAGTTTCAGCATCGCCCGAGCCATCTGCATTTGACTGCCAAGCAATTGAAAGAGTGCCGCCGCTGGAAAGTGTAAGTTCGGAGTTAAAGCGATTTTTAGCCACCTTTTTAGCGGAGCCATTATTGTCTACAACATAGGTTAAATCAGACGCGACTGTGAAGATATCTTCTGCCACTGCAATAACATAAACATAATATTCGTTCTGTCCCGCACTGAAATTTTCTGTGTTGAAAGTTGTGTTGCTCTTGTCGACAACAAAATAAGTGCCATTAGCTGTGTTGTTTGCGTCGATAAAGTAAATGTAATAGAAATCAATATTATCAAGCAACTCAGAACTTGAATTTAGCGTCCATTGCAAATTACCACTGCTTAAATATGCCGTTTGTGGACTTGGAAGTTTGGTGAAAATCAAATCATTTTCTCCAAACTTGGTGATATATTGACTGAATTGCACACCGCTTGCTGTGTTCTTTAAAATGCTAACTTTAATGGTATATTTACCCGAAGAAGTCACGCCTGAAATTTCTTGGTCATCTAAAGTTATAGAATATTCATAACTTAAAACTGCGTCTAGATTTAGAATGATATATTCGGCAACCGAATTGTTGTAAACAACCGTGCAATCATCAATAGAATAAGAATATTTATAAGAAACTTCCACGCCACTTTCCGAAACATAGTCCACACTGAAATAGAACCCAACAATATCAGTGTCATAGTCGAACTTCAGTTGTGTTTCTGAAAGGTCATCATTCCCTGATTGATTATATTTTTCAATTGCAACAATTCCTGTTGTTTCGGTAATTGTCACCGAAAAGGCAGAGTATGCAAACGAAATAACGCTTACTAAGTTGGCGCTTTCTTGTGTGGAAAGTGCGTAGAAATACAGCGTCACTGTTCCACTCATTTTTTCCGAGAAAGCATCCAAAATTTCGGTATAATTAATTGTGTATATACTGTAACCGCTTTGAGATGTGCCAGTATCCGTTAAAGTAAGTTCTTTAATATTTTCCGAAGCAAAGTCGGTTGGATTATATGAATCATTAAGACTCACAAAAACTTTAGAAGTTGTCTCTAAACTAATGGCAATTTTTGAGTCGTCACCATCATATATTTCCGCACTGGCAACACTGCTAGAAAGTTGGAACAAAGTCGACGCAGTGCTTGTGACAGCCATTGAATCAAGTTTCAAAACGGTATTGTTGTTTGAGCCGAAAGTTACACCATCGGTTGTGGCATCGCCTTTTCTTATCACTTCAACACGGAAAAAGATTTCGCTTGTTATGTTGCTTGCAAAATCAGTAAGGTCGATGTATACGCGTCCGTCGCTTCCCGCTTGCGCTTCCAAATATTCAAATTCCACGCCGCCGGAAGATTGATTATCCACAAGGCGATAGAGATAATATTCACCCGAAACTGCGCCGTCAAAATACAAAAATCCATTTTCATCAACGCCAAAACTTGAAGATGTAAGCGCGCTGGTTGTTCCTAAAAATTCGGCTTTAAAGGAGAATGCTGGAGAGTCGGTGTAGGTGCTGCTATCAGTATTGCGAGCGATGATTTCAAAAGTGATATCCACGCCGCTTATTCCATAGTTACCCGAGATAAGTGAATAGTTATCGCCAAGAACTTCAAATACAGAAACACTTGCCTCGTTCACTTCAACTTCTCTCACCAAATTTTCATTTATATACGCACGCACATTATACGATGTGGCATTTTGTACTGCGTCCCACGAAAGCGAAAGGCTTTGCGTGCTGCTATCTCTTTTCAGAGTTACATTTGAAACAGTGCTTAATCTTTGTAATGTTCTGCTGAAACTGTAAATTTGAGAGACAACCTTTCCTTCTTCCACTGCTTTAATAGAAATTGTGTAGGTGCCGTTGCCCCAAGTGATTGGATATTCAAAATAGAAATCTTCGTCACTTCCAATCACAATTTGACCATTTCCAACTGAATCATTATAGTATTCCACAATATATAGCGTGCTATTTGAATTGATGGAAGAGTTGTTGTCGACAACATAGAACCCGCCGTTTGTGAAATTAACATCAGTCAGTGTTGTCAAAACTGAATAAGAAGCACTTCCCGTTATTTCTGAAGCAAGGAAGTATTGCCCGTTACCGCTATAACTATTGATAAAGACTTGATAATAAACTTCTCCGCCGCCTGATAAAGCATTTTGGATTTCTTCGGAAAGGCTCACTGTGATTGTGTCACCTACATCCGTGACCGTGGCGATTTGAGAAAGTGTAGATGTGCCGCTTGTTGTAGTAATGTATGCCACAATCACAACGCCGCCCGTGGCGTATTCAAAATTACCACTTATTTCAAGAGTATTGGTGTAATAAGTTATGTCGTCGCACTGCGCCGTTTGATGCTCAACGCTAGTAACTTTCTCGTTAGCATAAACCGCAAAACTTGTCGAATTTGATGTTATATTCGTAGAACTTGCAACATAGATGTAAAAGTATGTACTTTCGCCGGCAGTCATATATTGAGCGTAAGTTTCATAATCAATTTCAATTTCTCCATTGAGAGTTGTATATTGTTCTTGTACAATAATAGTTTCATCCACAACAACATACACTGTTTCGGTAGACGAGTAGTTGCCCGAAAATTCGATAGTCATTGTTGGTGTTGTCGTTTCAGAGTCAAAAGTCACACTATCCACAGTTGGCTCGGCAAGTTTGGTGACGGTTGCAGCGTTTTCGTATGTGTAAACATTATACAAACTTTCTGAAGAAATGGCGGTTGTTGTGCCATTAAAGTATATCGTGCCACCAACGGTCGCGGTATAAGTGTCCAAATATGCATAAACAGTGATTGTGATACTGCCAGCATCAAGAATACTTAAATTATCACCAGAAACAGTGCAAGAATTGGTGTTTGTCGACATAACTACCGTGTTTGTTCCATCCGAGAAAGTGATGAAATAGATTAATGTTTGCGGGTTGAAATTACCACTTTCTCCGCCAAATGCCGAGAAAGACACCCTGTTGCTTTGGAAAGTTACTTCCGTTGAATCTGGTTTCAAAACGAACATATCCGTTAAAGTGAATGTCACTTCATCCGAATCGAGATAATAATATCCTTCATCTTCATACTCCGTGGTTGCCACGAATTTGAAGGTATAAGTTCCGCTAGTCGTCACCCCTTCGTATGTGAAAGCGTTGTTGGTTTTCTGCAATGTGGTTGTGTTACTACCAACTTGCACTGTGGCAGAAGCGGTATAGTTCGCGTCTTCACCAGTGATTGTGAACTGCAAATTGTTTCCTGTTAAAGTCACGCCCGAAACAGAAGGTAATTTTCGAATAGTTATTTTGTTGGACTGACTGGAATCAAGATAATACGGATTTGTTGCCACAACATAAAAAACATAATCTGTGGATGCCGTCATTTCAAGACTGAGAGCATATTCAAGCGCCGTAAGTCCGCTTCTATAAATTCCTTGACTTCCTTCTAAATAGATTGAATATGTTGTTGTACCAAAGTTACCAGTAGCCGCCTCCCATATCAAAGAATTATTATCTTTGTCATACGAAAGTGTTGTGCTCGGCATTTTTTCCACATTAAGAAGGTCAACTTCGGCGTCTTTCAAGGTTGAACCGTAATAAGAATTTAAATAGAATACACCGTCTGTGTAAGTCACTGAACGGCGATAAATTCCAAATTCCACATCAATCGCTTGGTCGTAGAAAACACTTAAATTTTCATTCAAACCAATTGAATTTAATATCGACGAAATATCAATTGAATAATTGTTCGACGAAGGGTTGGAAAGAAGGTTTGAGCCAAGCATTATGCTCCCTATTGTCTGTTCGCCCACTTGCAAAGAAACCAACTCTCCATTCACAACCGAATATGGTGTCAAAGTAGCGGTTCCATTAGCGGTTAAGTTGCTAACTTTCAATAAAGTTACCGTGTCATTTGCGTCAGTTAAGAAAATATCCAAAACAAAATTTTCGGAATCGGAAGTTGATGAGGTTAATGCGAAAGTAAGAGCACCGTCATTATATGCAAAACTGCTTGGTCTATCCAAACGAGAGATTCCATATGTCGTCGTTGCACTGTCAAGATAAATATAGTTGTCGGTGGAAGGAGTGAAAACGCTTTCAACTTGCACACTACCTTTAAATTGCGCGCTGATACTTCCACTGGAAATATCGTAAACTTGCATAACCGCAACAAGTCCTTCTGCCGAACGGCTTTCAGCAGTGCCACTATATGTTAAAACAACTGAACTAACCCCTGTTTTTTCTTCACCGGAAACGGTCAAGGTTGTGGTTAGGTCGTTAAAAACGAAGTCGTTGTATAGTGGTGCACTCAATCTAACGATTGTGAGAGAGTATTCGCTTGAAGAATATAAGTTGCTGTCTTCTGGATTTGCGGTAACTGTAAGTATTATTTCGTTATTTACAGCGGAAAAATTTTCGGAAAGCGTGTATATCGTGGAATCACCTTCAGTCGGAGAATAGTTTACTTCAGAACCACCCAGAGTTACGGTGAAAGAAGACATATATGTAACATTTTCAACTCTTATGTAATATGTCGAGCCATTACCCAAATCACCTTCCATAAACTCAACTTTTGGCACATCTAACTGCCCTGTGAGATAGAAGAAAGCGGTAAGCGTTTTGGATATTAAATTTTTGCTTTCGTTTGCTGGATTTGCGCAAACTTCAATGTAATAATAATTGCCACTTTCAAGAGTAATTGAATTACTGCTGCAAGTTTGTATTTCAAAACTTAAACCATCCACATTCTCGTCATTAAATTGTTGTTTGGTTAAAACGGCATAGCGCACGGTGTATGTCACCGCGCCTGTAACCGCACTCCACTCAAAAACTTCTCCGGCGCCACTCTCAGTTGTCGCCGTTGGAGTTGAAAGTTGTGTTAAAGTTATTTCGGATGAAGACGAAATAACTGTGCCGCTGTCACCCGAGGCCACAATCTTGAAAGTTATCTCATCACTTTCGTTAAAATAGTCCGCAAAAAGTGTTTCAATTTGTCCATTAAAAGTAAATACGCCTTCTGCAAACGAATAATTGTTTTCCACCAACTCAAAATCTTCGCCGTCTTTAACATACAGCGCATAAGTGGTGGTGTTTTCAAGTTCAGAGAAAGATATCACCGAATTCCCATTGGTGTATCCGTGAGAAATATCTTCAAAAGCCGCAAGTTTTGTGAAGGAAAACTCTTCACTCTCATCCGAATTGATAACTTTGTATGTTGCGTTCTCAATCACCACTTCGTCTTGCGTGGCAATTTGTGAAATAGTAAGAGTGTTTTGTCCAACAGCCACATTTTCAACTACAACATTTTGATTGTCGCCTTCGGCAGAAAAACCGCTTGTTGTGGATGTTTGGCCATTCAATTTAACAACAAAATCTGTTGCCACATTCTCACTTTGTCGCGAAACATTAACACTGAATGTTTCAGCGTTTTCGGCATTATTGCCAGTGCCTGAAAGAGTGAGCGTGCCAAGTTTATAAATATTACCAACTATTTCCACGCTGCTGTTGGCATAGAAAACACCGTCTTGTGCATCTATGTTATCAGCAAAAGTTTGAACAGAAAGAGTGTAAACTCCTTGCCCTAAACCTTCAAAAATGGTTTCACCTTCTTCGGTGAAAGTGTATTCCTTCTCGCCGGCAGTTAAAACAACTTTGGACGCGTTATCAATGAATGAAACACTATATTTTCCACTCTCATAAGAAACCTGTGCGTTTGAAAGTTTGTTGATAACAATTTCTTCGCTTGCCACACTTATTTTTTCGCCATTTTCATCATTTGTTGTGACAATAACGATATGCTCGCCAGCACTTAAATTGTCAAAATACTCACTCAAATCAACTTCGTTTACTTCAACTTCTGTCACATACTCGCTGTCTATTGCCACAGTAAAAGTGGCGCCTTCCACAATTGCCCACGAAAGAATTCCATTTTCCGCGTCAAAATTAAAGTCCGTTTTTTGAAGTTGTGGCATATAGCCAAGATACAAAACAACTGTTGTTGGAGCGGAATTGTCAAAATATCCTTCGCCAATAGCATAAATGGAAAGGGTGTATTTCCCTTCCTTATAATTTTCATCTTCGCGAAGGTTGTAAGAATTTTCGCTAACTGTGCGCGAAAAATAAGATTCATCGTTTGTTTCTGGATCGGTGTAGGTTATGTTAATTTGATATTGTGTTGGCGACACAAAACTTTGTGTTTCATCAAACTTATCAACAACCTGATTCCAAGTGACCAAGCCATCATCGTCCATTTGGATGTTGTCCACTTGTTCAAATTGTTTTCTAACCACGATATGTAAACTGTCAAGGGTGTTCTGATTGTATCTCACATAAACATTTGCTTGTCCGTATGTGTTCGGAATGATAACCGAACCGTTAAGTTCAAAAAAGGTGGAAGAAGAAAAACTGAACTCAACATCGTCAAAACTAATCTCTGAAAATGTGAGATAATTTTTCAAATCAATCTCTTCGCCGGCGGAAATAAAAATTTCATCTTGCGTAAAAGTTGCCGACGGCGTTTTAAAATTACACGCCGAAAGCAAAGTTCCCAAGAGTATGGAAAATATAGACACAAGGACAATGTTAAATTTTTTCATAAAAACACCCCATCTTTAATTTTAGTCCTAGAAAAGTCGCCAATATATAAATATATAATAACACTTTGTTATAAAATTTATCAAATAATTTGCGAAAAAAATCGAAAATTAGAAATAAAATGTTTATGGCGCAAAAAATAATATAAAAATTAACAAAAAATATTTTTCTAAACGGTAGTTACTGCTTTAAAAAGATTTGCGAAAAAAATATTAAAAAATCAAAAAAATAACAAAAAATTCGCGTTTTTACGCGAAAAATTAAATATTTTTTTAAATTTTTTATATTTTTTTAATTTGTTAATAATTTTATTTTTATTTCTTTTAGAATTTTTTCTTCCTGCTCTTTTATTGCAACCACTTTCCTTAACTCTGTCTTAATTCTCACATTATCAATTTTGGAAAGCGTATTTTTTAAGTCTATGAGATTTTTCTCAATAAATTCCATATCAACATCCACAATAAGTGGCAAAGTTTTGATATAATCAATGCTAGCGGTTACAAATTTTTTGCTAGAAGAATAATATTTTGCATCACCGCCAATTTCAATAATAGTCTTGGAAAGAAGATTGCACACTTCAATTTCCAATAAATACAATTTTTCAAATTCCTTCTCAAAATTTGGATAAAAAACAGAAACTTGATTAAATTGATATAAAAAATGCAAAAAAATAGTGAAAAAACCATCATTTCCACAAAATAAGTCTTGCAAAAGTCCTTCATAATAAGAATTTTTTATTTTCATAATAAGTCTTATGAAAGATTTTGAAAAATTGACACACCTTCAAGCCAGCGCGGCATAATCATAAACTCTCTGCAGTTGAGCCCAGCAAGTCCAACATCGCCAAAAACAAGTTTATATGCAAAAAGTTTTTGCCTTTTCTCTTTGAAGCGTTTATAATCTTCTCGCCTACCATATTTTCCGTCACCGATAATCGCGTGCCCTAAAAACGCTAAATGTGCGCGAATTTGATGAGTTTTTCCACTAACAATTTCCACTTCTAAAAGACTGGACTCACACCCCGCTTTTAATGTTTTCACTTTTGTTTCAATTTCGACGGCATTCTTTACCTTATTTGGAAAAATTTTGACAATAGATTTTTCACTATACTTCAATAAATACGCCTTAAAATTTTCGTCGACTTTGAATTCTCCAACAACTTCGGCTAAATAAAATTTTTTGATAAAATGATTGCGAAAAGCCTTTTCCAACTTTTTTTTCGCATCCAAAGTTTTTGCAAAAACCATCAAACCTTCGGTGTTTCGGTCGAGTCTATGAACGGCATAACAATTTAACATCTTATCCAACCCACCTTCAGTTTCAATATTTGAAAATTTGTTGACAATAACACACTCATCATCTTCAAAAACCACTTCAAACGACTTCGCTTCGTCTTTATAAAAACATAAAACTTTGTCACCAACTTCGAGTTTTACATTTTCTTTGCACACCTTTCCGTTCACGCGCACATCCTTATTTCTCAACATTTTTTGCGCCGCAGCATATGAAAAAGAACTATCCACAAGGATATTTAAGAGTTTTTGCTGTTTTGTGACGATAATTTCTTTCGATAACATACCAATATTTTAATACATTTTCGCATAATAATCAAGAATTATCGCATATCTTTAAAAAAGGAGTGATTATGGAAGAAAAGGTTGTTTTGTCGAATAGAAAACTTTTAACAATTTTTGGCGCAACAAAGGTTGTTTCATCAACGATAAATCAAGCCGTCGTGGAAGTTGGCGAAACCAGCATTTTAATTTGCGGAAATAATCTTGAAGTTGTTAAACTCAATTTGGAAGAAAAAGAAGTGGAATTTGCCGGCGAGATAAATTCTTTTAAATACACCGGAAAAAAAGAAAAAATTCCTTTAATTAAAAGGATTTTTAAATAATGTTATACGAAACCTTAAGCCAACCACAAATATTTTTATTTGTGGTTATTTTTGGTTTTTTAAGTGGAATTTTATTTGATATTAAAAAAATATTAAAAAAATCAATAAAAAATCAATTTTTAGAGCATTTTTTTACATTTTTTTGTGTTTTTTTGGTGTGTTTAATTTTCTTTTTCATAAATTTAAAATTAAATTATGGCGAATTTCGCTTATACATCTTGTTTTCTTTTTGTTTAAGTTTGACAATCGAACGCTTATTTATCGGCAATTTGCTTGAAAAACCACTTCAAAAATGCTATAATAAAATTGCGGAGAAGATGAAAGTTTATGAAGATAAAATTAAAAAAAGAAGATTTAGAAGAAAAAACGAACGAAAAAAAGAGAAATGACAAAGATTTTTTGAAAATATTCTTATATGTCTTTCTCACCATTTTGGCACTCGTCATAATTATTGAACTTATCATCATTATTGTCTATACCGACAAAATTAGCAAATTGGAAGATTCGTTGGAAAGCATTCCGTCCATTTCCGCTGAAACCAAAATTATTCAAGAAAATATCGAATATAACCCTTCAAACAATTTGATAATATGGTTTTCATAAACAAACTTTGACAGCACTCCGGCATTGACAAAATTGCTCAACCATTCACTTAAACCGAAACCGGCCAGCGTCGAAAATGCCAAATAGACAACTGAGGCAACCAACACTCCTTTAACAAACCCAAGCAACATTCCTAAAAAACGATTAACAGGCGAAAGACCTGTTTTTTTAATGAGAAAATTAAAGAATAAGCTTACTATGCGCAAACCAACCAAAATTATCACAAATGCAACTATAAATACGACAATTTTATATACCAAGGTTGACAAAAACGGCGATAACAATTCACCCAGTGTAAATTCGCCTTCAAAAGTAATATTGGATATAAAGAACCGAAGAATACTTAATAAGACAGAATTTATTTCCAGTCCGCTTAAAATTGTCTCCAATTCTTCCATATTCGAAAAGGTTTGTAAAGAATATCCATCTAGCACATTTTTAAATATGTTGGCAAAATAATCAGCAATACCAAAAAGATTGTCTGAATTTTTTGCAATTAAATACGAAACAAAAATGACAAAAACAACACCTAAAAATGAAAAAAGCATTCTCACGAAGCCTTTCGCGAAACCTTTTATCCCATAAAGTAAACATATCACCAAAAGCAGCCAATCCACAATATAATTTTTACCAATTTTCGCGCTTTTTAGAAGATTTTTAAAGTGG
>CAZFRA010000001.1:51332-135707 GCA_964521165.1 uncultured Lachnospiraceae bacterium
CTAAAATAAAGACGAAAAATTTATAAAAAAAATTATAAAAAATAAAAAAATTGTTAAAAAACAATTATTTTAACAATTTTTCAAGTTGTTCACATTTTTCTTTATTCATATCCAAAACATTTTCCAAACGATATTTAATTCCTAACTTTTTATATTTATCTCTTGCCATACTGTGATACGGCAAAAGTTCAATTTTCTCCACATTTTGAAGTTTGGAAGCAAAATCTTTTAGGCGTAAAACATTTTCTTTCGTATCATTATACCCTGGAATGATAACTTGCCTTAACCATAATTTTTTATTTTTCTTTTGACATGTTTCCAAAAAATTGTTGAACCAATCCATTGATTTTCCGGTAAGTTTTTGATATTTTTCTTCGTCAAGTTCCTTAACATCCAAAATTATCAAATCACAATAATCCAAAATTTCGTCGTAGTTTTCGCCCGCGCCAGAAGTGTCAAGGCAGGTGTTGATACCATTTTTCTTGCATTCTTTTAATGCTTCTAGTAAAAATTCCGGTTGATGAAGTGGTTCGCCGCCAGAAAAAGTAACACCACCTTCTTCGCCAAAGTATGTCTTATACTTCAAAATTTTCTTCACCAGATCCGACGCCGACATTTCGATCTTCTTTTCATTCGACCAAGTTTCCGGATTGTGACAATATACGCATCGGAGTGGACAGCCTTGCATAAAAACGACAAATCGCACGCCCGGCCCATCCACCAGCCCCATACTTTCAAAACTATCGATATTACCTAGAACCATATTTCCCCTTCTTTTTTTAAATTTACATAAAAAGGTGTAAAAAAAGTAAAAAAGTATAGAATTTTGACAAAATTATCTCGAAGAATGGAAAGTTCTCGCAATAACTTCTTCTTGATGCGCGCGCGAAAGTTTGTTAAAGTTAACAGCATAACCCGAAACTCTGATTGTGAGATTTGGATATTTCCACGGATTATTCATCGCATCAACCAAAAGTTCACGATTCAAAACATTCACATTGAGATGTTGCGCACCTTGCATAAAATAACCATCCATTATACCAACAAGATTTTTCACTTGCGTCCTTTCATCAGAGCCGAGCGCTGACGGGATAATTGAAAATGTGTTTGATATACCATCTTGGCAACAATCACAATATGGTATTTTTGCCACAGAGTTAAGTGATGCTAGCGCACCCTGACTATCGCGCTTATGCATTGGATTTGCACCCGGGGCGAATGCTACACCCGCCTTTCTTCCGTCAGGAGTCGAGCCGGTCTTTTTGCCATACATAACATTTGAAGTTATGGTCAAAAGCGAAAGTGTGTGTTTTGCGCCGCGATACAACTTGTGTTTTTTCAAGCAGTTAACGAAATATTGCACCAATTCCACGCCGAGTTGGTCAACCCGATCGTCGTCATTGCCATATTTGGGAAAATCACCTTCCGTTTCAAAATCGACAATAATACCATCATCGTTGCGTATTGGTTTCACATTTGCATACTTAATTGCCGACAGAGAATCCACAGCAACCGAAAAACCTGCAACACCAAACGCCATAAGTCTTTCAACCGCAATGTCGTGTAGCGCCATTTGAGATGCTTCGTATGCGTATTTATCGTGCATATAATGAATAATATTCATTGAATCGACATAGATTTTTGCCACCATATCCATTGTTTTTTTATAATTTTTCCAAACCTTGTCGAAAGTTAAAATTTTTTGGGTGTTTTTCTCTAGTCCTTCCACAACAAGCACACCTGATTTTTCATCCACGCCACCGTTGAGAGAATATAACAAGGCTTTCACCAAATTACATCTTGCACCAAAGAATTGCATTTGCTTACCAACTTTCATTGCCGAAACACAGCAAGCGATTGCGTAGTCGTGTCCATAAATTGGACGCATAACATCGTCACCTTCATACTGAATTGAGTCGGTCAGAATAGAGATTTTTGCACAGTAACTTCGGAAATTGAGCGGCAATTTGCTGGAATAAAGTATCGTTATATTCGGTTCTGGCGAAGGATTAAGGTTGATGAGAGAGTTGAGATATCTAAACGAGTTTTTCGTCACCAAACTTTTTTGGTCGTCAAGCATACCGCCAACACTTTCGGTCACCCATGTTGGATCGCCACCAAACATTTCGTCATATTCCGGCGTTCTCAAATGACGAACAAGACGCAATTTGATAATAAATTGATCGACAAGTTCTTGCGCCCCTTCTTCCGTCAAGCCATTTTCTTTCATATCGCGCTCAATATAAATGTCGAGAAAAGTGGAAGTTCTTCCTAAACTTGTTGCCGCGCCATTATTTTCTTTAACGCCAGCAAGGTAGGCAAAATACAACCATTGGAACGCTTCTTTCGCCGTCTTTGCAGGTTTTGAGATGTCAAATCCATAAGATTGCGCCATTTCCTTGATTTTGCCAAGCGCTCTGATTTGTTCTTGAACTTCTTCGCGCAAACGAATGTTTTCTTCGCTAGAAACATCAATTTTGGCATAATCTTTTTGCTTAAATTCCACCAATTTGTCGATACCATAAAGCGCCACTCTGCGATAATCACCGATAATTCTTCCGCGACCATATGCATCTGGCAGTCCAGTCAAAAGTCCCGCCTTTCTTGCTTTACGAATCTCAGGAGTATAGGCGTCAAAAACACCATCGTTATGAGTCTTACGAAATTCTTTGAAGTATTTTTTAATTTCAGGGTTAAGCTTTTTACCATACGCCGAAAGTGCTTTTTCCACCATTCTTGTTCCACCATATAGGTTTACAATACGCTTCAACGGCTTGTCGGTTTGAAGCCCAACAATAACTTCATTTTTCTTGTCGATATATCCAGGCGCAAAACTCGTGATACCAGAAACAATGTTAAGTTCAACATCCAAAAGCCCTTTTTTACCTTCTTCTCTCAAAAGTTTTTCGCACTTATTCCAAACCTTTTTGGTTTTTGGTGAAGCAGAAACAAGAAAGGAATCGTCGCCTTTATATTCCTTATAGTTTTTGTCAATAAAGTCGCTGACATTCACATTTTCTTGCCAATCACCAGCCTTAAAGCCCTTCCAAAACTCCTCCAGTTCGTCTTTCATACATTCTCCTTTGTTAATTTCAAGATATTGTGTCCGTTATAGGATAAAACACAATATATAGTAAAAATTTTTTGTTTTCTCACTATATATTGTATTAAAAACATTATGCAATGTCAAATGTTTTTTGATGTTTTTTTGTTTTTTAATAAAAAATTTTTGACAAAAATTTTATGTCACCAAATTTATTCTTGCACCAAAGTACTTTTGGCATTTTCGGTGGCATTTTTCACAATTGAAACGATAAGATTATATAAATTTGAAGATGATTTTTCGGTGTTTACATAGATGCATCGCCCTTTGAAAACACCATCAACTCCACGAAAGATGTTGAAACCATAGGTATCGTCTTCAATCTTCACAGTCACTTCATCGAACGGAAACCCGTTATATTCAAAATGTTTATCGAATTTGAAGTTGATAAAATATCCATCTTTCAGCATCTCTTCATATAATTCTGGAAAAATGACAGCAAGTGCCGGAGAGTCGTAAGAGCCTTCCAAATATGTCAAAATTTCGCTTTGAATTTCCGCCTTTTCTTCGCTAGTGATTTCAATCACCTGTCCGTTATATATAATATTCATCTTGCCAAGCGAAAAAATATCGAGAGAATTAAACATTGAACAAAAAATCATTGGTAACGCCATAAACGAAAAGGATAACCTTGCAACCATTTTCATCTCCTTAAACGGAATTAGTTTGTAAAAAACGTTGAAGATTATTCCTTAAAAAAATTTTAATTTTCAGAAAATTGACTATTGTATAGGTCAGCATAGAAACCGCCCTTCGCCATAAGTTCTTCGTGATTTCCTTTTTCAATCACATCGCCGTCTTTAAGCACTAAAATAATGTCGGCGTTGCGTATTGTGGAAAGACGATGTGCAATAATGAAAGATGTACGGTTTTCCATAAGTTTATCCATTGCCTTTTGAATAAGTTCTTCCGTTCGAGTATCCACCGAACTTGTTGCTTCGTCCAAAATAAGCATAGGATTATTCGCCACCATTGTGCGTGCAATCGTTAAAAGTTGTTTTTGCCCTGCCGAAAGATTAATCGCGTCATCAATCACAGTATCATATCCATCCGAAAGAGTTTGAATAAAGTGGTCAACACCAACACTCTTGCACGCTTCCACAATTTGTTCATCAGTAACATTTTCTTTGTTATAACGCAAATTATCTTTGATTGTGCCTTGGAAAAGCCAAGTATCCTGCAAAACCATACCAAAAAGGTCGTGAACATTTTCGCGAGTTAAATCTTTGATGGATGTTCCGTCAATCTTTATGTCACCGTCGTCAATCTCATAAAAGCGCATAAGCAAGTTGACAAGGGTGGTTTTGCCCGCACCCGTTGGACCGACAATCGCCACTTTCTGCCCTGCTTTAACATTCACCGAGAAATTATTGATGATAACTTTATCTTTGGAGTAGCCAAATTTAACATTTTTAAACTCAATATTTCCCTTAACATTTTCCAATTTTGTGTTTTTCGTGCTTTCGTCGTCAAGTTCGGTTTCTTCCAAAAATTCAAACACGCGATTACTTGCTGCTGAAGTGGATTGCAAACTTGTAAGTGATTGAGCAATTTGTGAAATTGGATTTGTGAACAGACGAGCGTATATCATAAATGATGCGATAGGACCCAAACCGATAACCCCATTGGTAACCAAAATTGCCCCGACGATACAAACCATAACAAAAGCAAAATTGCCAACAAAGTTCATAGACGGCATCATCGCGCCTGAAAGAAATTGCGATTTCCAAGCACTCTTATAAAGTTTTTTGTTGATTTCTTTAAATTCTTTACCTTTTGTGGTTTCTGCGTTAAAGAGTTTGACAACATTATGACCAGAATACACTTCTTCAATATGTGCATCCAACTCGCCAAGGTCTTTTTGTTGCATATTAAAATATTTTTGCGATTTGGTTAAGAAAATGAGCATCACCAAAAAACCGATAAGTGTCGCCCCAATAACCGTGAGTGCCATTATCCACTGTGTCACGAACATTGCAATAATCACGCCAGCAAACAAGAGAACATTTGAAAAAAGCGAGGCGATTGATTGGTTCAAAGACTGTCCTATGGTGTCGATATCGTTCGTTACACGACTCAAAGTGTCACCATATAGATGAGAATCAAAATATCTCAAAGGTAGTTTGTTGATTTTAACAGCAATATCTCGCCTAAAATTATAAACTATTCGCTGCGTTGTTGTTGCCATAATGAATTGTTGAAAATAGTTGAACACTGCCATAACCAAAGCAAGTGTTAAAATTAAAAGTGCCAAACTCGTAACTCTATCTAAATCAATTGCTATACCCGAGTTAATTGCACTGGTTATTTCTTCCGTCAAATCGCCAAGTTTGTTCGGCGAAATAATTTGACAAATAACAGAAATAATTCCTAGCAATATACCAAAAATGATAACCCCATAATATTTTTTGCAATATTTGACAAGTTTAATCATTGATGCTTTAAACATTCCCTTTGCCGGCTTTTCGCCCGCTATCATATTTCCGCCTCTCATTGTAGTTCCTCCTCTGATAACTGCGATAAAGCAATTTCTTTATAGACTGGGCAAGTTTTTAGCAAGTCTTCGTGCTTACCAATACCGACCATTTCGCCACTTTCTAACACAATGATTTTGTCGGCGTCCTTAATTGTTCCAATGCGTTGTGCCACAATAAATTTTGTTATACCTTCCGTATTTTTCTGCAATGCCATTCTCAACTTCTTGTCGGTCTTAAAGTCAAGTGCCGAGAAACTGTCGTCGAATATAAAAATTTCTGGTTTACGTGCCACCGCTCTTGCGATGGATAATCTCTGTTTCTGTCCGCCCGAAACATTGTTACCACCTTGCGCGATGCGCCCATCCAAACCACCTTCCATTCGCGAAACAAAATTGGAAGCTTGCGCGATATTCAAAGCCCTTTTTATAGTTTCTTCATCAGCGTAATTATCGCCAAAATTGACATTCGTTTTGACTGTTCCACTAAACAAAATTCCTCGCTGTGGTGTGTAGCCAATTTTCTTATTAAGAACATTGGTCCAAAAATTTTTAACATTAACACCGTCAATATAAACCGCGCCTTCAGTTACATCATAAAGCCTTGGAATAAGATTGATGAGCGTGCTTTTCCCACTTCCCGTCGACCCAATAAATGCCACCGTTTCGCCACGTTTTACCGAAAAGGAAATATCTTTCAAAACATATTCGTTGGCGTCGGGATATTTGAAAGAAACATTGTCGAAAACAATATAATTTTCTTGAAGATTATCCCCTGTTGTTATCCTGCCCGGAGCAATTGAATTATAGGTATCCAAAACTTCGTTAATACGCTTTGCCGAAACGAGCGCTCTTGGCAAGATGATAAAAGTGACAATCAAAAGCATAAACGCCATAACAACTTGTATACCATAAGATGTGAAAATCATCATATTTGAAATATCGACCGCATCATTGACAATATAAGCGCCAATCCAATAAATTGCCAAACTCAAACCAGTCATCAAAAGTGACATTCCCGGGTTCATTATGGCCATAATTCTGTTTACAGTTAAATTGTTTTTGGTTAGATTGTCGTTTCCGTCCTGAAATTTGTCTGTTTGATACGCTTCAGCATTATTCGCCCTTATCACTCTAATACCCGTCAAATTCTCTCGCGTCAAACGGTTTAAATCGTCAGTCAAGGATTGAATCTTTTTGAATTTTGGCACGGCAAAAATAACAATTATCAACGATAATAAAATGGCAAACATAACCGCAACTGCTGTCGCAACTGACCACTCCCAGCCCAAGCCGATAATTTTGATTATCGCCCAGATTGCCAAGATTGGTGCTTTGATTAAAGACTGTGTTCCCATTGTTATCAAGTTTTGCACTTGTGTGACATCGTTTGTTGTGCGTGTGATTAAACTTGCTGTGGAGAATTTGTTCATTTCAGCCAGAGAGAAACTTTCAATCTTGCCATATAGTGCACTTCTCAAACCTGCCGAAAGCCTTGCGCCAATTTGCGATACGAAAAAGTGTACCAAAATTGCCGACAAAAGACTACCAATCGCACAAGCCAGCATATACGCTCCATCAATTAAAATGTTTTTGATAAGGTTATCCGTTCCAGTCTGCAAATAGGTTAAAATAGAGCCCATATATTCTGGAAGCAACAAGTCAAGCCAAACTTGAAAAACCGTTAGTCCGAGAATAATAAAGAGGAAAAGATAATCTATCTTTTGCAAATATTTCAATAATTTAAACATAACTTCACCTATTTTTTATCACAATGATTATATATGCTAGAAATTTAATTTTTCATACTTTGAGAGAATTTAGATAATTCCCTATCGTATATTTTAGCACTCTTAGAATAAATTGGCAACAAATTTTAGTAAAAAATAAAAAATATAAAAAGCTTTTTTCATATTTTTTATTCGAAAATTTTAAGTTCTGGCAAAGTGCTAGAAAAACTCCAAATCTCCTGTGAGAAGCCAAAAGTTGATGCGATATTGACAGAAGTTAAATCGTCCACGGTTTCGAAAATTTTGCACCCTGTTGCACACGCAAGTTCGTCGTTTATGCTTCTTTCAAGATATAAATTATCAAGCGATGAAACGGCAAAAGAGTTGCGTACAATACCTTCTCTAATAGAGCCAACTAATGCACCAATATCACTTGCTGCATTTTCAAAGGTTATGTTTTGATAACAATATTCTATCACTTTGTGTCGTCGATACAATTCACCGGCAAGGCCGCCCGCAGTCACATTTTCCACCGAGTTAAAGTCGTAAGACCCAACGGCGTATGAATTTGTGATATCAGCACGCGTTCTGCCAACAAGTCCACCGATGAACGCACTGTCAAAATCCCCTTCAAGAGTGAGAATTATTTTAGATTTGGATGTGGATATTTCAGTGCTATTCTCGCCAACCAAACCGCCAAAACTCAAACTTCCGCTTTGAGCAATGAAGGATATTTCTGCGTCTACAAAATTGCCACTTAAAACATTTGAACTTTCCGTTTCACCCACTAAACCGCCGAACACCAAATCGCCGTTGATATTTACAGATAAACTGCCACTCACACCAGAGTTTATAATTTCGCCGTTATTGTGAAGTGCCACCAATCCGCCAACAAGCGCATCGCCGGAAGTGGTCAGTTCCACATTCGCCACAACATAAATATTTTCCAAACTCCCATTATTTGTCAAAGCAATGACGGCAAACTTTTCCACATTTTGATAACTTCTTTCAGCAAGTTCGACTGTTAGATTGGAAATTTTTCCAGAAAAATTGTCAAAAAGTGCAAAATTATTTTCATCCTCCGAAAAAGTCAGGTTGTAAATTCGATTATTTCCACCGTCAATGCTGCCATAAAAATCACACGCTGTCCACGAAATGCCAGACATATCGATGTCGTTTTCAATTTTAATATCGACATAGCTTGCGTTGTGTGCTATCGCAGTAAACTCGCTGGCATTTTCAATGCTGATTTCTGGCGGATAGATATAAAAGCCAAATAGCAAACACACAAGATTGACAAGACCTATGGCAACAATCACCATTCGCGCCATCCGCCACTTTTTATTACCGTTTCGTTTGACAACATTATATATAAGATTGCCAAGCGCAAACAAAATAGAAAGAACTGTGAACGCCACCACGGCGTCTTGATTGAATACCATATATGTTTCTTTCGGTGCGAGAATAGCAAGCAAAAGGAAAAGGAAAATCAATAACATCGGCGCAAGTTCCAAAGTGCAGAAAAGCACGATTTTGCGTTTTTGATTGCGTTTTTCTTGCTGGATTGTGGAAAGATATTTCTCTTCTCGCTTTTTCGCTTCTTTTTCCATAATCGCCAAGTTTTCTTTTTTGCTATCCAATTTTGCGATATTCACCGAAGTGTCAATCGTTAAATCCATAACTTCCAAGCGTTCGAAAATTCTTTCGAAAATATCATTGTATTCTTCAAAAGTTTTGGCATTATCAATTTTAGCAAAATATGTTTCAAACGCGGAAAGTTGTTGCGAATAATACTTCGCCGAATTTTTATCATTCGCTTCACTGAGAATCTTGTTGTTACGCAACAAAAACTCTCTCAACTTTTCCTTCATCACCACCTTATCCAAAAGTTCGACGCGAAAAAGTTTTTTTGCAGTGGAAGTGTTGGCTTTCGCCACGATTTTAGAATATTTTTCCGTTTGTTCATCGCTAGCGAAGTTAAGCAATGTTTTCCAGTCTTCCATATCTACAATTTTAACCGAAGTTGTCAAAAGTTCGTTTTCATTGCGACAATGCGTTTTAACTTGAATGAGTTTCCAATATAGTTCCGCATTTTCCTTGTCGTTTTTAATGGCGAGTGAAAGGTATTTCTCGCTCAAACTAAAGAAGCCATACTCTTGCAGCGTCAAAGCAAGTTTTGTTAGCGTGCCAGTAAGAATTGTGTCGTCATCAATATATGACAAATAAAAATCAAACTGTTCTTCAGCTTTTTGTAAGTCGTAAAAACTCACTTCGCATACAATATTGATTATATCTACCAAAAAACCGCATCGACGCTCGGAATCGCAATACTTTAAAACATTCTCTAACTTTTCGCCGTCGCGATAAGAGAGTTTGCCTTCAAGAGTTTCAAAGTTTTTTGAAAATAACGCAAAAAGGCTTTGTGGATGACCTTCGTCAAGTTCCAAAATTTTGTAATAATAACTCTCGTCCCCGGATTTTTGCGCGAGTTGGAAGTAGAAATTGGTGTATTTATCCACATCGGCAGGGTCGAAGCACTTTAAGATTTTCTCAATAAGGTCTTCGTTTAAAGTCTTCAGCGCCAATTTCTCAGCTTCTTCGATAAACTCATCGTGAAGCGAGTTTTGATATTGCGCCAAAAACTCTAAATATTGAAGATAAACATCCACGTCTTTCTCTTGAACAATCAATCTTTCCCATTTGTTAACAAAGTCGTTGGCAAATTCCAGAGTGGAGTATTTCAAAATGTTTTCCAAAACTTCTTTGTTTTTAAAATTTTCAATATTAGAAAAGAATTCTTCTTCCGTTTTTATCCGCCTATCGCACAAAAGTGATGCAAAAAAGATTTCGCCACTCGGAGAATCATTTTCTTCCATCAGCAGTTTTTCGGCAGTTTCAAAGTCACCGTTTTTTATACTCGAAAAAATCCATTTAACCTTATTCTTCTCGGAAAGTGGAATATTTTCGATATTATAATGTCCAAGTTCGGTTGGCGCTACCGTGGAAATTTCCACCTTTTCTTTTTTGACCGGCTGAACTTCTTTCACTTCGCGTTTTTTTAACCCAACATCTTGCTTAAAATCTCGTTGTACTGCACTCTTCACAAAAGTGGTTAAATCTTCCACAAAGTTTATATCGTTTATGGAATAAAGTTTTTGCAGTGTTGGAAAAAATTTTTTGATTTGGTCGAGCGAGACGTCTTTGTCGTTATACGCCACCACAAAACTCGATGGAAAACGCTCGTTTGTTTCTATGAGATAAAGAAAGCGTTGGAAAAGATTGCGAATTTTTGTATCGAGTAAATCATCTTCCCTTTCCACCAGCAAAATTTCCACTTTTGCAGTTTGAATTGCTTGAAAAGTGAATGCTTCAATATCTTTTTTCTGCTCTTTTATCTCTTTTCGCAAAAAAACTTTCAAATTCTTTTCTTTGAGCGCCGACAAAAGTTTTTCAACCGAATCGCTCTTGGTGTTCAAAATAACATCGCAAGAATATTTTTGCGCATATTTTAAGAAATTGTCGCGGATTTTTTCCACACGTTTTGCTTGCTCAGTATAACTTTCTGCAATCTCTTTTGGCGCAAACTCCACCGCTTTTTTAAAGTCGTCATCTTCCAAATAAAGTGGAATCTCCTTGCCAAAAAAAGATGGGGAACGCTTCGTCCCTTCCTTGCTGTTGAAATATATAACCTTATTTTTTGCCTGCAAGCGCCCATAATACGCTTCGTGCGATTTTGGATAAATTGTGAGAATTTTATCAAAGTCTTTCACCGCTTCCGCAAACTTAAACTCGCGAATTTTTTCATATGCCTGCACAATCAAAATTTCTTCTTCTTTGTTGGCGTATTCGTCGACATAGATAGTTCCACAGAATAAGCATTTGACTATATTCTGCCCTATCCCTTTATATTTCTTGCCTCCACAATTATTACAAACTCTTTCTCTCATTCCGCCTATTTTCTTCGCTTTTTGACTGCGCTTTCCCTTTCATTATTAAATTCTTCAAATTTTTTCAATTCGCTTTCGGTAACGCTTGGTGGAAATATTTTCAAAATTTTGTTAAAGTCTTTGTTTGTAACTTCCACCACGCTATCTGTTTCAATCGCTTTCAAAAGTGGTTCGTCTTTTGCTCTGTCGCATAACTCTTCAAGGTCGGCACCGCTATACATTTCCGTTTGCGCAACAATTTTGTCGATATCAAAATCTTTGGACACCGGCACATTTTCCATATTTTTTTTAATCATAAATTTACGCGCATCATCGTCCGGGAGTGGAATGTATATCTTCTGCGAAAAACGCCCCGAACGCGTAGCCGCGGTGTCAATATCCCAAGGTCTATTAGTCGCGCCCAGAAGCAAAAGGTTTGGATTTCTGCCCGCAAAACCGTCAATTTGTTGTAAAAATTCGTTAACGCGCTTATCGTTGTGGATGTCTTGCCCGCGTTTTCCAAGCAAACTGTCCATTTCGTCAATAAAAATTATGGCTCTGTCTTGTTTGTTTGCTTCTTCGAAAAGTGAGTTGATGTTTTTCTCGCTCTCGCCAACCCACTTGGAAACAATATCCGATCCCTTAACAGCATAAAACTTCGCGCCAACTTCGCAAGCAATTGCTTTAGCAATCATTGTCTTACCTGTTCCAGGCGGTCCATATAAGAGCACTCCACCGCCCGTTTTTTTGTTGTATAATTTGTATTTTTCAGGATAAAGATAAGGGTTTATCATTCTTATTCTTATCGCTTTTTTAACATCTTCAAGTCCAGCAACATCGGAAAAGTGGACATTTGGGATTTCCGCCTGCTGCCACTTTTTGACATCGTCATCTTCTTCTTGCTCGTCTTTTTTCTTTTCTTTTTCGGTACCGATACGATCAGATAGTTCGACAATTCTTTTCGCTCTGTTAAGTCTAACTTCTTTAAGTTTGCCTTGGCTTACCTTTGCCATTTTCATCATTGTCTCGCCAGCGAGCATAAAATTACGCTTTGCCAAAGCATAATTTCCCTTTTCCTTTGCTTCTTTACCTTTTTTCATATATAAATCGAAGGTGTTGTTAAGAAGTTCAATATCTTCCATAATTCTCCTAAAAGCGCTTATTTTGCTTCGTCTTCAATTTTCTTTTTCAGTTTTTCGATTTCCTTGTCGATTTCTTCAGTGGACACTTCGTCGTTCGACACTTGTTCCATAATATATTTTTCAAATTCTTCGTCTGAAATTTCCTTGCCATCCTTCGCCTTACCTGCTTGGCGGAAAGATTCTTGACTCATTTCCATAAAAGTATCCATTTGGTCAGTTTGAGTTTCCACAGCGGCAATCGCTTCTTCAAATTGCGCTTGAATTTTTTCAAATTCTTTGGCGTTGGCAAGTTTGCTCATCTCTTTGGAAATAGCACTCATACTTCTCAAAAATTCGGTTGTCATCATTGTGACATCGCGCATTTGAGCGGTAATTTCAAAGTTTAGCAACATCTCTTGCGCCCTTTTTTGTTGTTGAACAGTCATTTTGTAGCCAGAAAGAGCCAAATTAAATTGCGGCTCCAAATCCTTTTCCTTTGCTTTTTTGGCGGCGTTGACAAACACCTTTTTTTGTTCTTCCAGTCGAGCAATTTGCTTCTCCATTGAATTCATCGTTCTTTTTACCAGCATTTTTTGCTCGATTTCTTTTTGTTTTTTACTCTTAAACAACCCCATTTTTTATTCCTCCATTTTCATTTTTTTCTTTTTCGACTTATTTTCCTTCACTTCTTCATAAAGCGTTTGCTCGTCCAAAATTTGTTGTTCTTTTTCAAAAGATGTCAAAAGTTCTTCGTCGGCAGTTTTGGTGCCATAAATTGCTTCATTTGTTTCATATGCTCCCTGTATTTCTGTGAACAGATCGTCAGCACTTGTCAAGACATCTTCGGAAGCAATACGCGTTTCAAGTGCTTTATTCAAAAACTTTGCCAAGCCTTTTTGGTCAGCTAGAAGTTCTGATAAAGGAACTTTTGTTTTGGTCTTGTAGAACGCGTTGCTATCGTATGCTTCTTTAAGTTTATTCATTAAGCGTATGTTATAAAGAAGATACATTCCTTTTTGCATCGTGCTTGCTTTTTGTTCTTTCAAATGGTTAATTTTCTTGGCATAGAAAAGTTTGAGTTCATCCGTCTTTTCCTTTTTACCTTTCGCCATTAACATATCGATTTCTTTTTGCATTTGAAAGATTTCCGCTTCAACAGTGCGCTCTTGTCGCTCTAATTCGCAAATGGAATTCACTAAATCTTCTCGCTGAATCTTTTTGAATTTATTTCTCTTAAAAGGCCACCACATATTTCCTCCTTAAAACTCTTCACCCGCATTGATTTTTGCGATTTCAGAGAGTAAATTTTGATATATCGCTTTCTGCTCATCGTCGGCATACATAAGCGCGTTTTGATATTCTTTCAAAAAGATGATGTTTTTGTATAGCGTTGCGTTGTTTAAAAGCACATCTTCTTTTCTTATATGGCACTTGGCAAGCATCAATCCCCAAAAAGCATCAGCGCACTTCGGGTCGGAAAGGATGACAAGGTCGAAATTTGTTTGTGCCAAATCGAAAAGTCCATCCGCCAGGTTAATATATCCAAGTTTAAGTTCTTTCAAAACACTCTCCGCCACATCGTCACTTACTTTTAACTCTCTTTTCATCAGGCATCCATTTCCTTTGTTCGCTGTGACAAAAATCCTTCCACTTCTTCAATCATACGAAAAATTACTTCGGAATTTAAATCTTTCGACATCTCAATTTTTATGTCGTCAAGTTTGTTGGCGATTTTTTCGTCCACTTGTTTAACCTTTGCCTTGCTGGACGGGTTCAAAAATCGAATTTCGTCTTTAAGTTCCACAAGTTTATTGGTCAAGGTGTCGTTACCGTCTGCAAGCACAATCATACTCTCCAAATTCTGCACCGACCTTTCGATTTGGCGTTTATTTGGAATCACAAGCACACCTTCTTTTTTCTCGACATTTTCTTCTTTCTCTTTTCTTAATTCGCGCACGAGAAAATATACTGAAACGCCAACAATAGCCACACAAACGATAATGTAAATTGCAGTCATCATAATATTCTTTTACCTCCTTAAAATTTGTTGCCACACATATTGCAAAACTTTGCATCTAACGAATTTTCGGCGCCACATTTCGAACACGTTTTGTTATCGCTCAATTTTGTTCCGCAATTATGGCAAAATTTGGAATTTGATTCAATTTCGGTTTGGCAAACAGAGCAAAGCACCATTTTTGTCGCTGCCGTATTTTTGGCATTAAGTCTTTCAAGGTCGATATTATCAAAAATGATGTTAACAATGTTGAGAGAATAGACTGTGATGCCATAACTCGACGAAAAGGAACTTGAAAGGAGTGGTACAATACGTTTTGCGATTTCTTGCTTGTGTTGATAAACGCCCGAGAAAGTTACCTTTTTTTCTGCAATAAACTTCGCCACTTCGGCTTCAACCACCGACACTACCTTGCTCATCAAACGGTCTTGCAAACTATCCGCTGTCAAAACATCATCTGCGCCAACAAGATAGAGAAAGGCTTTTCTAGGGTCACTTACCTGCACTTCAAAATCGCCACTCATCCCCATTTTGTAAGTTTCCTTAATCACCGGGTCTTCAATGGTTATTTTACTCGGTGTCCCCCACAAAAGTTTTAATTTGGCAGTTTTACTCACAAAGATGATTTCGAACGAAAGTTTTTCGCCTTTTTTGAAAGGTATGAGATTGCCAAGAAGATACCTGCCCTTTGAAAGAGTTTGCAGCATTTCCCCATCGGAAATCAAAATGGCGTTATGAGTTTCTGGAACAATCAAAGTTGATTTTTCAGTGATAGTGTCCACCAAAACACGAGTAAAAAGTTTTTCATTTGTGCCAGAAAACTTAATAACTTCTTCCACATCTTCCCCCAAAAGACTATATTTCAAATAAATTATATCAAATTAAAATGCTAAAAAGCAAGTAAAGAAAAGCATAAACTTGCAATTTACACCCATTTTTCTCAAAAAACGGATAAAAAAGAAAAAACACACTAATGTGTGTTTAATTTACATTGTATAGATCCGAGAAATCAACAGTATAAACCACCGTTTCCGTTGTTTCACCTTCTTCCACCGCTGTCGTCACTTCAATTCTCCAAATTTGAGCATTTTCGTGAAGAAAATTTACACCAGAGTGAATAACTAAAATAAAATTTTTTGTTTCGTTAGCAGATGTTGCTGTGGTGACATAGTTTATTCCAATTTCTCCTTCGGTGAATGCAACATCCTTTTCTTCTTCACTGCGCCAGCCGACAACTTCCGTGGCGCCTTTACCTGTCTTAACATTCAAAACAATATAAAGTGCACCATTTCCAACACTCACACCTGTTTCTGTACTGTATGCTGTAGCCTGCTCTTCAGTCATAATCGACGCACTGCCTTCAATGGTATAGTGGTTGTTGCCTTGATAAGTAATTGTAAGGTCAGACGAGTTATAGAATTTTACATCTTGATAATTTGTAAAACTCGCATCCGAGCCAACGGTGATATAGTCATTCGTTTCTGTTTCATTACAACCGACAAGCAAAAAACCAGCCAAAAACAGAAACACTAAACAAAAAAGTATGGAAAATGTTTTTTTTAGAGTTGCTTTCATAATTTTCTCCTATTTTGTGAGTATATTCTATCACAAACAAAAAAATATTTCAACTTTTTTAACATAAAACAAAAAAGAGAAAATTTAGCAAAAAATTAAGAAAAAATGATAACTTACATTATTAAAATAAGGTATCTTTTAAACAAAAAAATTTGAAAAAATTAACTTGAAAACATTTACTTTCAAACCGCTCTTGCACTTACCCGTCTACTTATGCACATTTTTTTGAAAAGATAATAGAATGATAATGTGTGAAAGCACAAACTAAAAGTCGTAAATACATAAGAAGAAATTTAGGAGGCACAAATGAACTTTTTTGGCGGCTCAGGTTGTGGCGATGTTGGCAGAGATTGCGGATGTGGCAACGATTGCGGTTCTCTCATCTTCTTGATTTTCCTTTTAAACTGCTGCGGCGGTGGAATGAAGGGTATCAATGTGGACTGTGGAACAATCTTGTTACTCTTACTTCTCTCAAACTGCAACTTCTGTAAATAAAGAGCTTTAAAAGACAAAATGCCGGCAAAGGCATTTTGTTTTTTATTTTCAGCAAATAATCTAATAAAAATTAACAAAACTAGTAATATTTTAAAGGATAAGTCCGATTTTATTGCCACACGAAAACCTTAAACTTTTGAAAAGTTACAAAAAATTGTTGACAAATAAAATTTTTTATGGTAAGATATTTGAGCAATGTGGGGGTGTGGCTCAGTTGGCTAGAGCATCTGCCTTGCAAGCAGAGGGTCATCGGTTCGAATCCGATCATCTCCACCAGTAGCGTATTAGACATACAACAAACACAAAATGTTGTATGTCTTTTTCTTTTATGTTTCAAAAAAACAAGCAATGCCTGACTTTATATACAAACAAAATTTTTCGTCTTATATAAAAGTATTTTAAAAGAAATGTTTTCATATATAAAAATAACAAAAAAAACAGGCAACGCCTGACTTTATATACAAACAAAATTTTATGTTTTATATAAAATATTTTAAAAAAATACTTTCGTATATAAAACAACAAAAAAACAGGCAACGCCTGTTATCTTTGAATTTCTGCGACACGAACGCCGTTCAATTTTCTTTGTTCTTCAATGAATTGTGAGAACATATCGCGAATTTTAAAAGGGTTTGCAATGTTTTTTAAAGCAAGTTTTGGCGTCCTTTCATCGTTACTATACAGCACCACTGTTCCAGTTCCAAAAATTTTATCAAAAAGCGACTGATGCAAAGAAATATCATACATTCGATACAAATTCACTTCATCAAGATGAGTGGATAAAAATCCAACATCTCGGAAGATTTTAAACCAAACATCACCGTTTTTAATAAGATAAAATCTAGTGAAAGATAAAGGAAGACCGAAATATCTTTTCCTATCCTTCCAAATCAATACAGCATTTTCGCCAAATTTCTTTCTAATATTCATACAAACCTCCGTGGCTTATCTAGGTATATTTTACAATAAAAATGCAAAAAAGTAAACTGTTTTTTTAAAATTATTAAGGAATATTGAAAAATATACCAAATTTCACGCCAATTCATATTTTAAAAACTTAAAGTTTTACTTGAAAATAAAAAAACCGAAATTTCTCTCGGTTTTCAATTATTCTGCATCTTCGTTTGCTTCATTGATGTCAGCAGAAGTTTCTTCAATATTTTCCACTTCTTCTTTTCTTTCTTTACCTTGTAAAATGCGGTCAAAAATAAGAATAAGATTAACTGCAAAAAACACGAAAAAGAAAACAACTCCAAACACTGATTCTTCAATCAAGAATATCAAAAACATTGTGATAAAATTGGAAATAATTAAGCCAAGCGTGGTTGATTTATTATTAAAAACTTCTTTTTTTCCGGTTATCTTTTTTAGATAATCACACGTAAAAAAAGCACTTACAATTAGCGCAAAAAATAGCAAAACGTGAGCGATAACAAGCAATATATAAAGCAAATCAACAGTAATATATAATGCCCAAATTACAGCATAATATACTGCCAAAACCATCTCAAAAATGCTTGCAATTAAGCTCGCCATCAGCGAAAAAAACAATACTTTTTTATTCATAATCTCCTCCTGCTTTTTATTAAAACAAAATTATATAAGATAAGTCAAGAATTTTGAGTCTTATCTTCACCGATATCAAGTTCGTTTTCTTTAAGTTCCTTCTTTTGACGCACAATATCAATAATGAGAAGGATGTTTGGCACAAAGAGCAGCACGCAAACAATTACACCAATATACCAATAATTCGCATATATGAAAAACATCAAGAAAACTATCATTGCCAAAAAATTTAGCACAATCAATGCGATTTTTTCTTTTTTAAGGTGGTTTTCCGGTGATTTTTTCAAACGGCAAAGAATAACCAAACTCAAAATAAAACCAATTAAACTGATTGAAAATAAAACAATACAAATCAGTAAAAGTATCAAGATGAAAACAGACACAAACGCAAAAGCCAACCCTACGCTGTCACTTAAAAAACTACTACTTGCCGAAATAATGCAAACAACAGAAAAAACGATTGTTAAAACATTAATAATAGCAGAAATTATCGTACCGCTTAAACAAAAACGATTTTTCATATCCTTCTCCTATCACAAAACCATTTAAGCATAAAAAGCAGTTTATGTCAAACAAATCGCGCTAAATTTGTAAAAATAAAAGTTTTTTCTTAAAACAATAGGAACAAAAAATTTCTGTTGTTGAAATAAGGGAAACAAAAGTTCCCCTTATTGTTTATCAGTTGAACCAAAGCCGCCCTTTCGAACAATTCCGGCATTGGTTTCTGCGTCGTCGTCGACTGTCAAAAATTTGAAGAAGAAAATTTGACCAATTTTATCGCCCGCCTTCACTTCATATGGCGTTTTGTTAAGGTTATGTAACAAAAAGCCTATGTTTCCGTCGTTCGATTCGTTGTCGGCATAGTCACTTTCAATTATTCCGATGCCATTTGCGAGAATTATACCCTTCTTGCCAAGTCCGCTTGTGGATGCCAATATGAATCCTTCATCGCGGTTGCAATACGCCTTAAAGTTTATAAAAACAAGTTCGGTGGCTTCAGGTGCAATTGTGATATCAATCGGCGAAAAGCAATCGTAAGCCACAGCATATTTTGTCGCCCTATATGGTTTTTTGAGCGTCTTTTTATCGACGCCATATTTTAAGAATTCGTCCCTAACAACTTCAAACTTTCTCATAATTTCTCCTTTATTTATACGCTTCTTCCAACAAGATAACCTTGCCTTCTTTCAGCGTTTTTGGAACATTGATAACTCTCTGGTTCGACGACCCGCGCCATTTCAAACGAAAATCGTGTAATTCGTCCACATATTGTCCGTCCACCAATACATCAAGATATCGCACAATCTCTTTGTCATTCACATAATTTTCAAACGTAAATCCCGTCCAAGCCCAAAGGTTTTTGTTTGGAAATTTTTCTTTAAATCTCTTAGCAAGCTCGGTCATACCTTCCAAATTTTTCGGATGCATCGGTTCACCGCCAAGTAAAGACAAACCTTCGACATTTTCATTCTCACAAAGTTCCAAAATGCGAGCAATCGTATCTTCCGTGAACTCTTTGCCGGCGTTAAAGTCGTGCGTTTCTGGATTAAAGCAATTTTTGCAGTTGAATGTGCAACCTTGCACAAAAATGGAAACTCGAACGCCTTTGCCGTTGGATATATCCATTTTTCTTATTTTGCTATATCTCATTTATCATCATCCTTGTTGTCAATATGTAAAACTCTTTCCTTAATTTCTTGCGTTCTTCCTTTGTTCCAAAAGTTTGTGCCGATATAGCCACACGTTCTTCTTGCCACATTCAAAGTGGAGTGATTGCGGTTTCCGCAGTTAGGGCAATACCATTCAAGATTGTCGTCAATCAAAATTTCGCCAGAATATCCGCAATTTTGGCAATAGTCGGACTTAGTGTTGAGCTCGGCATACATAATGTTGTCATAGATATATTTGATGACTTGCAAAACAACTTCCAAATTATCTTGCAAATTTGGAGTTTCAACATAAGAAACTGCACCACCTGGACTCAATTTTTGGAATTCGCTCTCGATTTTAAGTTTTGAGAAGGCATCAATCTCTTCAAAAACTGGAACGTGGTAGGAGTTTGTGATATAGTCTTTGTCGGTTATCCCCTTCACAGTACCGAATCTCTTTTTAAGGTTCTTGGCAAATTTATATGTTGTGGATTCAATTGGTGTGCCATATACGGAGTAATCTATATCTTCCACTTCCTTCCACTCTTTGCACTTGTCGTTCAAGCGTTGCATAACTTTAAGCCCAAACTCTTTACCTTTGCCATTGTCGGTATGTGAATGTCCGGTCATAAATTTGACACATTCATAAAGTCCGGCATAACCAAGCGAAATTGTGGAGTATCCGCTGTGAAGAAGTGGATGAATTTTTTCGCCTTTTTTAAGTCTTGCAAGCGCGCCGTGTTGCCATAAAATTGGAGCAACATCACTGGTGGCGTGAGCAAGTCTTTCGTGTCGGATTTGCAATGCTCTGTGACAAAGTTCCAAACGCTCGTCAAAAATTTTCCAAAACTTGTCGAAATCACCATCAGACGAAAGCGCAACATCAACAAGATTTATGGTGACAACGCCTTGGTTAAATCTTCCATAATATTTTGGCTTGTTGGTGGCTGGATCAATGTATGGAGTCAAGAAGGAACGGCAGCCCATACACGGATAGCAATTTCCGTTTCCATTTTTGTCAATTTTGAGTTGCTTCATCACTTTTTCGGAGATATAGTCAGGAACCATACGCTTTGCCGTGCATTCCGCAGCGAGTTCGGTCAAATACCAATACTTACTACCTTCGTGAATATTATCTTCTTCAAGCACATAGAGAAGTTTTGGAAAGGCAGGTGTGATATACACACCCTTTTCATTCTTCATCCCTTCAATTCTTTGACGTAAAACTTCTTCGATGATGAGTGCAAGTTCTTCCCTATACTCTTCTGTTTCGCCAAGATATAGGCAGACGCTCAAAAATGGTGCTTGTCCATTGGTTGTGGTCATTGAATTGACTTGATATTGGAAAGTTTGCACACCGTCTTTAATTTCTCGCAAAACATCTTCTTGGGAAAATTTGATGCATTGTTCTTCGCTCAAACCTCTATCTCTATACTTTTTCATATATCGCTTGTGGCTTTCCCTAACAAACGGTGCAAGGTGTGTCATTGTGACAGTCGCGCCACCATATTGCGACGAAGAAACCGCTGTGATGATTTGCGTGGCAATCGTCATCGCCGTCAAAAATTTATGTGGTTTTTCAATCATAACGCCGTTGATATTGGTGCCATTTTGAAGCATATCTTCAAGGTTGATAAGGTCGCAGTTATGAAGAGCATTTTGTGCAAAATAGTCGGCATCGTGGAAATGAATAATACCTTCGTCGTGCGCCTTAACAATATCTTCTGGAAGCAAGAATCGTCTTGTTATGTCCGTGCTGGTAATCCCGGCAAGATAATCTCTTTGTGTGGTGACAATTCGCGCATTTTTATTGGAGTTTTCTGTGTTCCAATACTCATTTTCGCCGTCGATGAGTTCTTTAATAGATTGGTCGGTGGTGTTTGCTTTACGAACGAGAGCGCGAGTGTAACGATAAATGATATATTTCTTTGCAAGTTCAAAGTGTTTAAATTCCATAAGCTTTTCTTCAACAATGTCTTGAATATCTTCGACAAGAATTCTTTGCTTGCCCATATTCTTGACAAACTCGACAATCTCACGGATTTCTTTTTTTGTTGCCCTTTCCTTTTCTTGTACTGTTTCGTTGGCTTTTTCAATCGCCGCTGTAATTTTGCTTGGGTCAAAGTCAACAATCGTTCCATTTCTTTTTACAACTTGCATTTTTTTGCCTCCTGTTAAAACAAATCTAAAATCATTTTATTATATATATGGTGGTTTTGTCAAGAAAAAATATCTATATCTTGTGTTTTTTGAATTTTTTTTAAAAAAATGAATTTTTTAAATTTTTCTTAAAATTTTACAAAATTTTTTCCATGCATAAACAAAAACAGCTGGTTATAAATTTATAACAAAATACGATTTTTGGAAACTTTAATTATCTATTCGCAAAAACTTTTTTAGCCAAAATTTTTGTCAGAAAAATCAAATTTCCACAAAATAAAACACCTTGCGGTGCCTATTTTAAGGTGGTGGTCAGTTTATCAAATTTTTGTTGCAACTCAGTTATCACTTCTTTATGTATAATATCATAAGTCATTGTGCCATTTTTGAAAGAAAGGATATATTTTTTTTGCAAAACTTGCTCTTTGGCATAAGGATCATCCGGATCATTCGGCGGTTTGTGAGTGGTTTCGTCGAGATTGTAGGTCTTGTCGTAATTAATCCACTCTTCATCTTTAAACCAAACGCGCAAATTTATACTATCATATTCCAAAATTTCCACAGCAAAAAGGTCGTTTGGGTCCACTTTTAAAACTTTTGAGCCTAAAAACATAAAGTTGTCGCCGAATTTAAAGCACGGTGTTCCGCTTAAAACGGCTTTCATATTCTTGTCAAGCGGTACTTGTTTGAGATTTTCAAAAAAGAACATTATTGCTTTGTGTTTAATGTTGGAAGCCTGCGCTTCATATTTTTCCAAATTAACAACTTCAAGTGGTTTTTTAAGCAACGAGATTTTGTCTTCCACTCGCCCGCGGTGCGAAAATTCCTTTTGAATATTTTTAAGAAGCAACCAATTGTCTTGCACTTTGTCGGCGATTTTGATATTTTCAAAAATCATCTCGTCCGTCATCTTTTCTTTTTCAACAATTTTAAGTCGGCAATTGTTAAGTATTTCGTCGAGTTTTTCATTTTTAAAAAGTTTGGAAATCTTGTCCAACTTTTTGTTGTATTTTTTAAACACCAAATCGGTGGAATATTTTGCTATTTTTTTCCTTTCTCGCAAAAATGCCAGAATAATAATAACGGCAAACACGACGACAATGGCGATTGTAAAAATAGTGATATAAATTTCTTCCATATTCTACCCTTTTATTTATCTTCTTCCTTTTTTTCTTCTTTATCCACAATTTCTTCAACATCGTGGAGAGTGTCGTGGATAGCGGTGTTGTTAATTTTGTTCCGATTTGCCTTTTGGAATTTTAAATCAATATTATAGTCAATAAGACATAGCCCACCGGCAATCGCCAAACATATCAAACCAATCGCATAGAGCACAATGCCAACAATACCAACGTCTGCAAAACACAAAATAAAGAAAAGAAATGCCATAAAAAAGTCAAAAAAAACATTAGAAAAAGTGATTTTGCGTGCTTGTCCAAAGAAAATTGGATGTTTTTTTATCGTCCACACCAAAGAAATTATCGAGAGCGTCAACGAAACGCAAACGACAAACAAAAGCACGATATAAAGCGAGCCTTCCACCGCTTTTCGCGTGTCGTCCCACGAACTTTGAGCAAAACTCGCCCAGGCTTCCACAATGCTGATGATAAGAAAAACGAAATAGGCAGCAAAGACCACTGTGCTGATAATTGACGCATAAAAACTTCTGCTCTTCATCATAAAATCATTATATAAAAGCGGAAAAAATTTGTCAAATAAAAACACAACAAAACTCTTATTCTTTAAGCACAAATCCTTCCAGCGAGAAACTTGTGGCATAGATTTTTGTTCTTTTAGTGATAATGTCCTGACAAAATTCCAGTTCACCACTTTTTACTGAAAGAATCATCAATTTTAAAGTTAGCATATTTTCCAAGGATATTAAAGATAAAAAACAATTTGTCGGATTTTCGATGTTTTTAAACTCAGACTTCCGTTTTATGCCAAACTTTTCTTCAAAATCAATGATATTCTGCGATGTCATCTTTTTCAAAACTTCACAGTCTATAAGATTTTTGAGTCGTTCAAAGGCCGCCCAAATTTTTGAAAAGATAAGTAAAATTTCGTCTAATAAAAGCGAAAACTCTTCTTCTTCCAATTTGATAAAGATAAAACCCTTATTTTTCATTGATTTGGAGTAGGCACGCGCCATATTTTCATAGTCGTCCGCCAATCTCTCGTCATCATAATTTTCCATAACTTCTTATATGTTACGAAAGAAAAATATGTGAAGCGGCAACAAAAATAAAAAAGTTACGTTGATTGTTTTTTAAACACAATAAGAAAAATAGTGGTAATATTTACCACTATTTTGCCAATTTCAAAACTCATAGGCCTTTTTGTCATTTTTTAAAAATCAAATGGATTTGATGACTTTAAAATTTTCTTGTTACGGTCTTTTATGTTGTAATAAACTTCGTCTTTGTCAAGAGATTTCATTATACCAACTTCTGGTTTAACATCATTTGAGTGGAAGAATGGTGTTTCAAATGCTGGCGTGAGTTTAAGTTTGCAAGGTTGCATACGATAAATTTTCACCACAACCGTACCAAACTGCAATTGACCAAGCTCGTAAGGCGTTATAAGCGGACGAGTTGTGCGCTGTGTGCTATAACTTGTCGAACTGGAATCAGCATCTTTGTTACTTTTGCTCTTGTTTTCGTCTTCAAACATAAGTTGCACATCGCCGCATCGTTTGGAGAAGTCTTCACGCGTGTTCGGGTCGTCCGTTCCAATGAAGATTTGAATATTACAGTTACCTTTGATAGTTTCAGAAACTTCCTTGCCATATTTGGTGTCAAGTTGCGTATAGGACTGAATAAGCAATTCAAACAAGATGTTTCTTGAACGAGCAACGGTAATCATACTATCAAATTTTGGAATTGGCGGCATATTACCGAATTCGTCGAGAAGGAAATATACGTGTCGCGACAACTTTTTCGAAGGTAAGGAATTGGTTTTGTCAACAAGACGTTTATATAACTGCGAAATGCAAAGGTTGGCAAGAGTGTATCGGTCTTCCTTATCGTCCGGAATGCAGATAAAAAGTGCGGTTGGTTTGTCGGTGAAGCCACCAAAGTCGATATCGCTATCCGAAGTAAGATAGGAAATGCCGACATCCTGCATAAAGTTGATTTTTCCTGTCAAGACACTGAAATATGATTTTGCAGTGTTTGCCGCAGTGTTTACCACATTGGAAGTTAGTTGTGACACTTCGCTCTTTGTTTCATCTCTTCCTTGAAGAAGATATTTTTTAAGAGTTTCAAAAGAATTGTCAGGGTCAAGGTCGCGATAGGTGCAAATTCGGTAAAGATTATAAAAATTAAACTTTTCTCTCGTCATTCCAAGTTCAGGAATTTGACTATCTTCCAGCATTGCCAACATCACGCCATACAAGAAACCTTGTGCGCCTTCTTCCCAGGTCGGATCTTGTGCGCCACTTCTTGGAACAAGGGTGACGGCGATATCTTTAAGTTCGCTGAATGCTCTATCTTTGTAAACTTCAACCATACTTGCAACGGCAGTGCGAAGTTGTTCGATGTTTGGATATGCCACATTGTTAAAACCAAACCATTCCTTATCGTAAGTTTCGCCTGGAATTTTTTGGTAGCCCAATCTTTCTGGCGACGCCCCATTGGTGCATTTTTTCACTTGGTTTTTCAAATCCATTGCTTCTTGATAGATATCATATGCGTGCTGCATTGGATTCCAACGCGAAGAAGTAAATGGTTCACGAAGGTCATACTTGAAAACACGATAACCTTCTTCTTTCAAAATATTGGCAGTTTTTTGATATAGTTCGCCTTTTGGGTCGGTAATGACCATATCCGGTTTTTCGCCCGAATGCCCCAAAATTCGAATAGTTGGCACCATTGTTAAATAAGTTTTACCAGAAGCGGTGGCACCTATCACCATTGCGTGAAATTCATCCTTCATAGAAACGTGATATTTTCCGTTACGCAAACTGTTTTGCACGACGAGCCCCGTTTTCTTTAAGGTTGGGAGTTGACTCCAAGTTGAACCAATAATGCCGTATTGCTTATTGAGTTCATCAGGATCCAAAAATTTAGCATTGAAGGTAAGGTCCATTTCCACGCCTTCCGCTGTTTTACCTTTCGTTTTTGCTGTAACATTTGTTTTCGTCTTTTTAGATATACCCATAAAGAAAAATACCAACCATAAAATGACACCGAAACCAAGTCCAACAAAAGCGTACCCTTCTTTGTATAGCGATTCGATGAAGGGGTATTCATCACCTTTGGTGAAATATAAAACGCAAGCGCCGGCAATCCAACCAACCACTGCAAAAATAAGTAGTGTGATGAAATGTTTCTTAAAATTCGATTTTTTCTGTTCAGCCATAATTCCCTCTTTTCAATTATATTTTAAACAAAATAATGTGAAAAATCAACCAATATAACAATAAAACGACAAAATTTATTATTTTGAAATAATATATCGCACCACGATTGGCATTGACTCTTCCAATGCGTTGATAAATTTTATATTCGCAGAAGTGGAATAAGGAATAAAAGTGTTGTCCTTTTTTATCAATTCTTTTGGTGAAATTTTTAAAATATCCACCATACTTTCACAAAGTAAATTCGAAATAATATATATTCCGTTATCCTTTGTTATGTTCCCATTTCTCAAAGCGTCATAAAGCACGGCGTCCACCGAAAAAATGATATCAAGCGCATACTTTAAGAAGAATTCAAATTTTTCGATAGCAAAAGTGTTGCCGTTGGCGCACGCAAGAATTTCCCACGACATATATAAATCGTGATTAACTTTTAAATGTTCTGAAAAACCTTTATTATAAAAATACGCTACACAATCTTGCGCCACAGGGTCACCTTCCAACGCTTTTGTGCAAAGATCACTGAACGCGTCATCAAACCTACCCTTTTCGACAGAGTCCATAACTTCTTTTCGATATTTAATAAACAAACTTCGTGCTGTTGTTTTATTGATAAAATTTTTGTAATCCACAATATACCTCTTTCTTATTATAACAGAATTAACAAAAAAGATAAAGAAAAAACAATGTTTTTTCACATTGTTTTTCAAAAATTTATTCTAAGTTTAGTTTTTTTTAATAAATTAGGCAATTTTTTAGAGAATTGGTGCTCCCAAACGATAAATCGCCTGCAAAAATTTTGTAAGCCAAGGGCGCTTGCGATAAAACTCTTTGTCTAACTTGATTGAATTTTTAATATCTTCCATAACCGTCACCATATATTTTTCGGCAACATCTTTGGTATACATCAAAACCGTATTTTCAAAGTTAAGTGCGAAAGAGCGGTTGTCGGTGTTGCAAGTGCCGATTGAGATTTTGTTGCCGTCGACCACAACTGCCTTACTGTGTATGAAGCCTTTATATAGATAAACATCCGCGCCCATTTCCATAAGTTCTTGTAAATAAGAAAGCGAAACGTGGAAAATGGATTTGTGGTCCGGCTTTTTAGGAATGATAATTCCGACCTTAACTCCGCTGGCAATTGCGATTTTGATTGCAGTCAAAAAACTTTCATCTGGCACAAAATATGGCGTTTCAATGAAAACATACCTTTTTGCATTAGTAATGAGTTTGATGTAACAATCCTTGATATTTTGCATATTGGTGTCAGGCCCCGAAGTTATCACCTGCAAACTGATGTCCCCTTTCATTTTAAGTTTTGGGAAATAACCTTCGGCAACATATGCTTCCGGCGACTTTTTTTCTTTTTTGCAATAGCGCCAGTCGTTAAGAAAGATATTTTGCAAAATATACACGCCACTTCCTTCCAATCGTAAGTGTGTATCTCGCCACGGCGAACAACGTTTTTTTGTGCCATAAATATGGTCATCACGAATATTCATACCGCCCGTGTAAGCGATTTTTCCATCGATAACCACAATTTTACGGTGGTTGCGATAGTTCAATTTTAAGTTGATTAAACGAATATGCATAAACGGTGGAAAAAATTCCGCCACTTCGCCGCCCGCTTTTTTGAGTTTACGGAAGAAACGACGCGGTGCACCAAGACTACCAACAGAGTCAAAGATGAATTTAACCTTAACCCCTTCTTTTGCCTTTTTAATGAGAATCTCCATTATTTCTTTACCAGCGACATCATCCGCAAAGATGTAATATTCCATATTTATCGATTTCTTTGCGTTTAGCAAATCGCGTTTAAGTGCAGAAATTTTATCTTTGCCCCAGCGGTAAAATTCCACTTTGTTGCCAGGGCAAAGAATACTTCCAAGGTTGTAACAACATTTTATGATTGATGCTTCGTCCAAAAGTTTGTCGCGCAAATCTTCTTGCATAACAAGAATATTTTTAATTTCTTCGTTATAATCAAGTTCATAAAGTTTGAGTTTGTTCATCATCTTGCGTGTTCGGTAAGAAAGTCCGTTGCCCATCACGATATAGAAAATATATCCAAAAACTGGCAAAACCGTCAAAACCGTCATCCAACAAACAATCGTTGAGAATGTTTTTCTTTCGAGAAAAATCATCGAGATTAATAAAAGTAGGTTAATAAACCAAGAACACACATAAATCCAAAACCAAGCATCCATATCTTTCTCCTTAAGCTGATTGCGAATTCTCCAAAATCAAAACAAATTCGACATACTCAAGTTGGCTGTTTATGTTAGTTTGAACATAAACACTTTGAACGAAATAGCCGTTTGTTTCAGTGATTCCCGATAAATCGAGTGAATTGTCAGTTATTACACTATATTCTTCTTCTGATTCGTCATATGAATAGAATACTATTGGCGTAACAATAGTTCCGCTGACAATACTGGACACTCTTGATGCAATTGTATTAAGGTCGAAGGTGGAACCTGCGACAGAACTTGTTAGATAAAAATTACTGTTGGTAACTGTTTCGCTTGGCACAATAAAGAGAAGGTTGAAGAAGTAGTATCCCGCATAATCCACGTCGTTTTCTTCATACGAGTAGGAATAGATATAACTTCCCTGCAAAATACCATTGCTTAAATCAATTTCTGTTACTTCAGTCGCGTTAAAAGCATATCCCGAATTGGTATAAAGCACTTGCGTCGCAGTTTCTGGAAGAGTGATTCCAAGTTGATTTTGAAGATAACTGAAAAGACTGATTGTGACATAGCTATCATTTTGCGTCGCAAAATTTCCCTGATTGTCGAAAGTGTAAAGAATGATATCGCCAATCGCCAAATTTTCAAAACTATTGTCAATATTGTCGTTTGCCACAAAAACTTGGATAGAAGATGCACTTTGTGGTACGCCATACAACTTCAAATTCACTTTGTAATAACTCGTTCCAATAAGGACATAGAAGTTTTCGTTGTCGGCATAAAGTCCGGTATTATCATCAACCGTGCCGTCCAAAACAGAGATTAGTGTTATTGAAGATAAAATACCCGTGCTTGTATCGAACTTAAACCACCTTATTTCAGTGCCACTGCTAAGTTCAAGTTCATCGATGATAATTGAATTCAAGTTGGAAAGTAAGAAGGTGGAGTTGTAAACCGTTATCGCATTGACATTAACTTCGTCGGCATATTTATAGAAAGTAACATTTCGACGAACGAAGGTTGAAGTCGAACCCGAAGTTATTTCAATCAAGAACGACCTTTCTGCACTTGCCCAATCGTATGATTCTTCAACAATATAAGACTTATTATCACTTACTTTACTTAAAACATTGTTTGTTCCAATAACATAAACAGTGTAGGTGTAGCCGTTTTCAGAATATCCAAACAAATCAAGTAAATCTATCCCTTCACTTCTGTAAGTTTCACTACTATCATCACTCTCCACCCAAGTTATTAAACTGGAAGACGAACTGGAATTATAAAGTTTAAAGGTAACTTTATATTTCACCAAGGTTGAACCGTTCCAAACATAGTAATATTCAACTTGTACATTGTTAAAGGTGGTGTTGTAGTTTTCAGTTTGAATGGTGGAACTTACATTATTTTCAATTTGATAGAATGTTCCGCTTCCGAACAGATTTGAAAGTGTGTAAGTGGTGGCATACGCCCAGCCAATTTCATATTCTTGAATCGTGGTTTCGGTTTCATACACATAGAAGTTGACGCGAATAAACCTAACATCATTGCCATTCACCACGATAAGACTTATCGTTCTAATTCCAGAAGTTGAGGCTTGAAGAAGAGTTTCAAAATCGATTTCGTCGACTCCGGCTCCACTTTCAACAACTTTCCTGCCGGTGCTAAGGTCATAGAATGTGCCACTTAAAGTTTGGTTATTATCGTCAGAACCGACTAGAGTTAATTTATAAGAATCAGAATCACTCTCTTTCTCAAAACTAGTCGTAGTTATATCGCTGTTAGTTGTGTATTCTGCCGAATATTCGGTTGGACTTGACGAGTTATAGACAATCACTTTTGCCGTGAAAACGCGATACTTAATTTCCGAACCGACGCGATAGGATTCCACAAAAAGACTGGTATAAACTCCGGCGGTGCCATATTCATAAGAATCAAGGTTGCCGTGAGTGAGATATGAAGAATCACTGTCATCTTTTTGTATAATTCTAAATCCATTGTTTGATGTAAAGACTAAATTATCTGAATCATCATAAGCATATGATGTTGCTGTAAACATTTCGCTAAACACAAACGTTCCGTCTTGTGCAATAAGATAATCGCCCGCACTATCAACTTCGCTTCCACTTGGATATATCTTGTTATATGAAGAAGCGTTAGCACTTCCGCAAGCATATACTTTATCGCCACTGTTAAGCACAATCAGTGTGGAAGCAACACCGCTTCCAAAAGCATAAACTCCAGCAGTTTCACCAGTAACTTCAATGATTGCACTCGATTCTTTGCTTGTATTATATGTATCTTCGGAAAGCACAAAGGTTAAGTTTGTTGTTATGACATTGTACCCTGTCGAACCATTGAACAATCCATCCATACCCGAAACTTTTACGCCGATATCAACAGTGATTGTTGTTGAGCTGACATTAAAGCCTAAATTTGTGGTGATAACACCCATATTGTCGATTATGGCGTTTGCTTGAATGCTATAAGTAAAGACATATGGCGTGCTAGAAATTGTGTAGTTACCACTGTTGCTGTCAAGCGCGTCTTGATAAGTCAAATAACTATCATTACCCCAACCAGTTGGCGAAATAACGAAATACTCATCACCGTTTGTTTCCACACGATAATAGTTATCAACAACATAGTAAGTTGCACCACTCACAGTGGCAGAAATCTGACTCACAACTGGATATATATCCACTGTTTCCACTTGTTGATAATATTGAGTGCCTGATGTTTCTCCAGATGCTCCACTCGAGCCACTTTGACTTCCTCCGCTAGATACACTGCTATCATAATTTATTCCAACAATAGTATAGAAAGTGCGCATTGCTGAATTGGTTGATGCACCAATTTCACTTACATCTTCAATATTAAAGGTGATTGTGTTTGTTCCGTCTGCCAAATTTGTGGTTGTGAATTCTGAAATTGTAATATCTAAAGAATTAGCACTATAACCAATTATCGACCCGTCAGTGTCAATGTTTGTTATTGAATTGTTACGGTCGCCATAGTATGCTGTATACTTCGTTCCTTCACTGATATTTCGGATATGAAGTGTGTAATTGGTTATCAATTTATTATCCTCATCCAAATGGTTAGCAACTTCAGAAATTCTAATAAGTGTTCGGTGGTCATAGGTATTTGTGTTGGTCAAAGTGATATAATCAGAATCTTCAGGAGTTTGACCATAAACAACAATCGCATACTCTAACGAACCGCCCGCACTGAGTTCAATTTCCAAGGTATCGTTATAAACATCAACATCATCGTCGCCAACAGCAAAACTATCAATTGAAATTGTGTCTGTGTCAAGATAAGATGTCGTTTGAAGGGTGCCTTGCGTGGTTTTGTGAATGGTTAGGTTGTGTCGCAATTCCGCAGTGCTACTTTCATCTTCGTCCAAAATCAATTTGATAACCATAACAACATCAATTGTGTTAGATTCACCAAAATAAACCCCAGAGAAGTATGGAATTTTGAAAGTTGTTTCAGTTGAACCTGGTTGAGTTGTTTCACTGAGAATATCGGTATTGGAAGAATCGTAAACATATGCACCTTCAGATGCCGAGCCCGTCGTAACAATTGGAACATAATTATTACCACTTCCAGTCGAACCATACTCAGCTTCTCCAACAACCACTCCGTCGATTTCAAATGTTACGCTTTCTATTTTGATTCTTTGGATTTCAGATTCGTAATTTTCGTCGTAATCATCACTTAGAAATGCGTCTTCTGTGACTGCAGGAATGATTGTGTATCCATTATAAATATTCGCATCAATTCCGCCAAGAGTGATTGTAAGAGAAGTTGACGAATCATAGTTTGGCTCGTCGGAAAGAATTCTTGAACTACCGTTTGGTGAGTAGAAGGTACCATTAACATAAAGCGCAAACACCATCGAAATGTTTTCGTCATACAAATCTCCTTCATTTTCTTTATATTTCAAATAAACATAATATTCCGTGATTTCCTTATCTTTTAATAAATCAGCATTTTTGGTTGCATATGTCACAATTTCAGACCCATTATTCGCATTGTAAGCGTAAACAATATCAAAATTTGTAATAACATCATCATCACCTTTTGTGTTTTCTATTGTTACACCATAGTTGTCTGTGGCTTCGGTAAGTTCGATTGTGTAGGAATAATCGTATGCAAAAGCACCATATGTGTTTTCTGTTGTATTTCCACTATCATCAAGTTCATATGCACCTGTTAAAGTGCCACTTGCAAAGGTGATACTATAATATTGCGCACCAATTTCTCCGTTATCACCTTGATAAACATTCGTTGTTCCAGAAACGATTACAGGATTGATATTAGCCTCAATTGTGAAATACAACCTTATGCGATAGCCAAAGTTATCAATTGCGTCGATATAATAATATCTTTCGCCCAACGCCACCGTATTTGTTGTTATCGTCACTGAAGCAGTGGAATTAACTGAAGCATATGTGTAGACCGTATCACTATCGTTAACCGACCAGCCATCAGTTCCCAATAATCCCGCAAATACATTATCAAAATCTGTGTTATATTCGCCAGACGTGTAACTTGTGAAGGTGTATGAGAACATATACGCCACATTTATACTATTTTGCAACGCTTGCCAGATTGGATCAACATCACTATTGCTTGACGCATAAAGATAATGCGTGGAGCCACTTCGATTTGAGTCGCTTGTTATACTATATGGACTGTCAATGTTTGTTATTGCACTCACCGTTTCGCCGTCAATTGTGATATCATCTTCAGTGCCGTTAATATAGTTAGCGCCGGTTGTGTCGCTGTTTGTTTTAAACCTAATTTCATAGTTTGCTTCAATCTTGAATCTAAGATTTGCACTCACCGTGACTGCGTTTGTTCTGTCTGCGTCAAAGAAGGTGGTGTAGGTGATTCTTACCAAAATGAAGTTACCGTCCACGCTAGCACCTTGTGCAGTAATTGTCCAGTTCGCACCATAAGTATCACTCGCCTGTATGACAACATAGTTGGAAGTTTGTGAACCACCTGAAACTAAACCATTATTCAATTCAGAGTTATATCTTGGGTTAATTCCGGTTGAATATCCTTCGCTTATGAGTTGATTATGAATCGCATATGCTTCTTGGCTCAAAGAGTCACCGTCATTACTAATTGCCACATCGCCAAATCCATAGACATCCAAAGTTAAAGTGCGCGCAGCGCTTATATCGCTTGAAGTTAAAGCGCTATTCGTTTTTGCATCCAAAATTCCGAGTGAACTTGCATTTGCGAGCAATGAGAATTCAGAGCCAGCGGTTATTGTTTGGTAAGAATCTGTGGCACTTGAAGTAACTTCAAAGCGAACACCGAAGCGTACACGATAAGAGTAACCCGTCGCAATTTCGTTTTCATCTTTGGTCAGAACATAATAAACGTTATATTGTGTGGTAACATTCACTTGTGTTGCGCTAAATTCTACATCTTCAACATCTTTGCGCTCGCTGGTTGTTGGATTATTGAGTTGCAAACTACTATCAAACAAATCATCATCAACTGGGTTGTTTTCGTTTTGAGCATTACCAAGTGATGTGTAGGTTCCTTTATATGTATATCCATCCAAATTGAGTCCTAAATCATCAGTTTGCTCGCCAGAAGTTGAGAAGGAGTGTGCCAAGATGAAACTTGTGCCAGATTCGTTTTCAAAACGCAAATAGTAAACACTTTCTAATATTGCGCCACTCTTAATTGTGTAACTTATCGTTGAATTCTCGCGCGTTTCAAGTTTTATTCTTGCCACAGAGTTATCCACTTCGTTACCGTTATACAAAAGCACAATTCGGTTCGTGATTATTGGTGTGTATGCAAAAATTGTGTTCACATCTTGTGCGTCAGTTTGGCTGTTAGCCGCGGTCTGAGTTAAGTAAACACCAGTAAATTCGTAACCTTCATAAGATTCGCCCAAATCCACCACAACATCAGTATTCACACTGGAATTAGTCACTTCAATAATGAGTGGAGATCCATTATTTCCAACATCGGTGCTATCAAAACGAAGGAAATATGAACTAGCCGACGCGGTGGAATAAAGGTTATACTTCAACATTCTGCCGTACGCAAACAATGTGTTGTCGTTGTATGTGGCAACATCTTCCACAAATATTTCTTCATAGTCTTCTGTTCGTGTCACAGAGTTAGTTTGCACGCTCACAACATCCGAGTTGCTCACTTCAACTGTGTAGTAGACTTCATAGGTATTGACAACCAATCGGAACACAACTGTTCCAGAAGTTGATTTGCTTGTAAGCGTGAAAGTTATGTTATATGAGCCAATGAGAATATTGCCATTATTATCTACTGTACAAGTTCCGCTATCAAGCGATGTTGTTTCTTCGTAAGTTGTTGTGTTAAAGAGAACTGAAACATTGTTAATGGAGTTGATTTCCAAAGCGTAGGAATATGAATATGAATTTTCATTACTCTCGTCCGTCTTTTTAATTTCAAACCGATTTCCAGTTTCACTCTTTGTGAAACTTGCCTGACTGTTGAAGAAATCTACAAATGTTGCTCCGTCGTCGACATATTCCACTTGAAGTTGTACTTGTTCGTTGCTCTCGTTGGTGGTGTAAACATCTGGATAGTTTGCAACAACTTCGACATTTGGCGTGATCTCGTAATTATATCTCAATGTGAAGGTGAAGATTACCACGTTATTAAAGCGATATTCAATCTCAAAATCTTTCTGATCGTTTTGCACAGAGCCAACATTATCAAGTGAGATAGTTTCTGTTGTTGAGCCGCCGGCAAAGGTAATTTTGTCGTATACCCCGCTGAAATTGAAGACTGTTTTAATAGCATCATAAACACTTTCGCCTTCCTTCAACTCAAGAATTATGGTGTTGCCAGAATAGTAAGTGTTTGAATCGTTATAAATTATCACATTTGACGCGCTAAACACTGTGGTTGCCGTGAAGGTTAAAGTGAATGTGAAACTGTAAACTGTCACATTATCAACTTTATGTTCTGCCAAAATTTCCACTTCAAAATCTTCTGTAGAATACGCAATATTGAAAGTTGGATTATTGCTTACGTCAGTGCCTATCATAACTTTATTCTTCACTGCGTCGCTGTTGGTGTTAGCAAGTGAGAATACGAATTCACTAAGCACTTCGTCATTGTCCTTATTTATATATTCAATGAAATTATCGATACCATATTCATTTCCGCTTGCAAATGTCAAGTTGTCTGTGGCGTATGTCACTTCATATCCTGCATCAAAATTGAAGATAATGTCGAAAATATTTAAATAACTGGTGTAAATTCCAAACGAGAAGTAACCATCTTCACTGATTTGGTCTTTTGTGGCAAAAGTGAGTTGATATTCGCCATTTCCAATTATCGAGAAATCAAAATATGAATAACTGCCGTCTTCAAGGAAGAAGTAATAGACACTATCATTAATCGTGTATTGCACAACAATACCACTGACGCTGTTAAGTGTATATTCATCTTTAACAATAACAAATTCCTTGCCAATTCGATAAACGCCGGATTCAAAAGCAGTGACACCTACTGCCGCTGCATTAGGATCATCAAGGAAGGATGCCGTTTCGCCGTTTGATTCATAAATTTGATCACCTTCATTATATTCAAGCACATCCAAAGTGTCGCCATCGTTCAGTTTGATAATTTGATAGAAGTAATTCTCATAATCTTCTTTTGAAGAAGTGATATGAGTATACGCTCCGGTATCAGGCGTGTAAATACTATTTGTCACGCGTTGCAAAGTTATATCGTAGGTATAAATTTCGCCAATTGTGACACTTGTTTCAATATCTATATATTGTCCTGTATAATTTGCTATTTCTTCGTTATTGTAACTTACAGTATAACGATAGGTTGGCACATCTTCGCCGTTATATATAACACTATAAATTCTCGTAGAAGAAATCATTACCACGTCATTAACATAATAAGTCTTGGCAATTTTGATGCTGATTTGTGCATCGCTGTTAAGAATTTCCACACTCAACACACCGCTGTTAAGTTGAAGAGTTAGTGCACTGTGAGTGTAAGTGTAAATATATGTGTCACCGTCATAGGAATAAACAACTTCTCCGCCTACAGTCACTTCATATATAGAATATACCGCGCTTAAAACTGCGCTATTATTCTCGCCACGAATAAGTTCTGGAGTTGAGAATCGAGTTTCTCCAATTGCACTGCTGGACGCGTTTTCGGATGTAAACTCTTCTTCAAAGTCAACAACAAACACTGTGTCGGTATAATACTCGCCACTTGCGTTGTATGGATAAGTCGGTTCGTTGATTTGATAGTTTGGTTCAATCTTTATGCGATAATAAAGCGTATAAGTTGTTTGGTTGCTATTATTGAAGTATGTCAAAGTGAGTGTCAAAACAGCATAAACATCTTCACCCGTGTCAGCAAAATTCTTTAAAGTAATCGTGCCGGAAATGTTATCATAAGTGATAAGGTCTCTATAGCCTTCCGTTACAGAGAGAACTGCTAATTCTCTAGAAATTGTGCTGCTGGATTGATAATGGAAGCCATATTCATTCTCACCTGCTATTCCGTCGACACTGTCGGTATAAACAACCTGATATGTTTCGCCGGCAATATATGTGTCATAAATTCCTTCTTCCACCATATTGTTCAAGAAATTGTTGATAGCGTCTTCAGTTGTTTCATCCAAAACAATTGAATAGAAATCATAGTCGTTTTCATATTCCACAAAATTCAAACTAACTTTTGTAAGTCGAATTTGAACACTTATACTGTTGGTGATGCTTCCGGATATTATGGTGCTGAATATTGCCGATGCTTCTTCGTTGAATGCACTAAGTTGACCTACCACTAATGTTGCATTGCTGAATGTGATTGTGCCTGTGGCAGTACAACCCCAACCATTATCAATGTTATATGTTTGATATTCCAGCAAAATCAAAATGTAATCATCGCCATTTTTGAGAACAGTGTATTTATCATCCGTTTCGAAAATTAAGCCCAAAACGCTTTCTGCCGAATCAGCATATCCAACTTCAAAATGTAAATCAGAAACAAGTTGACTGATTTCGCCGTTGCTAGATTTATACAAGAATTGCACATTAGTCAAAGCATTGTCGCTGCTGGTTGTTTGGAGAGTGATGGTGTCGGAAATTCTCTCGCCTAAATTTCCATTGTAACTCGATTGTTGATATAAGTTGAATGAATCATTTACAGCCAAAAGCCCCGAGTTGTTTAAGAAGGTGAGTTCTGCTGATGAAAAGACATCGGTTAAGCTGTCCGCACTTACACTTTCAATATATGATATGTATGATGTCGCCTTATATAGATTGTAATAATTAGTTAAACCGGCCATCGTAGGCGTTTCGTTTCCATCACCAACAATTCCATCAGCGCCATATAAATCGACATTTTGCGTGTTTTCCACAATGATATAGTTTGGATTTATCACAAAACCAATTGTGTAACTAAACGCAAAGGTGTTCACTCGTTGGAAATAAATTGTAACATCAACTGTTGTCAGAACTTTCACATCCGAGAAATGCAATTTTGCAGTGGTATTGTCAGTCACCAAATAAACTGTACCAGTTTGTCCCGTGATTTGAACATCTTGGATGTAAAGATATGTGTTGTTACTCGTCCAAGTTGGAGTAGTTCCCTCCGCTGTAAAAGTGAATGCCAACGGTAAGTACTCGTTAAGGTCTAATTCATCGTCACCAAAAACCATATATCTATCTCTGTTTTCATCGCTGCCATATGTTAAATATTCAGAATATTGGTCAGAATACGCATTTAAGTAATTTGAATAAGTTATCGAACCTTTGATTGTTAAAGTAAGTTGGATATTAACAATTCCGTTTGCGTCGGTAACTGTGAACACTAAATCAGTATCATATGCAAAGATTGTGTTGATTTGAATTGCTTCAATGGTGCTATCGGCATTATATGCCACAAGTTGACCTGAATTGTCGGCATATGACGAATAAAGTGTTATCATTCTTATATTACTTTCGTCTAAACTGAAAAGACTGTCGCGTTGGACTTCCGTTAAACTTTGATAGAGATAAGAATCTTGAAGTTTGAAAGTAAGTCCGCTCATTTCGGCGGAACTGTTGGTATCTTCGCCAACATAAACTCTTAATAAATTAGACAAGCGGATAATCGTATTGCTGGTGCCGACATATTTTTGTACCGAAATAACGCCAAAGTTGTCGGCATCTACATACTCCGGCGACGTATCCGAAGAAACTAAAGACATATCGTTTGCATCATATTGCACATTTGTAATACCATAGCACTTAATAGAAAAATAAATTTCACTTGTGTAGATGGATTCTGCATAATTCGACCTAATGGTTGCGTAAACTGAACTATCCTCGGTTTCACCGTTAGTCGAATTGAAACTTGTGATTTGGTTGTAGCTATTGATGTTTATATAGTTATTTCCAGTCTCTTCCATAAGAGTGTAAGACGCTGCGTTGGAATATATAACTTTACCAATCTGGTCAATAATCACCACTTCCAAAAGTTCGGAAAGGTCTTCCAAACTCCCAATTATGTTGGCGCTTGAACCCCAAGTGATTGTTGTTTCACCCGATGAGTTTATCGTCACATAAATTATATCATCGCTGCTGTAACCTGCTTGGTTATAATCAAAAGCATACACACCTTCTGTTGCAACTTGTGTATAAACCGTAAATTTATTTGCTGTTAAAGTTTCATAAGACACTTCAATCTCTTTTTCTTGAAATTCTCTGCCGTTGTAGTAAACAATCCAAGCAGTAAATTCTTTTCCATCATAATCATAGAAGTTTGAAGAAACACTAACACTTGCCGTTGCTTGAATGGTTGTTCCAGAACTTGTGAAAGTCATTGAAGTATTATCAATTTCAAGCACTTCACTAATGCTATTGTTTTGGTCACGAAATTGGACTTGAATATACGCACTTGTTGAGTCTTCTTGAACATTCAAACCGGCATTGTAAAGATTTTGAATTTCATCCACGGTCACACTGCCGCTTGCGCTATTATCAAAGGTTATGGTAAGTTCCACACTATCACTTGAAGTGCCTGTAGAGTAGAATATCGACGGAAGGTAAATTTCGTTCTCATAGTTAAATTGCCCAGAAATTACAGAAACCATCGAAATACTGGAAGTTAAGTTGTTAAACGGTATAGTGGCATCCACTTCCAAAAGACGCGAAGGGCTTATTTGAACGAAGGAATATTTTCCGTCATCCGTATAAACATTACCGTCGGCGTCTGTCTTAACCGTAGCAAATATTACATAAACTTCTTCGTTATAGTCACCAAGTGGAGTTAAAATGCTAGATACTTCATAGAGTGTTACTTCTTCCACACCTGAATTTAACGATAGTCCACTAAGTTCGCTACTTAAATAAGTTACGCTGGAAGTGTATTGGAAAGCATTTTCGAGATTATTCAAAGTCCCACCACTTTGAGAATATAAGAAATATCTAACCGTGCGATATGTGTTAATACTTGGAATAACAATATCATCTGAAAGGTCAATAGAGTCTGCTTGACCGTTGTCACTATCATAAACAAGTGTGATTGTTGAGTTGTCAGACCAACTTACATTATTATCCTCACTTGCTCTGAAGTTGATGGTGAAGGTTGGAAGCGTTTCAAAAGTTGAATTGTCGTTGTAGAAAATTTCATATCCACCGCTGCTATCTTCGACAAAAAGCGCCACCAGAAATTCCACATTGTTTACTTGTGAAGACGCCAAACGGAAATTGTAATTCATCGCGTTTGATGCAGTGCTGGTGTTTGGAAGAATGAAATAATAAGTCGTTACATTTTCGTTGACTTGAACAGAATAATCCGCCGACGAGTCAAACGTCAACTGGTTGATAACATAAGATTTTGTATCGTCAAGATTTGTGGTCACAACCACTTGCATAACATTTTCGCCAACAATTTTAAGACCTTCCACATCACTGCTGTTAATCGCAATGCCAACCATACCAGCATAACGCGAGTTTACATTAGTATAGTTGTCATCATAAATTGCAAGCCCCAAACTTCCGTCAAAAACGGAAGAATTCATTGAAAGAGTGAAGTATGAGTCGACAATCGCATCAAATGAAGTTGCCGTGATTGAGAAACTCTTCACTGACGCTTCACGCACGGTTAAAGTGAGCGTGTTGCTTTGCTCATAGGTGTTAGGATTATTATCAATATATGTAAAGAAGGCTGCGTTGAGTTCTTGGAAGTTACCTTGAAGACTGGAATATTGTTCCAAAAAGTCTTCTTGATAACTCGCCGAAGTGAAGGAATAAACTGTGATTGTGTCGGTTGTGCTCGTAAATGTCGACCTTGCTGTGAAAGTTTGAGTGTTATAATTAAAGTCAATATTATTGTTGGTCACAACATAGAATAACATCTTGCTTTCTTGTTCGTTGCTATACATCCATTCACTATTCGCTGGCGAGTAGTTCGCCTTAACCGCAAATTCGGTGCCAGCCACCACTTCATCACCAATTGCTGTCTGTTCCGCATCGCCAGTGTCGTAGATGTAAACATTTATTGATTCAACTGGCACATCAATCGCAATCGTTGTTGTGATTGGTGAAATCAAAGGATTTTCAGAGCTTGCGCGTAAGGTGGTTATACCGCCATTTATGTATTCCATTGCTAAATCTAAATTATATGATGTGGAGAGTTGAACAAGGAAAGGAGTGTTAAGTTGAACAGTTTGTGGAACTATGATGACACCATTGTCAATATAACCATTCTCTGCTTGCGTTGTGCCGAGCGAGAGCGTTACTGTGGTTTCCGTTACGCCTTCTGTGGAAGTTGTTATGGTCATATAAAAATCACTGGAAACTTCGAACATTCCCGCTTCCGCATTATATTCTTCCGTTTCAACAAAACTTATATCATCCGGCACGACCGTTTCATCAGGATTTCTAAAAATGTAAATGATAAAAGCGGTCACCCCCAAAAGACCGATGATGCCAGCGATTGTGATAAGAACAACTTTCCAAGTCGCAAGGACTCCCCTTCTTTTTTTCATACTTACCCCTTGAATTTGTTAAATCTAACAAAACAATTATACATTTTTTTTGTAGTTTTCGCAAACAAATAAAAGAATATTTATAAAATAAATAAAAATATTTTTTTATCTCCAATGGAAACAATTAAAAAATGAAAGCAAAAAATCACAAAAGTTTATTTATCACTATTTTCTTGACAAAGAAGGTTTTTATCGGTATAATATTTGAGGAAAATAAAAAATTAAAAAAATATGGCGTAAAAATGTAAAAAATCGTATTTTTTTGAATTTTTTTTGATTTTTTTAATAATTTTTGATATTTTTTTGATTTTTTGATATTTTTTAAAAAAGGAGAAAGATAATGATTCAAACCTCAAATGTGTCGTTGGCTTTTGGCGGAAGAGTGCTATATAAAGAAGTTAATTTGAAATTTACAAAAGAAAATTGTTATGGCATCATTGGTGCAAATGGCGCAGGAAAATCCACTTTTCTTAAAATTTTGACAGGCGAAATTGAGCCAAACACCGGTGAAGTTATCATCACACCTGGTGAAAGAATGTCGGTTTTGGAGCAAAATCAAAATAAATATGACAACGAAACCGTTTTGGATACCGTTCTGCTTGGACATAAAAGACTTATGGAAATCCAAAAAGAAAAGGATGCGCTTTATGCAAAAGAAAATTTCACTGATGAAGATGGCATACGTGCCGGCGAACTTGAAACCGAATTTGCCGAACTTGGCGGTTGGGAAGCCGATAGCAACGCGAAAAGTTTGCTGCAAAGTATGAATATTGGCGAAGAAGATTACTATAAACTTATGAGTGAATTAGATGCAAAAGTTAAGGTGAAAGTGCTTTTGGCACAGGCACTTTTCGGCAATCCTGATATCCTTATTTTAGATGAACCGACAAACAATTTGGACTTTAAAACGGTTAGGTGGTTGGAAGAATTTTTGCTTAACTTTGAAAATATCGTTATCATCGTGTCGCACAACCGCCACTTTTTAAATAAGGTTTGCACGCATATTTGTGATGTAGACTATGGAAAAATTAATATGTTTTTAGGAAATTACGACTTTTGGTATGAAACAAGTCAACTTCTTTTAAGACAACAAAAAGACCAAAACAAAAAGGCAGAACAGCGTGCCAAAGAACTTAAAGAATTTATCGCTCGTTTCTCTGCAAACGCTTCCAAGTCTAAACAAGCAACTTCTCGTAAGCGCGAACTCGAAAAACTTACTCTTGACGATTTGAAACCATCATCGAGAAAGTATCCGTATGTCGACTTCAAATTTGAGCAACAAATCGGCAAGGAAATTTTGAAAGTGGATAAGTTGACAAAGAAAGGTATGTTTAAAAATCTATCTTTCAATGTCGAACCTAACCAAAAAATCTTGTTTTTATCATCTAATTCTTTGGTTTTAACCACACTTTTCAATATTATTGCCGGCAAAGAACAAGCGGATAGCGGAAGTGTACAGTTCGGCAAAACGATAAAACCGTCTTATCTTCCACAAGATAACCGCGAGTTTTTTGAAGGTTGTCACCTTTCGGTTGTTGATTGGCTTCGACAATATTCGAAAGATAAAACCGAAAGTTATGTTCGTGGCTGGCTTGGAAGAATGCTATTTTCCGGCGAAGAGAGTTTAAAAGAAGTTAGTGTGCTTTCTGGTGGCGAAAAAGTGAGATGTATGCTCGCAAAACTTATGCTTGAAGGTGGAAACTTACTTATTTTAGACGAACCTATCAACCACTTAGACCTTGAAAGTATCACTTCACTCAACAAAGGACTCGTGAATTTTAAAGGACCAATTCTTTTCACCACCGCCGACCAAGAAATTATCGAAACAGTGGCAACTCGTATCATCGATATCGTGGACGAAAACACAATTATTGACAAAGAAATGTCGTATGAAGAATATATGTTGTCAAAATAATTAAAAATCAAAATGTTATTAAAAACTATCAAAAAATATAAAAAACACGTAAAAATGCGCAATAAATTGCAAAAAAATGTTATAAAAATACATTTTTGATTAAAAAAAGGAAAAATATGAAAAATAAACTTAAAGGAAAAGTTGCTATCATCACTGGTGGAAATAGCGGAATTGGATTTGCAATTTCAAAAAGATTAGCAAAAAACGGCATAAAGATATACAATATCTCACGTTCACCAGACAATAAAAAAGAAGAATTTGCCGGAAGTTATGCGTGCAATGTCAATGACACCGAAAACGTGGCAAAGATTGTTGAAGAAATTTTTAAAAAGGAAGGGAAAATCGACATTTTCGTCAACAACGCCGGTTTTGGAACTGCAGGCGCAATCGAAAATTCAAATCGCGACAATATATACAAACTGGTCGACACAAACCTTTCTGCTGTTATCGCACTTTCTTCAGTCGTTATTCCATATCTGAAAAAATCGAAAGGAAATATTATCAACATATCGTCTGTTGGCGGCGTTATCCCTCTTCCTTTCCAAGCAACTTACAGTGCCACAAAAGCGGGTGTGGAAATTTTCTCGCGTGCACTTGCCAATGAAGTTAAACCTTTCAAAATCAAGGTTACCGCCATTCTTCCCGGCGACACAAAAACAGAATTTACCAAAAATCGCATTATAGAAAATGACGAAAATGATGAGAAATATCGAAAAACGGTGGAAAAATCTATTAAAAAAATGGAAAAAGAAGAACAAACAGGGAAAAGTCCCGACACCGTGGCAAAAGTTGTGGTAAAAGTACTGAAAAAGAAAAATCCGCCTATTCGCAAAACAGTTGGACTAACATACAAACTAATCGTTTTCCTTTCAAGGATTTTGCCAACAAAATTAGTTAATTTTATTGTCAAAAAAATATATTGTTAAATTTTTTTAAAAAATAATAAATTAAATATAATAAAAAATAATTAAAATTTAGTAAAAAAAATAAAAAAATAATTAAAATTTAGTAAAAAAATAAAAAAACAATTAAAATTTAGTAAAAAATACTAAAATATTAAGAAAAAACTTTATGAATATTTAAAATTAAAAAATAAAAAAAGATAACATAAACAAATATGTTATCTTTTTTTTAATATTTTCTTTAAAATTTAATGGCTTTTTTAATATATGGAACAAGTTCTTGAATTGGAAGGCGAATTTGTTCCATTGTATCCCTGTCACGCACTGTCACAGTTTCGTCTTCAAGCGTATCAAAATCAATTGTAACACAGAAAGGTGTGCCGATTTCGTCTTGACGACGATAGCGCTTGCCAATAGACCCTGCTTCGTCATAATCACACATAAATTCTTTTGATAGAAGTGCATAGACTTCTTTTGCTTTTTCGCTTAAATTCTTTTGGAGTGGTAAAACCGCAACTTTAAACGGCGCCAAAAATGGTTTAAAGTGCATCACCACTCTCATTTCACCATTTTCCAATTTCTCTTCATCATACGCTTCACTCATTATGGCAAGTGTCAACCTGTCAGCGCCGATAGAATACTCAATCACATTTGGTGTATATTTTTCATTGGTATATGGGTCAAGATAGTCCATATTTTTGCCACTAAATTCGGAGTGACGCGACAAATCCCAATCGCCTCTATGATGAATTCCGTTTAATTCTTGCCAACCAATTGGAAAGTTATATTGAATATCGCACGCCGCTTTGGCATAATGTGCAAGTTTTTCGTGGTCGTGAAAACGCAAATTCTTCGCCGATAAACCCAAATCCTCCACAAATTTTACCGCTTTTTCTCTATATTTGTTGTAAAATTCCATAGATTCATTCGGATGACAAAACATTTGCAATTCCATTTGCTCAAACTCAACAGTTCTAAAAAGGAAATTGCCCGGGGTTATTTCATTTCTAAAAGATTTTCCAATTTGTGCAATCGCAAAAGGCAATTTCGCTCGCATTGTGCGCTGCACATTCAAAAAGTTGACATATTCACCTTGGCAAGTTTCTGGACGAAGATAAACAACATCTTTTTCACCTTCAACTGTTCCACGACTGGTTTCAAACATAAGTTTGAATTGACGAACAGGAGTCCAATTAAAATTCCCGCAATGTGGACATTTAACTTTATGTTCGTTAATAAAATCTTCCATTTCTTTTGTTGACATTCGCTCAACATCGACATCTTTAAATTTTTCTTCAATTATATTATCCGCACGAAAACGAAACTTACAAGACTTGCAATCAAGTTGCGGGTCAGAAAAACTTTGAACGTGTCCACTTGCTTCCCAAACTCTTGGATTCATAAGAATGGCAGCATCCACACCATAAGACGAAGGGTCTTCTTGAACAAATTTTTTCCACCACGCTTTTTTCACATTGTTTTTAAGTTCCACGCCCACAGGACCAAAATCCCAAGTGTTTGCAAAACCGCCATAAATTTCGCTTCCTTGAAAAACAAAACCACGCGATTTGCAAAGATTAACAAGTTTGTCCATAGTTAAATTTTTGTTCATAAAACTCTCCTTTTTGCATAGGAATTATATAAAAAAACCCTATGCAGATAAACTCGCATAGGGGCGACATAAAAACCGCGGTTCCACCCTACTTCGCAAAAAATTTGCCTTCATTTTCGCCGATTTCGTTGACGCACCGTCTGACTCCGAAGTTGCCAATTTCATCACCGCCAGAATATAATTACACTAACATTATATTCTTTTGGCATAAATTTGTCAAGAAAAAATATAAGAAAAAATATAAAATAAATTTATAAAACTATTGAAAAATAAAATCAAATGATATATAATATTATCATCTTAAAAGGTAGGTAAGAGAATGTCGACAAACAATTATATTAAAAAAATTATAAGATTGGCGAAAAATACTGATAATCCGGAACTTAAAAAATTTGCAAATGATATTATTGAATGTTTTAAAAACTTCTCTTTTGGAGAAGAAAATAATTCCGTGAAAATGCACGGCAATGCCCATTCTTACAAAGTTGTTAACCTTTCAATTAACGAAACTTCGAAAGATAAAACCGTGACAATTTCTGAAGTTGAAAAGTCTTTAAATCTCAATTTTAGAATCGGCAAAAAAATGCTTGTTATGAACAATGGCAATAGTTTCTTCTATATGAAAGTGCCAAATGGATGCCGCTGTTTTAAAGTTAAACCAAACGGCAAAACGCAAGAATGTTCTTTTAATAGTATCACGAATAAAAACCCAGAAAAAAATATCGACCGCTAATTTTAAAACAAAAAACTATATTTAAAAACAAAAAAACAGAGGGTTTTCACTCTCTGTTTTTTTATTTCCTTCAACTAAAACCAAATGACTCTGTCGAAGAAAAGGACGGTGATGATATCGACAACCCAGAAGATTATTGGACAGATAATCAACATCAAAATTGCAAGGATGATTCCAAGCACACTACCTTTTGCAATTGATTTGCAAAGACGGTAAATTGCCCAAACAATATCAAGAACAGGCAAAGCCAAGATGAATTTCACAAGTCTTGGAAGTCCGTCGAACGCTTTAACTATCCCCTTCATATTTCCCTCCTTTTAAAATTTTATATGTTGGCATTCTTAACAAAAACGAACTAACTCTTTTTTGTTAAGAAAGTCCACCATAGCATTGCCTTGAAAAGATTTCCCCAATAAGTCAGCCTTGCAGAATCGAGCAAATCTTTACAAATTCTTACTTCTTGCGGCGTCAGCAATTCGCTCAGAATTTTGAGAGCATAAATTGAAGCCGCCTTTTCCACTTTAACTTCCAAATATTTCATATATAGTGTGGTCAAGAAGATGAAAAAACTTACTCCAAAAAATGCGATACCAATATATACGACATAATCTGGCAAAATTGTTATCACACCCAAAATTGAAAGAACCAATCCGATGAGCATACAAGGAATGAAGAATTTATTAATCAGTTGGTTTTTCTTCCTTTTTTGCCAGTGCTTTGTGAGTTCGCCTTTTTCGAATTGTACTGCGTGCCCGAATTCGTGACTCACTGTCGCCAGCGATGCCAAACTGTTGGAAGCACGCGTCGAAGGACTAAGTGCAATCACTCCCGGTGAGAAGTGGTCGCGATATTCTTCGCAAGTTTCCACTTTTAAACGACCTTTAAGATGATTTGCCTGCACATATTCCACCAAATCATTGACGGTCATATTCTGAGAATTGGCATAATTCATCGCCTTCTCACGATTTTCCTTAAAGTTGTCAAACGAAAAGTTGGCAACAGCAAGACAGAAAAAGATGAGAAATAGAAGAACAACTCCAAGTCCAATGACGATATATACCCACATAACAATATTATACACCTTTTTTTTATTAATTGCAAACACTATGCAGTAGAAATTAAAATTGTTTCGCCTTCATAGCAAATTGTACCAGCCGGCGGCAATTGTCCAGTCACAATTCCACCGTCGCCGTCAATTTCGTAGTACAACTTTAAAGTTGCCAAAAGTGCCGTCGCTTTTGCCAAACTCATACCAACAAGATTTGGCATAACCACCGCAATACGCGTTGCTGTTTCATCATCTTTTGCACGGTCTAAATATTCAAAAAGTTGTGAGAAAAATTCTTTACCATAAGGTGCTGCCACAATTGAGCCGTAATACGCACCAGCACTCGGTTCGTCCACTATTATCATAAAGATATATTCTGGATTGTCAGCAGGATAAGTCCCGATGAAACTTGCTATATATTTTCCCTGCGCAATTTGCCCGCTCTCATCATATTTCTGTGCCGTCCCTGTCTTTCCGCCAACATTATATCCTTCCACAAAAGTGTATTCGCCCGTCTTGTTCGTGGCGAGTTCTAAAAGTGAATTTATAGTTTCGCTTGTTGTTTTGGAAACTAATCTTTTGGTGGAAATTTGCGGAGAGTAAGTGGTGTTACCATTCACATCCACAATTTTTTCAACCACAGTTGGTGTAGTATAAACGCCGCCGTTGACAATTCCGGCAACAATTGAAAATAATTGAATTGGAGTGACGGCAATGGCGTGCCCAAACCCTATGCGTGCCAAATCCACTGTTTTGACATTTTCCTTTGCCATAATTATACCAGAACTTTCACCTTGCAAAGAGATACCCGTCTTTTCGCCTACGCCAAATTTTTCCAAATATTCATAAAACTTATCCACACCCAGTCGTAAGGCAAGATCAATAAAGCAACAGTTACACGAATTGGCAAACGCTTCTGCAAGAGTTTGTGTGCCGTGACCTATTGTTTTCCAACACTTAATCTTTTGTCCATCCACAATTCGATAACCAGGACAATAAAAAGTGTCTTCCAGCGAAACAACCCCTTCTTCAAGCGCCATTGCAAGTGTCAAAATTTTGAAAGTGGAGCCGGGTTCAAATGAGTCGGTTATGGCGTTAAGACGAGAATAATTGAAAAGACTTTCCAAATCATCACGCGGTGGGTCATTTAAATCAAAACTAGGCTTTGTCGACATCGCCAAAATCTCGCCTGTTTGCGCATTCATAACCAAACCGGTCACCGATTTCGCTTGTTGTTCTTCATACGCCTTCGTCAAAACGCTTTCCAAAATAATTTGAATTTTGCTGTCGATTGTAAGATAAATATCATCACCTGCAACGCCTTCGACATAATAGCGCATACTTCCGCCGATTTCCTTACCTTGCAAATCACTTTGAACATAACTATATCCGTCAACACCGGTGAGATAATTGTTGAAATACGCTTCCACGCCAGATTGCCCTGTGCCGTCAATACTTGTGAAGCCGATAAGTTGTGTTAAAAGGTCACCATAGACATAATATCGCCCGACATTTTCAGAAAGATATACGCCATCAAGATTGAGTGAATAAATTTCTTCCGCCAAATCAGCATCAATTTGCATTTTCAAAAGAGTTTCCGAAACATTCTTATTGCTCACTTTGGTGAGTGTGCTGGAATAATTAAGTCCAAGAAGGTCGGCTAACTTTTCCGCCGTATCTTCCGCATCTGTCACTTCCTTGCCACGAACATAAACATTGTAGGTGGTGTAAGAAACTGCCAAAGTGTCGCCGGTGGAGTCATATATCGTGCCACGCGGAGCGGTTAACGACAAATCGCGAGTCCACTGGTCAGTCGCACGAATTTGCAGACTTTTGCCGTTTATGATTTGAACAACAAAAAGCCTCACACCCAAGGTCAATGCGAGAAGAATTAAAACTAAAAATATTGCCATAATTCTCTTTTGCATTGAATATAAGGTGTAAGGCTTTTCCATCTACCCTCCAAATATTCCTGCTATGAAATTCGCCAAATTATCAAACCAATTTGTCGTCTCACCAACCGATGACGGCGGGTTTAAATCTTCTGGATATGTTTCCAAAAAGTCTAAACTTTTATTGGTCGCGTTTAAGTTGTTGATGTTGCGTAAGTATGTGATTAGGTTCAGGCTGTATTCGTCTTGCAATTCGATGTATGCCGATTGAAGATTGTCAATCATCACCGTTCCTGCCACACAACCGATTGTGGCAATTGCCAGCGCGCACGCCACTGCAACCGTTTTCCACTTACTTTTCTTTTTTGATTTTGTCGTCTTTTTGCTTTCTGGAATGAAATCATAATTCGGCTTTTCGATAACAAGTTTTCTGACAGGTTTTTTCCCTTGCACTTCAATAGTCTCATCTTTGAATGCCACTTCCGGTTCTTCCACGGTTTCCGCTTTTTCTTCGACAAATTTTTGGACTATTTTTTCTCTTTCCTTTACCAACCTTTCTTTTTCTTGTTCTTCAAGTTCTTTTTTTACATCGGATATTGTCAAGTTCTCAAAGTTGGAAACATAGGCGTTTGTTTGTGGCACTTCTTCCACCACTTCTTCCACTTTTTTAGGCTCACTTTGAGTGATGGATACCGAAAATGTCTGCAAACTTTCTTTCTTTAAAACAACCTTTTTGGCAGTTTGTTCTTTTTTCTCTTGATTTGCAACTTCGTTTTCTTGTTTTACAATCTCTTCTTCTTTTTCGATTGTCGTTTTTATCCTGTCCATATAATATATTAACCCCCTTGTTTTTTTATGAAACAAAAGCAACTATATTTTTTCGACAACACGCAATTTTGCCGATGTTGAACGCGAATTTTCTTTTTGCTCTTCTACCGTTGCAATAAGCGGTTTTTTGTTTGCAAGTTTGATTTGCACCTTATGTTGACAAATGCAAATTGGTGTTTTGGGCGGGCACAAACAATTTGTACTTTCTTTTTTAAAAACATTTTTAACAATGCGATCTTCAAGACTGTGAAAAGTCAAAACTGCCATTCTGCCACCGACATTCAAAAGGTCAATAAACTCTTCCAAACATTCGGCAAGTCCGTCCAACTCGCCATTGACTTCAATTCGAATTGCTTGAAAAACTTTTTTGCTGGCACCACCACGAGAATACACCACTTTTTTAGGCATACTTTTTTCGATTATATCACGCAGTTCAAAAGTGGTTTCAATCTTTTTCTTTTGGCGCTCAAGCACAATGTTTCTCGCAATCGGTTTAGCAAATTCTTCTTCGCCATATTTAAAAAATATCTCTCTTAACCTTTCTTCGCTGTATGAATTGACAATGTCGAACGCTGTCAAAGTGTTTTCACTTTTGTTCATTCGCATATCAAGTTTGCCGTTATGTAAGAAACTGAACCCCCGCTCACCGTCGTCGATTTGGTGCGAACTGACACCCAAATCAATCAAAACGCCGTCCACTTTCGTGATACCGTTATCTCGCAAAAACTGCGGCGCGTTTTTGAAGTTAAGCTTCGTTAAAACCACGCGATCATCATAGTATTTAAGACGATTTTTGCTCGCTTCAATCGCTTCGTCATCTCGGTCAAAACCATAAAGCGTGCCCGTTTTCAATCTCTTCACAATTTCCAAAGAATGCCCGGCGCCACCAATCGTGCAATCAACATAGATGCCATCTTTTTTTATATTCAACTCAGCAATCACTTCTTTGAGCATAATTGGTGTATGTTTAAATTCCACTTATGCCTCCACACTTGAATCGCCGAAGAAAAATTTAATAAAGGCCTCTTTAATATCATCATTCAACTCCGATTGTCCGATTGCTGTTTTTATACTATCTTCATAAGTTTCAATTTTGCTAAGCACTTCTGAAAGTCCTTCATCGTCAAGCAAGGAAGTGATTGAACTTGCTGTTTCAATAACAGTGGCAATATCCTCAAACTCAAGGTTATCCACTGTTGTTTCAAGTGCCGAAATAAACCCTATTAAATCACCCTCATCAAAACTTACATTTCCAATATTATTTGCCAGTTCAACACCAAATTTCAAAACATCGATAAGTGAAGCCATTGTGGTTTCGTATGCAATTCCAAAATATCCATCGTCAGCAGTGTCAGCATTCAAAAATTCTTTAACTTGCGTCGCATACTCAAACTCAGTATTGCCTGACACTTGAATCACATTATCTTCAGCGACTTCGCCAGTTAAATACCAAATTATACTGTTGAAAATTTCCTTAAACACACCACCATTTGTCGTTTGTGCATTCTCTTTTAATATATCGAGAATGGCACCAGCCGTTGTGAGTATATCAGCAAATTCTTCGGTGTCAATATCAGCAATTTCATCAATAAGGGCACAAATTTCGCTGACATATTTTTCTCGCAATTCATCGTTGGTATAAACATCTTCAAAATCTGTGTTAATTGTAACACCAGTAAGTTCACCTATCTTTTCGTCCAAAATGTTAAATATTTGCTTATTGAGATTGTTGAACATATCGTTGCCGAAAAGGACATTCAAAAGTTTTTCCAAGTCGTCATTATCGTTCATAACAGAAACGAGAGTGAGATAATCTTCACTTCCAGATACACTGTTTAACATATAATCTAAATATGTGACATCTTCATCATATTCTCCGCTCAAACTTTCGACAAGTTCTGCAACTGAAACGAGCGCCTCTTTCCAAGTTTCATAGCCAGCATCAAGTTCTGGAAGAGTGATATATTGGTTTAAATTCTCGTCTATTAAATCGACAATCGTTTTAAAGATGAGTTCTCTCAAAGTTTGTCCTTGAATTGTCGCCTTATCAAGTTCATAGATTGGCATCAAGATGTCTGCAAGGTAGTTATAGTTCGGTTCATTACCACAAATGCCAGTGATAAGGATATCCATAATATCGTCAAAACTAATTTCTGCGCTGAAAATAACATCCGCAAGTCCGCTGTCAACCACTGTGCTGATTGGTGTTTTCAAGTATTCAAAGAAGGCTTCGTATGTGGAAAGTGTAATATTTCCTTGGCTGTCTTCATCATAAACTTCATCGCCTAGAACGTCGACTCCAAAAGTAATCAAAATATTTTCCACAACGCTTACCTGCTTGTTATCAAGTTCGTATGAGAAAATTGGCATTGCATTGATGTCGTCAAGAATCCCACCTAAATCGACAAGCGCGTCTTCAATATTTTCAATATTGAGAATTTCTTCAAGAAGGTTTTCGCTAAAGTCGATACTCAAAATGTTATATTCTTCATTGAGAGCGTTGAGGCGAATAACCACAGATTCGTCACCTTCCAAAAGTTTGGAAATTGTTTCTTTAAAATCGTCAATTGTTGCATTTTCGTTCAAAGCAACCACCACATCTTCATCGTTCGCAAACATTCCTGCAAGTAGTTGGTCGTTGACGAGTTGAACAACCACTGGTAAACCGTCAGTAACAAGATTCAAGTCGGTCACGCTTTGGAGTATGGATGCAAAAGTGTTGTTATTGTCAACAACATATGCCAATATATCAGCTATTTTAGCATCAAAAAGGTTTTCAATTACGCCGTTAAACAATTCTTCGACAATATCGAGAATAGTGTTTATGTCTGAAGAAAGATAGGCGTAAGCATCAAAATCTTCGGAACTAAATTTTTCCTGTAAAATATCAATAAATTCTTGCGCAACATCTGGCAAAACTTCTCTCAAAGGTTGTCCGCTGAAAGTTATGTCGTCAATGTTGACAATAATATCTTTAATCGTGTTTGTTATCACAGTTTTGAAAAGACCGTTTTGCACAACATACTTAACTGCGGCTTTAAAATCGGAGATATCGATATTATAATTTCCGTCAGAAATATTGTTATACACCACAACAAAAGAATTGTAAGCATTGGCGATAGAAACAATTTCTTCGCGAATGTAAATTTTTTCGCCATCTATTTCAAAACTGGATAAACCATCAAACATCGCATCGTCGAAACCACCAAGCGAACATATTTTACCAATCGCCGAGTTATTATATGCAAGGACAATTTCGTTGACAGTACTTGGAATTGTTTGCGAAGCATAATCACCGATAGTGAGTAAATAGCCGTTCTCATCATCAGTGGCAGTTGTGGTCACGCTGGTTGTGACAAGTTCAGCGTATGTGTTTGTGAGAGATGTTATCGGCGCAAAAAGCACAATCATAAAAAGAAATGCTTCAATCATTCCAATAAAAGCACCATAAAGGCGGTGTGGTTTGTGTTGTTTAAAGTCTTTGCGTTTAGAGCCAAAACTTATTCTTGCCACAATAACATAAATAATTCCCAAAATAAAATAGACAAGAAGTAAAATAAAGATAAAAACAATTGGATTTAGCACTGCTCCCGGCAACTCTTGAATAAAAGACGATAACGAGTCAAAATTTGACAGGTCAATTAAGTTGTTGGAAATAAAATACAAAATATATTCTTTCAAAGTAAATGTTGTGCCGTCACTTGATTGCGCAATGTTGATGTTCATAAGTAAATTGGTAATGAGTGGCGTGATAAAAAAAGCGATGATAACGCTTGCCACCGCAAACAAGACATGAGTGGATGCACGTTTAACACCTTTTCGTAAACCGGCCAAAAATCCAATTATAAGCACAATCGCGACAAGCGCAATACTGCCATATAAGAAATAATTTGCCATAACTCCCCTCCCTACTCTTTATTTTTTATTATAAACTAAATTGTTTTTAAATACAAACATTTTTGATTGATTTTACAAGTTAAGATTTTGTTTTTGATACAAAAAAAGAATTTTCGACAAATTTTTACGAAAATTCTTAAACCTTTTCCCTATTTGTTAACTCCTTGTTTGTTAACTCTTTCTGAGTTTGTGATGCGCAAACTTCATCAATAATTTGATTGTATTCTTCAAAAATTTCTTTCACAGCATCTTCTTTAAAAGCATATAGTTGTTCCTTTATATCTTTTTCCAACACCCTATCTTGACCATTTAAAAATAAAAGTTCTTGGAAAATTTGTTTTTTTGGAAGAAAGGTATTTTTGTGATTTAAACAGCAAATAATTGTTTCTTTGTCACCAAGTTTTTCCGCTTCTTCAAAAATATATTTCACAATTTTCTTATCCGAATATAGCGACAAATAAGCATCAACAGCCACACTTAAAGATCCAAATTCTTGGTAGCAATTATACAAAATTTTCTCTTCATAATCTTTAGGCTTTTCTCTCACCACTTGAAAAAGTCTTTTCATTAAATAAAAATTAATGTGTTTGGCACTGGAATAAGCTCCATAATAATATTCTTTGCGTGACAAAAGAAGTGAAAACTCTTTTTTATCATTCTTTTTATTTTCTTTTGATAAATAGTCTATGATTCTGCAAAGATATTTGTTGTTATTATCGTCTTTTAAATCGTTTATCAATTTTTTCACCAATCGGCTGGCATATCCTCGCGCATCTCTTTCGGAAATGGAAAAATATTCAAGTGTAAAGAGTCCGGGAATTTCATCATATGGAATTAGGTAATACAAAAATCGGTTCATATCTTTCAATGGAAAAGGAGATTGTTTGAAAAAAGTTGGTTTTTTAAATCTCTTTTTATTTCTCTCATATTGGTATTGATGTCTAAATTCGTGCGCAAGTGTGTTCAAAAACTTGTATAACGAATTTTTGTTTTGAGAAATATTTATCTTAACAATATTGGATTTATAGAGATAAGAGCCATAAAACTCGCCTTTTTTGACAAATTCAAGTTTACCTTGCGACAAAGACAAATCGCCTAGGCAATATTCGCAAAAAAGTGCAACGACAGCCCCAATATCTACCTTTTTTTGACTTAAAACCACTTTTAACTCGTCGATAATTTTCTGTTTGTTTCTAATATTATTAACTATCATCTCAATGAGTTTAACACGGTTTTCCCACTTTGTCAATATTAAAAATTAAAAATTAATAAAAAATACGATTTTTTATTAAAAAAATAGAAAATATTTAATTTTTTATTAAAAAAATAATTATTTTTTATCAAAAATTAAAAAAATAAATAATAATAAATAAAAAACAAGATAAATATCATAATTTGGAGCGAAAAAATATCTCAAATAAATCAAATATTAAAAAAATAAGCATTTTTTTGCTTATTTTTTTCTTTTTTTAAAACATTTTTTTAATTTTTAATATCCAAATGCTCTGTCGCTAATTGTTCGGCAATTTTCTAAACTCTTCATTACACTGATTGTGTCTGGCGCTAAAAAGTCTTGATTCATCATTAATGGCATATCGTCGTTTTCAAAACTTTTAAGAAATTCCATTGCTCTATGTGGAAAAGCACCAGCGCCGTCATAAGCACCAAGTATCGTTTTATTTGCGTGGTTGATTTGGTACAACTTTTTCTCTGGATTTGAAGACTTTTTGTTTATGCAAATACCAGAATCTCTCGAAATCAAAATAATGTTGAAGAAGGAAGATTCTGCAACCAAAAGTCCGTCCTTTAACGGCATATTATTTTTGTCTAAAAAGTAACCCTTGTCATAATATTTTTCGGCAAGTTTGCCGGTAACGCGTTTAAATTCTTGAATGGAAGAGTCTTCAATTTCCAAAACCAACATTCTTTCTTCGATAAACTTTTTGGCAAAACTGTTTTTTCCTTTTAAAATTTCACTTCGCACGCCCGGCAAACAGCACAAAACAATGTCACCCTTTTTGTTCACGTGCTTTTTCAAAAATATTTCTTGTGTTTCTTCATCTCGCACTTTATCCATTTTGGTAAAAATATTTCTTTTGATGAGAGATTTGAGCGCTTTTACATAACTTTCCGACCAAGTGCGTTTGTATTGCCCGCGCAAGAAATCTGCCATATCAATCAAAATGCAAGAGTCGAGAGCAATGTATGTAAGTTCATTATGTTTGCGTTTTTGTTTTGAAATTCCATATAGCGTTTGGCGTATGTATGGTTCCTTTGCTTGTGGTCCTTGTGGTTTTTGGTTTACACTGCGCGGTTTTGAATCATTTCCGCGAAACATATTTCTTGACATATTTTCTCCCTTTCGATACTTGCCAGTTTTTCCGCCGGCACTATCCTTTCATATAAATATCATATACTAAACCGAACAAAAAATCAATAGGTTTTTTCAAAATTTTTTTAAATTTTTTAACCAAAAAAAACAAGGTTTTATTCCCTTGCTTTTTATCACTTTTTTACGTACATCAATCAATATTCACTTTCACATTCACAGTTGCCCAGTCCGAGTTCGAATGCCCATTCCACAATGCTAACAGTATGACGCGAAGTCATTCTCTCGACAAGTGCCGTTACCTTTGAAGGCTGACAATTTTGTCTCTTCCTTTTAAATGGTGAAATATACCAACAAATCGAATCTTTCACTTCGACTTTGGCGTGGTCATAAGTGAAATATTCCTTCAATTCGCCACCCGCTGTTGAGAGAATCACTTCGTACTTTCTTTTTCAATTAGTGCAAGTGCAGAAACAATCACCTTGTCCATATCGTAATATTTATACTCGCCCAAACGCCCGCCGAAAATGATATTTTTCTCGCGAGATGCAAGAGATAAATACTTTTGATATCGCTCGTTGTTTTTATCATTATTGATTGGATAATATGGTTCAATTCCCTTCTTCCATTCAATCGAATATTCTTTGGATATCACAGTTTTTGGTTGCTTACCAAACTCGAAATGTTTGTGTTCAATAATTCTCGTCCACGGAGTTTCACGGTCGGTATAGTTAACAACGGCATTGCCTTGGAAATTGTCTGTATCTAAAATTTCATTTTCAAAATAGACGCTTCGATATTCCAATGCACCAAACTTGAAGTCGTAAAACTGGTCAATTGCGCCGGTAAAAAGAATTTTCTTAAATTTATCTTTTGTGATTTTGATAAAATCAAAATAGTCGGTATTCAATCTCACTTCCACTTCCGCAAGCAATTTTTCAATTAAAACATTGTATCCGCCAATTGGAATTCCTTGATAGCGGTCGTTGAAATAGTTGTTATCAAAGATAAATCGTAGTGGTAGTCTTTTGATGATAAAACTTGGCAAGTCCTTGCAATCTCTCCCCCACTGTTTTTCTGTGTAGCCCTTAACAAGTTTTTCATACACTGTTCTTCCCACAAGTTTAATGGCTTGCTCTTCCAAATTTTTCGGTTCTTGGATGTTTTCTTTTTTAATTTCGTCTTCAATTCTTTTTTTGGCATCTTGCGGCGTTATCACACCCGGAAATATGCGTGTAAAAGTGTTCATATTAAACGGCATATTATATAGTTCGTTTTTATAGTTTGCGATTGGTGAATTGATATAGTTGTTAAATTCCACAAATTGATTAACATAATCCCAAACCTTTTTGTCGCTGGTGTGGAAAATATGTGCACCATATTTATGCACATTTATCCCTTCAATATTTTCGCAATAAATATTTCCACCAAGATGCGAGCGCTTCTCAATCACAAGACATTTTTTACCTTTTTTTGTCATTTCGTGGGCAAAAACCGCTCCGAAAAGACCGCTTCCAACAATTAAATAATCAAATTCCACAATAACTCCTTAATATTTAAAAATTTTCATAAGTATGTAAGCAAGTCCACCAAACTTCCTAAATGAATGGAAATTCTTTTTGTTTTTCCTAAACTCTGGATATGTTTCTTTCAGAGTTTTGTTTATCTTTTCTTGCACTTCACTATCTTTATATTTGTTTATATGAATCAAATATCTCATTTCAATATTGACCAAAAACTGCCAAGCCTTTGCATAGGAAGCATACTTTTTATCTGTTTTTTCTGCAAAAGAAACAATTTCATCCATACCATATAAACAAGTGAGTTTTCTTTGTGATAAATTTTTTGCTGAATTGCTGTTTGGATTAACAACATACATATACGATTTTGCCGGCAAGTAGAAAAAAGTTTTGCAACGAATAATATATTTAAAGAGAAAATTTAAGTCGTCAAAATAATAACAATTTTCGTCAAATCTTAATTCTTTTATGATTGATTTTTTAAATAGTTTGTTCCAAACAACACCGCCACCATATTCAGGAAACGCAAACACACCCTTCACTAACTTATCTTTATCAACAAATTCCCCTCTCCACAATTTTATTCTTCCAAGTGGTTTTTCTTTGTATTTTTCTTTTGGTTTTGTTCTTAAAAAATTAACAATTCCCATATCAGCATTTTTTGTGGCATTAACTAAACATTCAATGTGATAAGAAAGCATACAATCGTCAGGGTCGATAAATGTCAACAATTCACCCTTTGCATTATCTATTCCCATATTTCTCGCTGTTGAGCAACCACCATTTTCTTTATTGAAAATTTTAATACGCTCATCTTTTTTCGCCAATTTTTGACATATTTCCCAACTTTTATCTTTTGAGCCATCGTTGATAATTAAAAGTTCAAAATTTTTATAAGTTTGATTTAATATGCTGTTAACACATTTTTCTAAATATTTTTCCGCATTATAAACCGGTAAAATTATTGAAACTAATTCCATTTTATTCACCTTTTCCGTTATATAGTAAATCACCAATATCTTTCGTGGCGTTTGGTCGACGCAATTTTTGAATATTTTCGAGCATATTTTTTGTTTTCTCTTCGTTTTGGAAGAATTCATCCACAACTTTATAAGTCTTGCTGCCTTTGGTTATATATTCACACGCGTTTCTCTCACGCAAGAATACCATATTATCGTACTCTTGGAAAGGCAATTTATTGTAAGCAATTATTGGTAGGTTCTTGTTAAATGCTTCTGCAATGGCAAGTCCACCAATTTTTCCAATCAACACATCCGAAGCAGACATAAGGACATCGACATTTGAGATAAAACCATAGGCATATAAATCCTTCTTTATCTTTCCTTGCTCTTTCCACTTTTCAAGTTTTGTTTTAAGTTTGGTGTTGCGAGCACAAACGCAAACAATTTGAAAATCGGTTTTGCATTTGTTTAAGTTCAAAATTGTTTTGCCGATGTTTCCAAAGCCGATTGCACCACTCATTATCATAACAGTTTTCTTGTTTTCGTTGATACCGAGTTCGCGACAAGCTTCTTTTTTGTCGATATGTTTTGAGAATTTTGTTTGCGTTGGAATGCCATAACTTCGCCTTTTCGAAATATCAAACCCTTTTGCTATCAAAACATCATCAAAGTCGTCAGTTGGTGTAATGACATAGTCCACCTTGGTCAAAAGTTCGGTGTATGGCGCAACATCAAAGTCGGACACCACCGTGACAATTCTTGCTTTTAAGGCATTCTCGTTTCCTTCATTCCTTAAATCAGTCATTAAAATTCCCGCAAAGGTGTGCGCGCAAAAAACGGCGTCTGGCGCAAAAGTGTTCATCACTTCTTCGACATACTTTCTCGCCGGCGTGATAAAGGTTCGGCGCAATGTGTTGGCTTTTTTGTTAATATTTCGCCTTTTTAACCTTTCAAACTGATGATTGGCAAGGGAAATGGCATATTTAACTAGCGTGAAATAGCCATCGTTTACCATCCAAGTTGCTTTTTTCTTCTTTTTGGTTTGTTCTCCATCTTTGAACAAGTCAACAATTTTAACTTCCGCATCCTTATATTCTTCTTGCACATATTTGGCAATTGCTTGACTCATTGAGTTGTGACCATTCCCCGCTGAAACGGTTAAAATTAAAAGTTTCATATTTCCCCCTTTTTGAATTATATAAAATAATACAAATAAAGTCAAAGATTCTTTCGAACTTCAAAAAAATTTATTCACTTCTCAACGCTTCAACTGGGTCTTTCTTTGCCGCCAAACTTGCTGGAATAAGCCCCGAAATCAAAGTAAGAACAATACTGATAATAATCATTATAACCGCCGACAAAATTGGCAAGGACGCAATTGTGTATATACCAACCAAATTGCCAACGATAAGGTTGATGACACCAGATAAAATGTAAGTTATCACAACACCGAACAAGCCCGATATTCCACCGATAATAAAGGTTTCGGCGATAAATAGACTCGAAATATCCTTCTTTCTGCCACCAAGCGAGAGAATGACACCAATTTCTTTCACTCTTTCCATAACCGAAACATAGGTGATTATGGCAATCATCACAGTGGAAACAACGAGTGATAATGCCGAAAAGGCAACCAGCGCGATTGTGACAATTTCAATCATTCCGTTAATTATGCTGATAACGAGCGCTAAAGTGTCGGTGTATTGCACTTCGCTACGCTCTTCGGCGGTGATAATTTTACCATTAACCACAATATCTTCGTTAGAATTCCAAACATCGAGATATGCTGTCACCATATCTTTATAGTTAAAGTCGGTCGGATAAATGGCAATTTCATTTGGAAGTTCAATGCCGCCAAGTTCGCGAAGAGATATCGAGCAAATCGACACTGAATCTTCTCCCGTTATTGAGCTTAAAATTGAACTTGATGAACTACCGACGAGTCCTGTGCCAGAATATTCTTGACTGTTTAACGAGTAGGTATAGGAATAAGTTATGCCAGTATAAATACCACCATTTGCCACACTTTGAATACTCTCCTTATTATTTTCATTCATATATTGCACAATTTCTGATTCAATATTTGCCGCAATTATCTGTTTTGCCAGTGCCGAAGTGTAATAAATTCCACTGTCAAGCGCACCATAAGAAAGGTCTTCTTTCGGTTTTAAAACGGCAGTGATTTTGAGTTCAATTCCAGTATCCCAACTATCGTTGGCATATGCAGAATATGTGAAAGGATTGTTAGAAACATATTCATCACCAACCATGTTTGCTGTGAACACCGTGTCATTTGGATACCAAACAAATGTTTTTCCTAAAAGTTCATCATAACTAAATTGGTTTTTATCAAGCGATTCATCATAATTATCAATGTCGCCAGTTGCTTTATAGACAATATTCAAAAATTCTTCTTGTGAATAATAGCCAAGTTGCGCAAGCAAAAGGTCACTAAGTTCGCCGTCATCGCTTAAAACAATCATAATTTCACCTGCTTCGGTGGCAATTTTGCTGGTCGATGCATCGGAAACAATGTCGTATTGTGACAAAATAAATTCTTCGCTGTCTGGTGCCTGCATAAACGATTCGGTGAAATAGGAAATGTATTGTGCATAATTTGAAAACTCCGTCTTTGCGAGCATTGCCGAGTAAATTTCAATGGCCGCTGAGAGTGAGATGCTTTTCCCTTCTTGCCCTTCAAACTGGAAGTCGGTGTATAAATTGTTGGACAAGTCTAGGTTATAGTAAGTGATAATTTCGGAATAGTATTCTTCAGGCATTGCGAGCACATAGTTGACATAATCTTCCGTGATGTCGTTTTGTAATACAAAACTTTCTATCCCTAGCCCCATTGAAACCAAAGAATCCACGATATAGTCCACATTGACATAACCGTCTTCCGTCGCGTTTTCTAATATCTCTTGTTGAGTGGAAGTGCTAAACGAAGAAACGAGTGCGTTTAAATCGTAGGTTTCTTCACTGATGACAATTGGATTTCCTGAAAGCATATCGTTTTGCATCGATTGGATGTAACCCGAAACGCCGCTGGAAATTGCTAAAACTGTCGCCACACCGATAATACCTATTGAACCTGCAAGACAAACCATAAATGTACGTTTGAATTTGGAATATAAATTTTTTGCCGAAAGTTTAAACGCCGTCCAAAAAGAGAGTTTGGATTTTTTGTCTATCTTTTTCTTACTCTTCTTTTTTGTTTTTTCGGCTTTGATATATGGATTGCTGTCCGACACCACTTCGCCATCCAAAAGTTTGATAATGCGAGTGGAATATTTTTCAGCGAGATCCGGATTGTGTGTGACCATAACAACCAAACACTCTTGCGCAATCTCTTTGATTAAGTCCATAATCTGCACGCTTGTTTCGCTATCAAGTGCACCTGTTGGCTCATCAGCAAGCAAAATCTCAGGATTGTTAACCAACGCCCGCGCAATTGCTACCCTTTGACATTGCCCACCAGAAAGTTGGTTTGGCTTTTTGTTGTATTGGTCTTTCAGCCCCACTTTATCAAGCGCTTGCTTTGCTCTTTTTACGCGCTCATCCTTTTTTACACCAGAAATGGTTAAAGCAAGTTCCACATTTTCAAGTATTGTTTGGTGCGGAATCAAATTATAACTTTGAAAAACGAAACCAACTCTATGATTGCGATAAGTATCCCAATCTCTATCGTTATAATTTTTCGTGCTGATGTTATCAATGAGTAAATCACCTGAGGTGGTGTGATCAAGTCCACCAATGATGTTTAAAAGCGTGGTTTTGCCACATCCAGAAGGTCCAAGAATGGAAACAAACTCACTTTCGCGGAATTTAAGCGACACATTTTTTAATGCGTGAACTTTTCCATCTCCGACAACATAATCTTTAACAATATCTTTTAACTCTAACATATTTTTCTCCCAATATTTTAACATAAATTATGTCTAAAACTTTAACTTTTTATGTCTAAATTTGTCTTTTTAAACTTTTTGTGCTTGCGCCAATACAATCTTTTTTGTTATGTTATAAAGAGTCTCAACTTCGCTGTTGTCTAAAATTGAAATGAATGAGTTTATCATATTAATAATTATCTCTTTCCTTTTCTCTAATGCATGTTTACCATTTTCTGTGATTTTCACAATGGTCTTTCGTGCATCTTGTGAAAATTTGGTTTTTTCGATATATCCTTTGCGCTGTAAGGTGTTGAGAACAACCGCTGTTCTTGCCGTTGTTATTCCAAGAGCGTCTGAAATATCTCCCGCAAGCACCCCTTCTGATTTTTGCAAAAATCTCAAAACCACAAACATTCCCGCAAACCCATCTTGAAAAAGTTTATAAGGCTGTTTCAGGTCGCAACAAATTAATTCGTTACATAAATCTTCTGCCGTTCTTTTCATTTTTCCACTCCAATTTTAAAATTATCTAACACTATTAGATAATATACTTTTTTCAATTATTTGTCAACCAAAATAATGAGAAAAATAGTATTATAAAGAGAAATTTTTTACTGCGCTTTAAGATACAAATATTTTTTGCTAAATCATTTTGAAAAGGAGTGGTTTTGGTTTATAATATAATAGTTAAAAGGGGGAAGTATGAAAAAAAGTGTAAAAACCACAGAAGCAATCTTTCCTATGCCAGTGCTGATGATTGCAACCTATAATGATGACGAAACAGTGGATGTTATGAACGCCGCTTGGGGAACAATGCTTGACAGAACACACCTGATTTTAAACCTATCCTTATCACACAAAACGGTTAAAAACATCAAAAAGAGAAAGGCTTTCACTGTCAGTATTGCCGATGCCAAACACGTTGCGGAAGCAGACTACTTCGGCATTGATTCTGCCAACACCACAAAAGACAAATTTGAAAGAACCGGACTTTCTGTCACAAAATCCAAAAATGTGGATGCGCCAATTGTCAACGAATTTCCAATCGCGATTGAGTGCGAATTTGTGGAAGTAAACGATGTCGGCGTAATTGGAAAAGTTGTCAATGTTTCAGCAGAAGAGAATGTTCTCAATGGCGATAAAATTGATATGACAAAAGTAAACGCCATTGCCTTTGACCCGTACACACACGGCTATTACGAAGTTTCCAAAAGAGTTGGTGATGCGTGGGGGTCTGGCTTAAAATTTAAAAAATAGAATATGTGTTTGTTAAAAAACTCTACCAGGTTGGCAGAGTTTTTTAATTTATAATTTAATTCTTTATAAATCGTTTTACAAATCTTAATTATCTTCTTGATGTCATAGTTATTTTCAAGATATCTCTTTTCTTTTATCTTTGGCGAGATGTTATACATACATAAAGAAATTAAAAGAAGCGTAGCAGAAGTTATGTCGCTTAACATATTGACATAACCGCGTATCGTGAAGTCATATCCACACCAAAGTACATAGTTTGTTAAAGGTCGATAATCATTCCTATTCCAGTCGATAATCATTCCTATTCCAACTGAAATTTGCAATAAGATATACATAACTTTATTATAGTTATTTAATCTTATTGAAGCAAATAATTATTAAAAAAACATTCTCCTTTGTCCGATCAAATTTTTTTGTTATGAACAACAAAAGGACTCTGGCATTAAGTAAAATCCCTGCAAGGAATCCATTTTGACATAGGTCAAACTGTGACTGTCGTTATTACCAAACATTTCAAAACTAAAAACTTTACTGACATATTTTTGGGAAACTTTTTTAATAAATCAAAAATTACACCTTATTTCAACAATTCTTTGACATATTCTTCTGCTTTGGATGCGTTTGCTTTCCCGCGAGTTTCCTTCATCACTTGCCCGATAAACCAACGGAAAACCTTTTCAGGTGTTGGTGAAGTTTTATAATCATCCACCGCTTTTGGATTGTTTTTGATGATATTTTCCACAATTGTTTTTAACTCATCATCTTCAACATTTCCACCAAAATCTTTAACCAAATTTTCAATTTTTTCGCCATTCTCCCAAATACGTGTAAGCATTTCTTTGGCGTTTGTTCGTGTCACTGTCTTTTTCTCAACAAGTTTGATGAGTTCAGCAAGTTCTTTTGGTGAAATCTTAATTTCTCCGTCTTCGTCCTTAACCTTGTTCAAGACTTCGGTCAAAATCCAATTTGACACTTCTTTTGGATTGTTGATATTTTTTATGGTTTCGTTGAAATAGTCCGAAAGTTCTTTTTCTTTGGTTAAAATGTCGCTTTCGTATTCGCTTAAACCATACTCACCGATATATCTTTCCTTCAATTCTTCCGGCATTGGTGGCAGAGTTTTTCTTATCTCTTCGACATTTTCTTTGGAAATTTCCACGGCTAACATATCTGGGTCTGGAAAATATCGATAGTCCGAAGATGTTTCCTTTTTACGCATTGAAACGCTTTTGCCGTGATTGTCGTCCCACTTTCGTGTTTCTTGAACAATCTTTCCGCCGTTTTCCAACACTTCAATTTGTCGCTTGGACTCATATTGAATAGCACGATAAACACTTTTGAAAGAGTTGAGATTTTTCATCTCTGTTCTCTCGCCAAATACATTTGAGCCTTTTTTCTTAACAGATATATTCACGTCACAACGCATTCCACCCTGTTCCATTTTACATTCAGCAACGCCGGCAAAAATAAGGCGTTGGCGAAGTTTGGTCAAAAATTCAACTGCTTCATCCGCGCTGGAAATATCTGGTTCGGTTACGAGTTCCATAAGTGGCACACCGCCGCGGTTATAGTCAATCAATGTCCCGATTGCTGCGGTGCTATGCACAAGTTTTCCGGCATCTTCTTCAAGGTGAATACGGTTGAGTCTAACCTTTTTATTTTTAAGTTCGATATGACCACCAATGCAAATTGGTCTAACAAGTTGGCTGATTTGGTAAGCTTTTGCAAGGTCGGGATAAAAATAATTCTTTCTTTCAAAAACAGCAAGATTATTTATTTCACAATCCATTGTCAAACCTGCTTTAATAACAAGTTGGACTGCTTTTTTGTTTAAAACCGGCAGAGCACCCGGAAGTCCGACACAAACAGGACAACAATTCGTGTTCGGTGCTTGTCCAAATTGGTTTTTGCAAGAGCAAAAAACCTTGGCGTTTGTTTTAAGTTCACTGTGGACTTCAAGTCCAATCACAACATCATACTCTTGCATAACCCTCTCCTTTACTTTCAATGAAATCGGCAACATTATAAAGCACTCCTTCGTTCAAACTGTCGGCAATAATTTGCAGCCCGAGTGGCAACCCGCTCTTTCCTTTGCCAAAAGGTATGGACATTGCTGGAACACCTAATATGTTTGCTATAATGGTAAATAAGTCTTCTTTATACATCGCCACAGGATCGCCACTTTTCTCGCCAAGTTTAAATGCTTCGCCAGCTGTGGTTGGCATCACAATAACATCGCATTTTTTGAACACTTCTCTGCTTTCTGCTATAAGTTTTTGTTGAAGTTTCTTCGCTTTGTTGTAATACGCATCAAAATATCCAGAACTCAGCACAAAGTTACCGAGCATAATTCTTCGTTTAACTTCCTTTCCAAAACCTTCCGAACGGCTTTTAGAATATATTTCATCCACATCCTTGGCATCTGGGCTTCGACGAGAATATTTTACGCCGTCAAACCTGCCAAGGTTACTGGTCGCTTCCGCTGGGGCGATGATGTAGTAACACGGCAAAGAAAGTTTGAAGTTAGGAATGGAAACGGAAACAAGTGTGGCACCGTTATCTTTCAAAAATTTAAGTGCGTTTTTGTAACTCTCTTCCACTTCGAGTCCAGCAACTGCTTCTTCTGCTTCTTTCAAAACGCCAACTCTAAGCCCTTTAATATCACCTTTAATGAAGGAAAGATAGTTTGGAACTTTTTCGTTTAAAGATGTTTCGTCGTGCTCGCTTTTTCCCGCCAAAATTTCCAACATATATGCGTTGTCTTTGACATTTTTGGTTATCGGTCCAACTTGTTCAATTGAACTTGCGAAAGCGATAATGCCGTATCTGGAAACTCTACCATAAGTTGGCTTAATTCCAACCACACCGTTATATGAACTCGGCTGTCTGATTGAACCCCCTGTGTCTGTTCCAAGAGCAACAGGAGTAAGTCCGGCACCAACTGCACTTGCAGAACCACCGCTGGAACCGCCCGGCACACGCGTTGGGTCAAGTGCATTTTTGGTTATACCAAAATATGACGTCTCGGTCGAAGAACCCATTGCAAATTCGTCCATATTCGCCCGAGCAAAAATAACAGCACCTTCATCCAACATTTTTTGCACGACGGTGGAGTTATATTGCGCGACATAGTTTTCCAAAAATCTTGAACCGCAACACGCTTTTTTGCCTTTATATAATATGTTGTCCTTAATGATAACTGGCACACCTGCGAGTTTCCCTTTGAAACCTTTTTTAATTTTTTCATCCATTATTTTCGCATTTTCAAGCGCATCATCAAAAATTTCCAAAACAGCATTTAAGTCTGCGTGTTTTTTACATTGTTCAATATAAAATTTGGTTGCTTCAACAGAAGAAATTTTTTGTTCAGCAATCGCGTCTTTAAGGCTAATAAGTGATAATTCGTCAATCTTCATAACTCCTCCTTTAATCCAACATTTTAGGCACGCAGAAGGAGCCTTTTTTTGTTTTTGAACTATTTAATAAAATTTCTTCTTGCGATAAACTTTCTTTTGCCACATCTTCGCGACAATCGTCAAGTTTGTGAGATGTGTATTCTAATTGCGCAGAGCCAATATCGCAATTTTTTACTTCGTCGACAAGTTCCAAAATTTGTTCAAACTCTGGCACGAAAGATGAAAGTTCTTCATCTGTAAATTCAAGCGCAGACAAATTGGCAAGCCTTTTAACTTCGTCGAGTGTTATTTTTGTTTTACTCATTTTTCTCTCCTTTTGCGAAGTTTTCGCATTTATTTTGATATTTACAAATTTATTGTGTTTCTTTCAAATTATGGATTAAGTCGATCTGGACCACGGAAGACAAACATTGCTTCTTTTATGGTTGGAATATCAAGCATAATCATTGTCAATCGGTCAAGTCCTAAACCAAAACCGCCGTGTGGTGGACAACCATATTTAAAGAAATTGATATAGTTTTCTTCCATTGTCTTTGGGTCAATTCCTTTGCTGGCAATTTGTTTTGCCAAAACATCTGGTCGATGTTCTCTCATTGCACCACTTGTGATTTCAATATCCTTATAATATAAGTCATAGGTTTCACTATACTCCGGTTCATCTTTTTTGTGCATTGAATAGAATGGACGAACATCGGAAGGATAGTCTTTAACAAAGAAGAATTGGTGATTGTTTTTCTTCATCATATAAGCAGAAAGCAAGTTTTCCGCTTCGGTGTCAAGGTCAGCACCTTCATCGAGCGGATAGTCGAGTTCTTCTTCTAAAACTTTATATACTTCCTTCATTGTTATTCTTGGAAAAGGCAAAGTTGGAACAACCACATCAACACCTAAAAGTTCTTTGATTTTCTCGCCGTATTTTTCACTCACTTCTTTGAGCCCCGCGTGGATAAGTTCTTCTTCCATTTTCATCACATCTTCAACAGATGAAATATTGGCAAATTCAATATCAAACCCAGAAAATTCGGTGGCGTGCTTACGCGTAAAGGATTTTTCTGCACGGAAAATTGGTGAGATAATAAACACTTTTTCAAACCCAGCTGCAATTGCCATTTGTTTATAGAATTGCGGACTTTGGATAAGATATGCTTTTTTGTCAAAATATTTAACTTCAAACACACCCGAACCGCTTTCACTTTCGTTTTTGATTGTTGTTGGACAATGCACTTCAATAAAGCCATTTTCAATGCAATAATTTCTCATACCCTGCGTAAGAGCAGTTTGTGCTTCGAAAATCAACCGCTTTTTCGGGTCTCTCAAATCAATCCAACGATAGTCAAGGCGTTGGTCAATAGAACTTTTTTCGTCGATTGGTGAAATATCTGCTTGCGACAACACTTCCAAACTGTCTGGAATAAGTTCCTTTTTGCCAAGTTTAACATATTCATTTGGCACAATTGTTCCTTTAACTTTCACATAGAAATCCTGCGTAAAGTGCGAAACAACTTCGGCAATTTCCGGTTTAGCCGCCTTTTCAATTGTCATTTGAAGCATTCCACTTCTGTCGCGTAAAATAACGAATTGCATACTTTTTTGGTCACGGACTTTTTCAATCCACGCCCAAACTTCCACTTTACCTTCACTGTTTTTAAGTTCACTTCTTTTATACTCTTCCATATTTTTCTCCTTTTTTCTTTATATAAACAAAAAAGTCACTCGTCTTAACACTCGACTTTTTGTCAACAGTGTTAGGACGAATGACTCGCGGTGCCACCTAACTTGCAGTTAAACTGCCTCTCGAATTTGCTGTAACGGGCAATCCCGGTTTTCCCTACTAAAAAAATTTTTCGAAAAAACTGCTCTTGAGTGTTCTTTCACATACTTTTGATGATAAACTTTCAGCCAAACGGTTTATCTCTCTGAAAATCAAGGGAATATGTTACTTTTCTCCGTCATCGCATTTTTATGTTTTCATTATAAGCGTTTTTTTTAAAGTTGTCAATAAAATTTGCAACTTTTTTCATTTTATCACCTTTTTGAAGGTAGACTTTTTCACACTTTTGCTTTAAAGCGTGCGATAATTTTGAATAAAATTGTCAAAATGTTGTTTTATTTTCTCAAATTTGTTATAATAAAAGCGCTATGATTAACATTGTGTGGTATGGAACGGCAACAATTCTTATTGATATAAACGGTGAAAAATTGTTGTTCGACCCATTTTTTAGGCTGAATAAAAAATTGGAACGTCCTGACTTGAAAGAATTTTGTCAAGTAGATTATCTTTTTAACACCCACTCACATTTTGACCACCTTCACGATATACCACTCATTTTAAAAAACTCCAACGCAAACATATACGGCACACCGATAACCTTTCTCCGTTTGGAAACGCAAGGTGTGGATGTGGAAAACAGAGTACGAATTTTTTATAAAAACACCGTTTTGGAAACTCCAAACGCCACTATTAGAGCACATAAAAGTCAGCATATATCCAACGATTTGGGAATTGTTTTGCTCACGGTGATGAAAATTTTGTTTACCTTTCAAATACATAAAGCCTACAAACTTTTTAAAATACATCACAACTATCTTATGGGCAATGAAATTTATGCTTACGAAATCAATACGCAAGGTAAAACCATTCTTCTTTTTGGTTCTGCCGGCGTCGACAAAAAAGCCAAACTTCCAAAAAAGGTTGATGTTCTGATTTGGCCATTTCAAGGTCGAACAAATATGATTAAATATTCTTTGCCACTTATCGAAAAAATTAACCCAAAAGTCATCATCTTGGACCACTTCGACGACGCTTTTCCGCCGGTCACCGGCAAAGTCAACACCGACAAATTTGTGAAGGTTATGGCTAAAAAACATCCTGAAATTAAAGTTATCGTTCCAAAATATAAGGAAAAAATTGAAATTATATAGTATATAAGAACAAACACTTAAAAACACAAAAAATTTAACAAAAACTCTCTAGAAAATTAGAGAGTTTTAATAAACTTTTCACTTTGTTTTTTCAATATTAAAATTTATTAAGTTTTAGATGTAAGGTGCCCATTAACAATTTCAAAAATTTTGCCAGCAATTTTTTTCTCGTCGGTGCAAGTTATAAAAGTTTGTGTTCGATCGACAAACTTCAAAAGACGCTTTTGACGGTCACTGTCCAATTCGCTGAAGACATCGTCGAGCATAAGAATTGGATATTCGCCTGTGATTGCATTAATGTTTTCAAGTTCAGCGAGTTTCAAAGAAAGCGCCACCGTGCGTTGTTGACCTTGCGAGCCGAAAGTTTTGACTTCAACGCCGTTTAAGAAAATGTCAATATCATCGCGGTGCACACCAATTGTGGTATAGCCAAAGCGAAAATCTTTTTCAAGATTTTTCTTTAAGAGTTTATCCATATTTTCTTCAAACTTTTCGTTCAATGCAACACCGCAACCAGAAATATATTTAAGTTCAATTTTTTCCTTGCCGCCTGAAAGATAGGACTGTGCCTTTTCGGTGTATGGTGAGATATTTTCCACAAATTTTGCTCTTTCAAAAGCAATCTTTTTTGCTGTTTGAACAAGCGCTCTATCCCAGATATCGATCGTGTCTTTGACATAATCAAAATTATCGCTATTCTTCAAAAGTTTATTGCGGTTCGCCAAAATTTTATCATAGCGCGAGAGAAGATAAAAATATCTTTTGTTGGTTTGAGAAATATCAATATCCATAAATTTGCGACGCTCTTCAGGACTATCTTTAACAAGTTTGAGTTCGTTAGGTGAAAAGAAAACAACATTTATCTCGCCAATCAGGTCGCCAATTTTTTTAATAGGAAGAGAATCAATAATCACCGTTTTTTTATGGCTTTTGGAAAGTTTTATTTCCACTTTAAGTTCACGAAATTTACGCTTGGCAACAAGTCCAATATAGCCGTTATCACAATTCCATTTAATAATATCTTTATCCTTAATTGACTTAAAACTTTTTCCTATGCAACAATAAAAAACACTTTCCAGCAAATTTGTTTTTCCTTGCGCGTTTTTACCTATGAAAACATTGATTTTTTCACTGAAATTAACATTTAATGATTCATAATTACGAAAATCTTTAAGTTGTAGAGTTTTTATTATCATCCTATATATTATATCACAAAATTGGTGGAATAAAAAGATTTTTCATCAAATTAAATTCTTTTTATCTTCGACATACAAACTTTCAACAATTTGAGAAATTTCATTCTTAACTTCTTCAACGCTATGAATGTCGTTTTCCTCAGGCTCATCACTTGTTGAGTCTATAAGAGAAAAGACCAACTTCACAGCGTTATGGTCAGAATATAAAAATTCAACATCTTCTTCGCCCACTGTGACAATGTTATCCACTGATACCACATCAACATTAGATGATACGATAAAACCGTCAATAACAACTGTGTAGTTCACACCCTTTGTGTATGGCATTTCAGCAGCGCGACAAGTTGGATTATCTTTCGAAGACGCAAATTTAAAATTGTCTGGAAGGTCATCTTCAGTTATTTGTTGCACCCAAGAAGGAACTTGCTGTTGACTGTCAAAAGCAGTAAGACTGTCGGCAATATCGTGATTCCAATCTCCACCAGCAATAACATAGTTGCCGTTATTATATTCATACGACATCAAATTGAAAAGCATTTCCAGTTGCTGTGCACGGATAACGCCACCTTCGTCATAAGCACTCATATGCAAATTTATCAAAACAAGTTGTTTGTCAGTTCCTTCAATGTTAAGTCTGTTGACAACAAAACATCTATCCAAATCGAAAAATTTGTTAATAAAACTTTCGTCAACTGGAAAAGACCTGCGCACACTGCTTTCAATTTTGTATTTCGACAGCGTAACAATTCCCGATTGTATTGAACCGATTGGATCGTTGAAAGGATAGAATAAATACACCGAATGGAAGTTGGAAGCATAAGTGGACGAATAGCCTTCAAACGCTTCTTGAATCATTTCGTATTGATTTACAAAATAACTTCGATCGGAAGCGGTGTCAACTTCTTGGAAGAAAGCAAAGTCGACGTCCAAACTTTGCATAATGGAAATGGCACCGTTGGTGTTTTCTAAAACAACTTCCTTACTCTCCGCCTTTGCTCGCGTGCCGTAAACTTCGGTGCCGTCTTCCATAACACCGCTATCCATAAAGAAGTCAAAATCGCGATTATAAGCACCAAAACCAATATTATATGTGGCAACACTATATTGCGTATTCAACTCAAGTATGTCCTCTTGGTTGTCGTTTATCTCCAATGTTGTATAGTCCGCTATGCGATAATAATTCGCCGAAAGATAAGCGACATACCCTAAAACGATTGTTACAAGAAGAAGGATAATCAAAAGTATGGATAAACAGGCAACCTTCAACCCCTTTTTTGCTTTTGTGTTCATAATTCCTCCTTAAAAATATCTAAACTTTTTCAAAAGATTGATTTCGTCGAATTTAGTTCTAATCAAAAACGGCCACCACCGCCACCGCCGGAACCGCCGCCTGAGAAGCCGCCACGACCGCCACCGATATGCATAATCCCGAGTGCACCAACAGCGCGTGCTGTCGTTGAAATGAAATGTCGAACAATTGTGGTATTAAGCACCAGCGTTAAGGCTAACAAATTTTTGTCGAGAAGCATTAAGATGGCAAATATTTTCATTCCGTCACTGAATTTCATCCAATTTGGATTTTGAAGTGGCACTTCGGAGAATTTCTTGAGATAAACATCAGAAACGTCAAGCACATAAGCATAAGGTAAAACGTGGTAAAAAAGTTCAGGATTTTCGTTTGCAAGTGCTTCCAAACGGTCTTTTTCTGCCACCAAAATATATTGTCTTAAACCGTTGAGTTTCCCTAAACACTTGCGACCATATTCGGTGTATTGCTCCAAAAATGGATAGATAAAAAAGAGAAAAAGTGCAAACACTGGAAAGATATATCGTGTGAAGAATGGGTCGTTATACGCTTCAGCATATAGAATAAACAAAGTTTGCGCGAGTCCAATCAAGATGAGGGGGAAAATCAATAAAAGCCACTTGCTTTTTTTGGTAGAACTATTGTTGTTTTTAACAATTTTCATCAGCCATAGATACGCCAAAAACATTATGACTGCCGCCACCGTTTTAACTAAAAAAGCGAACACATCAAAACTTCCAAAGTCGATACGAACAAAACTCAAAATTGTGAGAGCAACAAACGCTAGTACGCAAAGTAAGTAGTAGCTGTTTGATTTTTTATGGAAGTATTTATCATCATCCTTTTTCAAAGATTTTTGAATTTTTTCGCCGATAAATGAGTTGTCAAATTTCATTCGAGAGCAGTTAACAGGTTTATCGGTCTTGAACACAGCATTAAAGAAAAGTTTTTCGTGCTCTTTGGCATTTGGTGGTAAATCCTTCAATTTTTGCACATAGATATTCTTTTCTTTTTCTTCTATTTTAACATATCCTTTGTCCGCCCAGTAAACGAGAAGAGCACTTATATCTCGTCCTTTCAAAGAACGACCATAAATGTAACCTGCTTCCGTCGGTGTCAAGTTTTCCGGTGCAGAGAATTCAACCACATCAACAATTGGCGATTTTCGGCGATTTTTTATAAACATAAAAATTGTTAAGGCAAGGAAAAGCACAAACAAAACTAACAAAATTATATCAAAGGTGTAATTTCGTGAAACGGTAAAATAACCTTGTTCCAATTCAAGATAAATTGTGAGTGCAGAAGCATAATCAAGCGGACCATAACTTCCAGAAATTGTGTAAGTTCCGTCTTCATTTATCACTGTTGAGCATTCAATCTCTGTGCCAGTGGTGTCAGCTCCGTAAGTGCCAGCATAGAAAATTACATCCGAAAAATCCACTTCTTTTGGAAAAGTGATACTGAAATTAACTTGATCTATCGTTGTGTTCCAGCCTGTTCCAATAATGTTATAATACAAAAAATCTTTTGTGGTATCGCGGTCGTCACCAGAAGAGAAATCGTAACTAAACTCAAAAGTGTAGGTATCATCTTTGTGCAAAGTACTCTCGGAGGCAATCATATAAAATTGATAACCATCGCTCTCGTATTCACTCAAAAGATAACCACTCGTCACGGTGAAGTTTGAAATAGTGTTTTCGTAGTTCTTATAATCTCTCCCACCTTCACCATTAGGTATGCCCAATGATTGAGAAATTGGAAAGTAACGATAAATACCGTTGGTGTCGGCGCCAAGAATTTTCACTTGAATACTTTCGGTAATATGCATCGTTTTATCTTTATCAATAACAATGTTAACATCGTAGGTTGTGATTTCGTAGTTATAGTCGCGGTATGGTGTGTAAGTTGATGAAACCGAAAAATTACATCCAAAAAGCGAAAATCCAAGCAAGAGAATAACGCCCGCCAAAACAATATATTTTCCCATTCTTTTCCAAACACCGCTTTTATTCATATAGTTATTATATAATATGAGCAAGTTAAAAACAAAATAATTAAAAAAATTTTTAAAATTTCTTTGAAATTTTTTGAGTGGTTTAAAACGTCTTAAATAGGTTTTTATGGCAAAATTATTTTTAAATATGGTGCTATTGACAGCAGCAAGACGGCACAGACGCTGATGTGTAAGTTTAATTATGAACAAATTGGCGGAGATGAGCGCTATGAAGAAATATGTTAATCCTGCTTTAAAAAATTTTCCACACAGTAAAGCGAGAGAAGATAGTAACAATTTGCCAAATTCTTTCATACAAATTGATGTAAAGGAGAGAAAATGGCAAACGAAGATTTTTTGATTGGTGCCAACGACGAACACGGCGTTGAACCGCCAACTCCGGGTAAAAGAACTCCGGAAGTACCGGGACTTAACCGCCAAATTTACGAAAACGAATTTAATCGGCAGGCAAAAAACAAATTTATTGAAGCGTGTATGCGTCAAGATTTTTCGGTTTATGATGTCAAACCGGAACTTCAAGATGTATCAATTCCCGAACGCGTGGCAAGAATAAACGCGCAAAACTTAACCCTTCTGGTTACCTTTGCATATAACGCATATGGCGAAACTTTTAACAGTGCTTCCGGCGTGGAAGTTTATTACTCACCAACAAATCCACAAGCAAGTGAAAGTAGGCGTCTTGCAGAAAATTTATATAATGAACTTATCCAAGGCACAACACAAACCGGAAGAGGTGTTAAAACTTTGGATGTCGGCGTGCTGTCGAATGTCAACTGCACTTCATCACTCATTGAAGCAGGTTTTATGACCAATCTTCGCGAAGCACAACTTATGATAAATCCAATTTTTCAAACCGAAGTTGGCGAAGAAGCGTGTCACGGCGTGTGTGACTTTTTGGGTGTGGAATATATTTCGCGCAACAACCTTGCAAACTATCCACTTTTAAGAAGTGGTGATAGTGGAAATTTTGTCTATTTGTTGCAATTTATTTTAAATCAATATAATTATAACCTTTCTGTCGATGGCATATTCGGCTCGCTAACTTTGAGTGCTGTGCGTGATTTCCAGCAAAACAATTCACTTTCTGTGGACGGCTTGGTCGGCGAAAACACCTGGCGAACCTTACTTAATCTCTCGCCTTATCCGCAAATTAAAGAAGGTTCGCGCGGAGCGTATGTCAAGTTTGCACAAGCACTTTTGGAAAGTAACCTTATTCCAGTCGGCACAATCGACGGCATTTTTGGTACAAAAACATTATCCGCCGTCGAAGAATTTCAAGAAGAAAACGGTTTGACTGTGGACGGTATTGTTGGTCCAAACACTTGGGCAGCACTCACCACTTTACCGCAATAAAAAAATGTAAAAAAATTGAAAAATCATATCAAAAACCACTATGAGTTTTTTGATATTTTCTTAAAATTGAGTAATTTTTTTGAAGGTTAAAATTATCAAAAGGGTTTAAGAATAAATTCTTGTTGCATTTTTTTTGGTTTCGTGATATACTCTTTGCTATGGAAGATACAATCGTTTCTATCTCCACACCACTAGGTCGTGGAGCTATATCAATTGTGAGAATGAGTGGCAAAAATTGTTTAAATATTGCTCTCAAACTTTTTCATTTCAAAACCGAAAAAATTAAACCGAGATATATGTATTTGGGAAAACTGGAAGTGGAAAAAGACACTTTTGAAGAGTGTTTAATGGTATATTTCAAAGCGCCAAACTCATATACCGGTGAAGATATGGTGGAATTTCAGGTACACGGCGGAATTTTATTGACACAAAAAGTGCTGGAACTTTGCATAAATAATGGTTGTCGCATTGCCGAAGCCGGCGAATTTTCCAAAAGAGCGTTTTTGAATGGCAAAATTGCACTGGACAAGGCAGAAGCAATAATTGGTGAAATAAACGCCGAAACAGAAGGTGAACTTAACTCATCACTGAAAATAACGAACGGCAAACTCGCCGAAAAAATTTTGGCGGAACAAGATGCTTTAACAAACCTGCTTGCTGAAATCGAAGTTTCTTTGGATTATCCTGAACACGACTATGAAGAAATTGTTAAAGAGAAGATTTTCCAAAAATTGCAAGAAATAAAAGAAAAAAATGATAATATTTTGGAAGTGTCGAAAAGTGGAAAATATCTCAAAAACGGCATAAATGTGGCACTTGTTGGTAGAGCAAATGTTGGCAAAAGCAGTGTTCTTAACAGTTTGCTTGGAGAAGACCGCGCTATCGTCACCGACATCGAAGGCACCACTCGTGATAGCATTGTGGAAAGTTTTTTCCATAACGGTGTAAAAATCAACTTAATCGACACCGCTGGCATCCGAGAAACCGACGACGCGGTGGAAAAGTTAGGTATACAAAAAAGTTTAGACTCATTGAAAAAAGCAGACATTCTTCTTTTTATTCACGATGGAAGTCAAAAAGAAACAAAAAAAGACAAGGAAATCGAGCGGTCGGTGCAAGACAAAATTGTGATAAATGTCATCAACAAAACCGACAAACCGCGTCTACTTGAAAAGAAAAAAAACGAAATTGAAATTTCTGCGTTGGAAGAAAAGAACATAAAAGAACTTAAAGATAAAATTGTTAGTGAAGTTATATCCAAAGAAATATCCGCTGACACACTTGTTTTAACAAACGAAAGACATATCAAAATTTTGGAAGAATGCGATACAATAATCCACGAAGTTTTCAGCTCACAAAATGCTTCGCTCGACGTTTTAGCGATGCTTTTGAAAAAAATTTGGTCAAAACTTGGACAAATTACCGGCAACACCGAAAATGAAGATATTATCGACTTAATTTTTTCAAAATTTTGCTTAGGTAAATGATTGGAGAAAATTATGGAAAAATTTGACGCCATTGTTATCGGCGCTGGACACGCAGGCTGCGAAGCGGCACTTGCACTTGCAAGAACAAAAAACAAAACATTACTGCTCACCATAAGTTTGGATGCAGTAAGTTTTTTGGCGTGCAATCCATCAATCGGCGGAACGGCAAAAGGTCAACTTGTCAGTGAAATTGACGCGCTTGGCGGTGAAATGGGTATAATTGCTGACAAAACAGCCTTACAAATACGCATTCTAAACCGTGGAAAAGGTCCAGCTGTGCAAAGTTTACGTGCACAAGCGGATAAAAATAAATATCACTCGGAAATGAAGAAAGTTTTAGAAAGTGAAGAATATTTATCTCTTCGTCAAGGCGAAGTTGTGGATATCCAAATCGATGGTGACGAGAAGATTATCACGACAAGTGTGGGGCTAAAATACTCCGCAAAAGCAGTCATTCTTGCCACTGGTGTTTATCTTGAAAGTGAAATAATTATCGGCAAAACACGCGAAAAAACGGGACCAAATGGCTTTAAAAATAGCCACGGACTATCGGAAAGTTTGAAAAAACTCGGTATTGAACTTGTCCGCTTTAAAACCGGCACGCCTGTAAGATTGCATTCAAGAAGTGTGGATTATTCTCAAATGGAAGTGCAATACGGCGATGACGATATTTCCACTTTCTCGTATATGACTGAAAGACCGATTGAAAACAAAACGGTGTGCTATTTAACTTATACCACGCCAAAAACACACGAAATAATTCGGGCGAATTTGGATAAAGCACCTGCAATATCCGGCGAAATTGTCGGAGTTGGTCCGCGTTATTGTCCATCTATCGAAACAAAAATTGTTAGGTTTGCGGATAAAGAACGACATCAACTTTTTTTAGAACCTGAATCAGCAGAAACGAAAGAACTATATCTCCAAGGATTCAGCACATCTATGCCGGCAGATATCCAAAAAGTTATGGTGCAAAGTGTTATAGGACTCCAAAATGCCGAAATTATGCGAGATGCATATGCGATTGAATATGATTGCATTCTACCAACACAACTCAATCCAACTTTGGAACTTAAAACTATCAAAGGGCTTTTCTTTGCTGGGCAAATAAACGGAACGAGTGGCTACGAAGAAGCCGGCGCACAAGGAATTGTGGCTGGAATAAATGCCAACTTATTTTTGAAAGGAAAAGAACAACTGGTGCTTAAACGAAGTGACGCCTATATTGGTGTCCTTATTGACGATATAGTCACAAAAGGAACAAATGAGCCATATCGAATGATGACATCAAGAGCAGAATATCGCTTATGGTTGCGACAAGATAATGCTGATGTCCGTTTAACAGAAATTGGCAAAAAAGTTGGGCTTGTTAGTGATGAAAGATACAAAAAATTCCAAGAAAAACAAGAAAAAATGCAAAAAATTGAAAAAATATTGGAAAATAAAGTAAAAATTGATGAAAAATTAATAAAATTCTTTGAAAAACACAACGAAAATCCGCCGAAAGAAAGTTTAAAATTTAAAGACATTTTAAAACGCGTAAATATTGATATTTTTGACATTGAAAAAGAATTTAATCTTTTTAAAAGTTGTGACTATAATTTACTGGAAAAAGTTAATATTAAAATTAAATATGAAGGATATTTAAAACAGCAAGAAGAAGATATTCAAAAAATGTTGGTAAACGAAAAACTTGCGATACCAAGCGATTTTAGTTATGAAAACATAAAAGGTTTGAGAAAAGAAGCAGTAGAAAAACTTGAAAAAATTAAACCACTAACAATTGCACAAGCGTCACGCATCTCCGGAGTGTCACCCGCTGATATTTCAATTTTATCAATAATTATTAAAAAATTATCAAAAAAAGGAAAATAATTATGGAAATAATTGATATTTTTAAAAAATATAACATAAAAATTGACGAAAAACAAGCAGAAAAATTCGAAAAATATTATAATTTTTTAATTGAAGAAAATAAAAAATTCAATTTAACAGCAATTATTGATAAAACCGAAGTATTTTTTAAACATTTTTTAGATAGTATTTTGCCGGTAAATTTAATAAAAGAAAACACCAAAATTGTCGATGTTGGAAGTGGCGCAGGTTTTCCTGCCATTCCACTCAAAATTTTGCGCCCTGACTTGAAAATTACTCTTGTCGACAGTTTGAATAAACGGATAAACTTTTTAAATCAAATAATCGAATTACTAGACCTTTCAAACATTTCCGCAATTCATTCTCGCGCCGAAGATTTCGCAAAGTTAAACCGTGAAAAATTCGACTATGCAGTTGCACGTGCAGTTGCTCCACTCAACACGCTTTTGGAATATCTCTTGCCATTAGTCAAAGTTGGCGGTGAATGTTTGATATATAAATCGCAAAAATTGCCAGAAGAATTGCAAATTTCTCAAAATGCTTTGGAAATTTTAGGTGGAAAAGTGGATAAAACGCTCAAATTTAATATTGATGAATTTGAAATGGAACGCAATATTTTGATTGTAAAAAAAGTTTCATCAACTCCACCAAAATATCCACGCGATAAAAACAAACCAAAAACTCAACCGTTATAATAAGTAAAAAATTAGCAAAATTTGGCAAAAATTAATAAAAATTATTAGAAATTAATAAAAAATGTAAAAAAATTGAGAAAAATCGTAAAATTCTATTGATTTTTCTTTATTTTTTTAAAAAATTTATGTATAATTGTTGTGAAAGGATGGTTCTATGGGAAAAATTATTGCTTTCGCTAACCAAAAAGGTGGCGTTGGAAAAACCACAACTTGCATAAATGTTGCAACATATATGGCAATGATGGACAAAAAAATTCTCATCGTTGACCTTGACCCACAAGGTAATGCCACAAGTGGTGTCGGCATTCAAAAAACCAAAGATTTAAAAACAATTTACGACTTAATTGATGGAGAAAACTCGTTTGATGAAGTTATTCTTCCAACAATTGTGGAGAATTTATATATAATTCCATCCACAGTCGACCTTGCCGGCGTGGAAGTTGAACTTGTGCAAGTTCCACAGCGCGAAAAGGTTCTAAAAAATCTCTTATACGAGATAAAAGACGCTTATGATTTTATTTTAATTGACTGCCCGCCGTCACTTGGTCTCATAACTGTCAATGCTCTAACCGCGGCAAACAGTGTTATCATTCCAATTCAATGCGAATTTTTTGCTCTGGAAGGTTTGGCACAACTTATGAACACAATAAAACTTATCAAAATCCACTTAAATCCAGAAATTGATATTGAAGGTGTTGTTATGACAATGAAGGAAAAACGCTATAATCTGACTAACCAAGTCAGCAGCGAAATTATCAAATTTTTCGGCAAGAAAGTATATATCACAACAATACCGCGTAATGTTCGACTAGCAGAAGCACCAAGCCACGGGTTACCAGTGGCGCTATACGACAACGCATCAAAAGGTGCCGCAGCGTATTTGAGTTTAGCGGAGGAAATTTTAAAAAGAAGTGGAACACCTTACAAAAAAATTTCCAAAGTTAGAAAAATAAAGTTTTCGGAGGATAAGTAAATGAATAACAATAAACACGGATTGGGAAAAGGTTTAGAAGCGCTATTCGGAAGTTTTACAAATGATGATAGTTATACAAAAATAACTAAATCCACAGCCGGCAATCAAGCTGGAATTAAAGAAATTGATATAAACAAAATTAAACCAAATCCAAATCAACCGCGTAAAAATTTTGATGCGGACGCTTTGAATGAGTTAGCATCATCTATTAAAACCCACGGTATTGTTCAGCCAATTGTTGTCAACGATTTAGGCGACGAAACATATATGATTATTGCCGGCGAACGCAGATGGCGCGCTGCAAATATTTGTGGACTTAAAACGGTACCAGCGGTTATTCGTAAATATACAGAAAAGCAAATCAAAGAAATAAGTATTATTGAAAACCTTCAAAGAGAAGATTTAAATCCAGTTGAAGCGGCACGGGCAATCAAGGAGCTTATGGATGAATACAACTTGACTCAAGATGCAGTTGCTGAGCGTATTGGTAAGAGCCGTCCAGCAATCGCTAACACTTTAAGGCTTTTATCACTTTATCCAGATGTTTTAAAAATGGTTGAAGACGGCAAGTTATCAGCCGGGCACGCAAGATGTTTGGTTACAATCGAAGATAAGAATAATCAAATCAAACTTGCAACCGCAGCAGTTCAAAAGAATCTAAGTGTTAGAGACCTTGAAAAAGCAGTAAAGAATTTGGAAAATTCACCAAAAAAACAAATTGTTAACCAAGAACAGTCGCTTGAACTAAAAGAATTGATAATTCAAATGCAAAAAACTTTCGCAACAAAGGTTACTGCAGTTGGCAATGATAATAAAGGAAGAATATACATCGACTATTACACTCGCGACGATTTAGACCGTATTTCCGAACTTTTGGATCTTTTAAATAAAAAGGAAATGACTTTAGCTGATTTACAGAACTACAATAGGCGTCAAAATAAACAATAAGTCAAAAATTAGTAAATTTAGATAAAACTCAACAATATCAGTTTTAAACAATTTAAAGACAAGAAGCTAAATATAGTGTAATTAATATAATTCAAAAAAATGTTTCACGTGAAACATTTTTTATTTTTCTTACCTTATGCTTTAAGTTTGTAATTTAGGAAATAGCATCTACTGAAGTTGATAAAAACAATTTACAGTCAACAAACAAATTTATTATAGAAGTGTGGCTCACTTTTGTTATATAAATAGTTAACATATTTATAATAAGAAAGTTTTTATATCACAAAGTTAACATTATCCTTTAAATCGCCACTACAAATAAGTTGCAGATTTAATTTTAACATATTTATGGCATTTCCGAAAGCTTATCTGATTCAATATTATATAATTGTTTTACGTAAAATAATTTACACATAATAAAATTTACTCAAAAATGTTTCACGTGAAACATTTTTGTCGCAAACAATGAGATAATATAACTATACGCGAGAGCATCCGAAAGTCTATCAAACATCGCCATCATTATATTAAGGAATATATTTAATATGGACATTCGTGGTAAAAACAAGTATATTTAAACAAAACCCTTTACTGAAATGTTTCACGTGAAACAATTATATCTATATAAGACAATAGGTCGCAAAACAGGCGTAAAACCGTACTAAAAGTTTATAAATGCCAAGTTTTTATTTGACATTATACTCGACACAATGATATAATTTGAGTGTATTGGAGGTATACAAAATGAAAGAACTTAAAGGAACAAAAACTGAAAAAAATCTTATGGAAGCATTCGCTGGTGAAAGCCAAGCAAGGAACAAATACACATTCTACGCTTCACAAGCAAAAAAGGATGGATATGAGCAAATCGCTGCAATATTCACCGAAACAGCAGACAATGAAAAAGAACACGCAAAAATGTGGTTTAAAGAATTACATAATGGTAAGGTGCCAGAAACTTTTGAGAATCTCATCGATGCCGCTGCCGGTGAACGTGGAGAGTGGACAGAAATGTATAAGCGTATGGCACAAGAAGCTCGTGAAGAAGGTTTCGAAGTGATCGCAAAGAAATTTGAAGGTGTGGCAGAGATTGAAAAACGCCACGAAGAAAGATTTAATAAGCTCGCCGAACTTCTTAAAGAAAACAAAATTTTTAAGAAAACCGAAAAAAAAGTTTGGGTTTGCAGAAACTGTGGACATGTATATGTTGGAAACGAACCGCCAAAAACCTGCCCAGTTTGTCTTCACCCGCAAGCATATTTCGAAATTCTTACTGAAGAATTTTAATCTATACAATCTAAGAGAAGGGTCATCCCTTCTCTTTTTTTGTTTCAATTTGCTATTATATTCTAATTACTTTTTTTTGATTAAAAAATTTTTTGTCACAGAAAAGCATTTTAATAAAATTTTATACTATATTTATTTGTTATTAAAATATAATTATTAAAACATAACAAATTAGTTTAAATAATTAACAAAAATGTAATTTATAGAAACTATTATTATTTTATGTTTTTATAAAAAACCAAGAATCCACCAATTTAATCTGCTACATTGTATAAAACTGCTAATTATTTTAGAATATTCAAAATTATATTTTTGTAAAATATTTTACAATATTTTTAACTTTTCTTTTTTTTAAATTTTGTTTTTTAAAATTTTGTAAAATGCTATATTTTTAAAATATTGTAAAATTTTGTATTTTTTAATATTAATCACGTAAGATGTAAATATTTTTTCTTTTTCTGAAATTTTTATATAAAACTTGACAAATATAACAATAGATGGTAAAATATTTAAGCAAACTTGGAGAGTTACTCAAGAGGTCGAAGAGGCTCCCCTGCTAAGGGAGTAGGGTTGTAAAAGGCCGCGAGAGTTCGAATCTCTCACTCTCCGCCATCGTGTACCCAACTGAACACCTTTGTTTAGTTGGGATTTTTTATGAAAATTAGTAGGACTCCTTATTATCTTTGCCTTTCGCCGTGGTGGTTAGCAAAATTCTTGTATGAAG
>CAZFRA010000002.1:0-135289 GCA_964521165.1 uncultured Lachnospiraceae bacterium
GCTTTTGCAGTGTACCCACGTCTTCTTAAAGCCACAAGAGTTGGAAATCTTGGATCGTCCCAGCCGTTAACATAACCTTCATTCACCAATCTTTTCAAATACCTTTTTCCTGTTAAAACATTTTCGATGACAATGCGACTGAATTCTCTTTGTTTTGGTGCGTATTTTTTGCCCCAGCCGTGTTCAACAAACCATTCATAAATTGGTCTATGGTCTTGGAAGCCCTTATCGCATAAACTGTAAGTCGTGCCTTCCAAGCAGTCTTCCATTGGATGAACGAAGTCATATTGTGGCCAAATACACCATTTATCACCAACACGATAGTGATGTTGGCGGGCAATTTTATACATAACAGGGTCACGCATATTTATGTTTGGGTGTGCCATATCAATTTTTGCACGCAAGGTTTTGCTTCCGTCAGGATATTTTCCAGCACGCATTTCTCTAAATAATTTCAAATTTTCTTCTGGCGTTCGGTTGCGATAAGGACTTTCCTTTCCTGGTTCCGTCAAAGTGCCACGCGTTGAAGAAACTTCTTCGGCGGATAGGTCGCAAACATAAGCGTCGCCATTCATTATCATTTTTTCTGCAATTTTGTATATATCGTCGAAATATGCTTCACTGGCATACACAAACGCCGCAGGTTCAAAGCCTAACCACTTTAAATCGTCAAGATAACTATCGGCAAATTCACCTTCTTCTTTGACTGGATTTGAGTCGTCCATACGCAAAATCGTTTTGCCACCAAATTTTTGCGCTGTTTCAAAATTTATTGTCCACGCTTTGACGTGACCGATATACCAATATCCACTCGGTTCAGGTGGGCAGCGGGTTTGCACTTCTTTTGTTCTGCCTGCTTTGATGTCGGCGATAATTTCTTCTTCCAATTCATTTTCAGGAACAATTTTGTCAATGTCTATGTCTTTTAAACTCATACTTAATTCTCCTAGTTGATATTTAATTTTAAGGCGATAAATTTAAAAAGTCAAATAATAACGCAATTTAATTCAATTTCTCAAATCTTTAAGTTTGTTTTTGATTCGACTCAAAGAGTTGTCGATACTTTTTTCTTTTAAATTTAAAATTTCTGCAATTTCTTTGTATGTATATCCTTTGAGATAGTATTTGAAAACATCAAACTCCTTTTTTGAAAGTGTTCGGTGAATTCTTTCAACAAGGTCGTGATAATTTTCCTTGTCGATAATTTTTTCCGCTGGTGACGATTGGAAAATCAAACTTATCGGCAGAAAATCTTCGTCTTCATTTTTTTCACTAAAACTCTGCAAAGAAACCGAACTTGAAAGCGGAAGATTTTTTTTTGTGTTCGCTTTTTTAATGGCGGACTGGATTTGGTGCTTAATGCAAGTTATCGCAAAAGTTTTGAAGGTGGTGTTTTTGTCGGGATTATAATTTTTTATTGCCTTATAAAGTCCAATCATACCTTCTTGAACAATGTCTTCAAGTTCGCCGTCAATAATAAAATATCCGCGTGAAATTTTCATCACAAGGTCTTTATATTTTTCCAAAAGTTCGTTTTCAGCGCTTTCCTTCCCATTTTGCGAAAGGAAAACAAGTTCTTCGTCATTCATAAACTTATTTTAGCATATTCATTTTAATTTTTCCACATAAATTTGTAAATAATCTAAAAATATTTTTAATTTATTCGTAAGGAGTTTAATAAACAAAAATATCCCAAAAATAAAAAAAATATAAAAAATATAAAAAAAATATAAAAAAATATAAAAAAAAGCTTAAAAATTCAAAAAAAAATAAAAAAAATGTGATAAATTATAAAAAAATAAAAGATTATATAAAAAAATTTAAAAAGTAAGAGTTTTGCCAAAAGTTTTGCTTAATAATAATTTTTGTAGAAAGAATAAAAAATTTCGTATTTCACAAAATAAGCGTATGAAAGTTTTTGTTTGCTGTTTGTTTTTGTTTTTAATTTTCACGCTGTGTGGTTGTGGCAGCGAGATTGCAAGTGCAATAATAACGCGTGATGATGAAATGACAGGCGGGAGTTTGTCTTTTGTTTATGAAAGTGTTTCGCGCTCAATATATATTGGCGGCGAAGGTGAGTTTATTCAATATTATGAAAAGGACTTGAACAAAAATTTAGAAGCGGGTAACCGAATTGGGCTCAAAATTCAAGCACCGAACGAAGTGGAAGATTTAGGAAAGACGGTTTTGGAAATTGGCGGCGTGACTTTCACGGATATGTTTGTTGAAATTGACGGGCAAGAACAAAACTTTTTCAATATCTATCCACTTGTGACAAAAGAAACAAAGGAAATACCTTTTAAAATTACTTGGCAAGATAACACTCAGACCTACACACTAAAAATTGTTGATGGCACAAAACTTTTGTCCAGCGACGGAGAAGTTGTCGATTTTATTTGATGAAAATGTCCCCAAAATTATATCTAAATTGAGATAATTTTCAATTTTCAAACTAAAAATTTTATTAACTTTAAAAAAACACTTGACAACACGACGAAAAATATATTATACTTTAGGAGCAAATGACATTTTGGTCTCGTGGTCAAGTGGTTAAGACACCGCCCTTTCACGGCGGTATCAGGGGTTCGAATCCCCTCGAGATCACCAAAAACAACCGAGTTTTCTCGGTTGTTTTTTGTTTTTAAAATAATATATGAGAGCGGATTAAATTAGACAATTTCTTGCGATTGTGGTAACGAAAATGGTGCAGTGTTTTGCTAGATATTCACTACAAGTGTTCACTGTGGCGCAAGTTGTCAAAATATCATCAACAAGCAAAACGCGCTTGCCTTTGATTTCATCTTTGTTTATCACTCTGAAGGCATCTTTCAAATTTTCGCTTCTTTCTTGAAAAGTCAAAGTCTTTTGTGCGTCTGTTTCCTTTATCTTTTCCAAAGTTGGTATCACTGAAATATCTAAAATCTTACCTAATTCATTTGCCAACCTTTCCGACTGATTAAACGAGCGGTCTTTTTGTTTAACTTTTGTCATCGGCACGAAGGTAATGATGTCGATTTGTAAATCTTTCAAATATTTTGCCATAATAACGGCGAAACCTTTTGCCAGATAACGCTTGTTGTTAAATTTGTAATTCAAAATTGTTTGACGAATTTTATCTTTGTAAATAAGCGGACAATATGCCTTCTTGAAAAAGCGTTTGTTGTTTTGACAAAAATCACAAACGACAGTTTCGTTTTTGATTGGTATATCGCAAATTTTGCAGCGATTACCTTTGTTAAACTCCATAAAATTTTCGCAGTCTTCGCAAAATGGTTTGTTATAAAAGTCCGGAATATCTCTACCACAGAAAATGCATTTTATATCGTCGGGAAAGAGATATTTATCAATAAAAGACGATATTTTTGTAAAAACACCGCTAAATTTTGCTTTCTTTGAAGATTTTTCATTATTTTTCGTCATTTTTTTGTTTTTCATAAATTTTTGTATCTCTTTCATCATTGGGACTTTTCATAGGTTTTATTGCTCATTGCATTTTTGATTGCCTTTGTCGAACAATTTCGTACACCACAATTCCAGCACTGACACTTGCGTTGAGCGAGTTGACAGAACCGAAAAGTGGGAGAGTGACGACGCCGTCACAATGAGCAATTATGCTTGGTTTTGTGCCTTCACTTTCTGAGCCGATAACGATGCCGACAGGTCCGGTTAAGTTGGTTTGGTAGATATCTTCGCCGCCAATTTCTGCAGAATATATCCAAAGTCCAGCGTCTTTCAAATCCTTTATGGCGTCCTTCAAATTAACCACACGGGCGATTTTCATATTCGAAATTGCACCGGCACTTGTACGCACCACTGTTTCGTTAACTTGGCAGGCGCGCATTTTTGGAATTATGATGCCGTCAACACCAGCACATTCGCAAGAGCGGATAATAGCGCCGAGATTATGAGGGTCTTCAATGCCATCAAGCAGAACAACAAAAGCATCCGTGCCCTTGTCTTTTGAAACCTGCAAAATATCTTCAACCGAAGAATATTCGAAATCAACAGTTTCGGCGATATATCCTTGATGATGTTCGGTTTTGGCGATTTTGTCCATAACTTTTCGCGGCAAAAATTCCATTTTTATTTTGTATTTTTTTGCTAGACTTACCACATCATCCTTTCGGTGTTCAAAATTTCGGTCGATAATGAGTTTGTTGATTGTTGTACCATTTTTAATGCCTTCAATAACTTGATTTTTTCCTTCCAGATTCATACTTTTTCCTTTTTTATAATTTAATTTAAAATATTTTTTAATTAGAAAATATCGATTTTTTAACTATTTTTCAAAAAATTTTTGTTTTTAATTATATTTTTTAAGTTTTTTATATAATTTCAGCGTGTTTTTAACTTATTGAAATTTTTAAGATTTCATTTAAACGTTCGCTTTGTTTGGATAGATAGAGATATCCAATGAGCGCTTCAAAAGCAGTGGCTTTTTTGTATTCTTCTTCGTCAAAATTTTTTGCCTTATGCTTTGCTTTTGCGTTTCTTGCCTTTCGAACAATTTCCTTTTCATCGTCACTCAAAACGGGTAAAATTTTTTCCAAAACTTCTTTTTGATGTTTGGCGTTGCAGAACTTTTTTGAAAGGTTGTGATAATTGGCAATTTTTGTGGTTTTTTCTTGCGTTAAAACAAACTCTCTGACATACGCCGTGTGAATGGCGTCACCGAGAAAAGCGAGTGCAAGAGGATATAAAGTGTCGTAAATTTTCATAAAATTCCTTTTTTTGATATTTTTTAGTTATTAAATCGGAAAAGAACAACATCGCCGTCCTGCATAACATATTCTTTTCCTTCAATTCGAACTTTTCCTTTTTCCTTTGCTTTAAGAAAGGAGCCGGCTTCCACCAAGTCATCATAGGAAACAACTTCCGCTTTGATAAATCCTTTTTCGAAGTCGGTGTGGATTTTTCCTGCTGCTTGCGGTGCTTTTGTTCCTTTTGTGATTGTCCATGCACGCACTTCTTTTTCGCCAGCGGTGAGATAACTCATAAGACCGAGCAGGTCATAACTTGCGACTACAAGTTTTTCGAGTCCGCTTGATTTGATACCAAGTTCGTCCTTAAACATTTGTCTATCTTCTTTTTCGAGTAAAGCAATTTCTTCTTCAATCTTTGTGCAAAGAGCGACAACCTTAGTGTTTTCTTTTCGAGCAAAATCTTTGACTATTTCGACATATTTATTCGTTTCTAGCGCCAAGTCGTTTTCGCTAATATTTGCCACATAAATAACCGGTTTTGCGGTGAGTAAAGCGAAATTTTTGAGAATTTTCTTTTCTTCATCATTAAAAGATAGACTTCTTGCTTGTGCGCCTTGCTCTAGAACACTCTTAATTCTTGTGAGCATATTGACAGAAGTTAAAAGGCTTTTGTCGCCAGTGGTTTTAATAAGTTTGGTGTTCTTTTCCAAAAATTTATCCACTTGTTCAAGGTCAGCAAGAGCGAGTTCGGTTTCAATGGTTTCAATATCGCGCTTTGGGTCAATATTGCCGCTCACGTGGATAATTTTTTCATTATCAAAACAACGAACAACATGCACAATGGCGTCAACTTCACGAATATGGCTTAAAAATTTGTTACCAAGTCCTTCGCCGTGACTGGCACCAGCAACAAGGCCGGCAATATCCACAAACTCAATAACTGCCGGAGTTATCTTCAATGTGTTATACATTTTTCCTAAAACTTCCAATCTTTCATCTGGCACTTCTACAACACCAATATTTGGCTCGATTGTGCAAAAAGGATAGTTGGAACTTTCTGCTCCAGCATTTGTGATAGCATTGAAAAGAGAACTTTTTCCAACGTTTGGAAGACCAATAACGCCAATTTTCATATTAAAACTCCATAAGAACAAGATTTTCAAACACAATTATAACAAATTTCGATATTTTTTACAATTAACTTAAAGTAAAATATCTAAAATTTAAAAAAAAGAAGGATATTTAATCCTTCTTTATTCGTGCGTTCGGTCAGTGGATTTCGGTTCAAATTTTGATTTCACATATCGATTAAGTGTATCATATGAAGAATAAGTTGTCAAATATGTGTCAATCTCTCTTCTTTTGTCTTCTGACAATCCATTATATTGTTCTCTTGCAGCATTTATTGTCTCGTATTCTGCTCTTTGCTCTTCCGTCATATTTTCTAAATCTACGGTTGTAGATTTGTTACCCTTATAGAGATTTTCCACAAGATTTTTATCATCATCACTCAAATTATCAAGGAATTGCTTGCGGTTTTCACCGATTTCTGTTTCTATTTCGTTAATGTCACCGTTTTTGGTGGCTCTTGTTAAGACATCTTGAGCATAACGATTGAATTCAGGAGTGACTCTTATTTTGTCGATAGTTTGTTGAGCAACATCTAATGTCGCTTCAGGGGTTATTTGATCACTAGTGCCTTTTTCGATGTTTTTCAAATCTTTCTTCTTCATCGTAGTGTAATTGCCTTCCATAATTGTTATAGAATCGGAGATGTTTTGTTTAAGTTTGTCAATATTTTCACGTCTTTCATCAATTGCCTGCAATTCTTCTTTCAAAAACCCGCGAACTTGGTCAGCATATCCAAGACCTAATTGTTCATTTTTAACTTTTTCGCTAAAAACACTAACCAAAATTGGAATGCGCTTTTCTGCCACTTTATTTTCCTTTTCGACTTTTTGTGATTTAAGGTCGGCAAGTTCTTTTTCGTATAAGACGTCAAGTTCCTTACAAATAGCAATCGTTTCATCGCAAATTTTGACTAAAGATTCCATTTCTGAAATTCCTTTTTCAAGCGCTTCTTTTTTTTCTGCATAATCAGGAGCAGTTTTATCAAGTGCGTCAAGTTCCATTTTGGCATTTTCAATCTCTTTATTTAGACTCTCTTTTTGTTTTATTTTTTGAAGATGGGAATCCATATTTTCTTTAAGAGTTTCTTCTTGTTTTTCGATTTCCGCGTTAATATCTTTAAGTTCATTTTCAGCTTTTGATAATTGATCTCTAATTATATCATATTCGTATGTAGGAAGAACTTCTCCAGTTTCGCCATTTAAAATCGCAAGCGCCTGTTCCACTTCTTGTTTTCTATCTTCTAGGGCTGCATCTTCATTATCGAGAGATTCTGAAAGATTATTTAATATTTCTCGAGTATTTTCATTTTCCATTTTTCTTTCAAAATGTTTAGCCATTGAATCTTGATATCGTTGATAGTCGCGTTGTTGCAATTTTGCTGGCCATTCCCACGGTTTTGTGATTGCCACGCCGAGTGAAATGTAGGATAGTGGTAGCAAGAATGGCATAAACACAGAAAGAATGGCAAGTGCAAATCCAATACCAACCCAAAGACTTTGTTTTCTAAAAGGTCCTTCGGCAGTTTCTGTTGGTTCTTTTGGTTTTTCCAAATTTGAATTATGTTCGTCGTTATTACCTGCAGGAGAGTCCGGATTCACACCGTCAGGATTCACAGGGGCGACACTATCGTCTTGCTCGCGTACGGTTTCGTCGGTATCGCCGACAATAACAATACCGCTTTTCGTGTCGATGTTGACATTGTAATAATCATTGATTTTGTTAACTGTTTGATTATTCAAAACAACAACATTCATTTCGCCGCTCTCGCTCACTTCACCAACCACATTTTGTTTGGTTTTTCTAAATTCTGCCACTTCGTTTTCTGCATAGGTTGTTGCAAGGGCAATCTTTTCGTTGCTAGAAAGTTGATTATTTCGCAAGTTTTGTGTTGGTGAATCTTTGGCATTTGTGTATGGTTTTTCATTAAATTCCTTCACAAAATTCGAAAGTTCAGCATTCGAAAGTTCGGTTTTCTCGTTTGTTTTTGGAATTGGATAAACGATAGCATAAGCTTTTGTTGTATCTTTCGGGTCTTGAATCATTAAACGCAAGTAGTCGCATTCCTTATTGTTTGGCATATTGTCGATTTTGTAGTTTTCTTTTTCACTGTCAGGATTGTAAATTTCCATATCCAAAACCTTATAAAAATCAGTGCCAAGATTTCTTGTTTTGGTTGAGTCAAGTGCGTCAGGAATGGAAGGTGAGCAATAAAGGAACATATCCTTATTGTCTTTTTCCAAAAATCTCAATTCAACTTGCGGTTTTTTGAGTGTAAAACTACCATCTTTTTTAGATTTAAGGTTACCGTTTTTGTCTGTGGATATAACATCAGGGATAATCGCTGTCAATTTATATTTTGCCGATTGGGCGAGTTCTGTTTCGCCAGAAACTTCGGCTTCTCCCGTTTCCGTATCAATATTCGTTTTCGATTCACCAAAAGTTAAATCCACACGCTTTTTTCCGCTACGATTTTTTGTGGCAAGTGCAATTTGTCCAACAAGCAATGTTTTGAGTGCAGGATTAAATTTTTGATCAACCGAGCATCCATTTTCGCCAGCAAGCGCCATATTGATAAATTTATCACTCACGGCAATGTTGAAAGGTGAGTCTGGAGCGTTTCGATAGATAGCGCTATGCTTATCTTTATCAGCAATTTGAAGACCGAAAGCGGAGAAAAGAATCCCAATTTGCGAATTTGCTCCGCCAACGCGTAAATCAAGACGGTTATCAAGCGAAACATTATCAAAAACAATGCCATCATCTTCCATTTTTAAAGGTGGTTCAATGTTGTTTTGTTCAAAGAAATTCACAAAATTCTTTTTTACTTCATCGTCTTTGAAAACCAATTTCATTTTTTGGTCGTCAGTTGCTTGAAAAGATGCCACAACTTTGTTGTTTTTAATGATTGAGATAAGGTCGGTTGTTTTTTTTGAACTATGTGTGGCAATAACAGTTTGTTTACGCACCACACCATTTTCATCTTTGCCAAGGTTTATCATTTGACTTATGCCAACAATTGACCCATCATCCAACTTAAATTTTTCTGCTTTTTGTGTTGTTTGTGTTGAGCGAAAGTTTCCGGTTTTCAAAATAATCTCTTTGGTTTCAATACCGTCGTTCTTCAAAATCTTTTTAATATTTCGAACAAAAGTTTCAGGAAAATATTTTGCTTCGCAGTTGACAATTTGAGAAATTTCGTCGTCAGAAAGTTCGTTGCCTTCCGGAATATTACGCAAAGATTCAATAATATCCTTGTCTTCGTCGTCATATTTTGTTAAATCTCTATACCTATTTTTGATATCGTTAATGATATTTTCATCTTTAACATAACGCGAACAATAATCTTGAAGGAGTTCATCGGTAGCGCCAGGAATATTGATAGTTGTCGTGTTTATCGTTTCATCTTTTTGCTTCTTATAGATATAGGATTCGCTGGAAAAGTTGGAAAAAATAAATTGCCAATTTGGAACTTCTTTAAAATCTAATTTTTTATCTTCATTTTCAGACATTTTCAGACTCCTTTTCTCTTTATTTTTTGTTACAATTTATTATACCATATTTGTCTTTTATTGTCAAATTTTGTGATAAAAATTGCCAACCAAACTTTAATTTTTTCATATCTTCCTAATTCTTGGCAAAAAACTTGTGTTTTTCTGTTATTTTTGTTAAAATAGATGTAAATTATGTAATTAGGGGATGATAAAAATGCTTTTTGGAAGTGAAAACAAATCTCAAGTGCGAAAACTTAAAAAAATTGCCGACAAAGTTGTGGATTTGGAAGATAAATATCGTGCTTATTCCGATGAAGAACTTAAAAACTGCACGCAAATTTTTAAGGAAAGATATCAAAACGGCGAAAGTTTGATGAGTCTTTTGCCGGATGCTTATGCTGTTATGCGTGAAGCCGCTGACAGAGTTTTGAATATGCGCCATTTCTATGTTCAAATTCTGGGTGGAATTGCGCTCCACCAAGGGCGTATCGCAGAAATGGGCACAGGTGAAGGTAAAACTTTGGTTGCCACTTTGCCAGCGTATCTCAATGCTTTGACGGGCGAAGGTGTGCATATTGTCACTGTCAACGAATACCTTGCCAAGCGTGACGCGGAATGGATGGGAAAAGTTTATCGCTTCCTTGGGATGACCGTCGGCGTTTCGGTTTCGGGAATGAAAGAAGATGAAAAACGTCAGGCGTATAATTGCGACATTACTTACTGCACCAACAACGAACTTGGATTCGACTATCTTCGCGACAATATGGCCACCAACAAAAAATATAGAATGCAACGCGGTTATGCTTTCGCGATTGTCGATGAAGTAGACTCCATTTTGATTGACGAAGCGAGAACCCCGCTTATTATTTCTGGGCTTGGAATGAAGTCGAGTGAAAAATATATTGCCGCGCAAAAGTTTGCCAAAACCTTAAAGGCGGAAGACTATGAGAAGGACGAAAAAACCAAACAACTCAACTTAACCGAAAGCGGTGTGGAAAAGGCGGAAAGATATTTCAAACTCGACAACCTTTCGGATATTGATAATTTGGAACTCAATCACCACATAAACAACGCGTTGAAAGCGAATTTTGTGATGTTTAAGGATGAAAACTACATCGTCAAAGACGGTGAAGTTATCATCGTCGATGAATTTACCGGGCGTTTGATGCCGGGTAGAAGATATAGCGACGGGCTTCACCAAGCAATCGAAGCGAAAGAAGGTGTGGAAATTAAAGACGAGAACAAAACTCTTGCCACAATCACTTTCCAAAACTTTTTTAGACTCTATCGCAAACTTTCTGGTATGACAGGAACGGCGAAAACGGAAGAAGGTGAGTTTAAAGCGATATATAAACTTGATGTTGTTTCCATTCCGTCAAACTTGCCGAATATCCGCCAAGATGAGCCAGATATTATTTTTTCCACTGAAAAAGGTAAGATAAGGGCGATTGTCGAAGAAGTTAAGAGAAGATATGCAACAGGGCAACCTATCCTTATCGGAACAATTACGATTGAAAAGAGTGAACTCCTTTCCAAAGCTCTTAAAGAAGCAAAAATCAAACATACTGTTTTGAACGCTAAAAACAACGAAATGGAAAGTCAGATTGTTGCACAGGCAGGGCGAAAGGGGGCGGTTACCATTGCCACAAATATGGCGGGGCGTGGTACGGATATTTTGCTTGGTGGCAACCCTGAATTTATGGCAAAAAAGAAGATGAAGGACGAAAACTTTACCGACGAACAAATTTCATATGCCACTGCTTTCAATACAGTTGACGACGCGGAACTTAACAAGGCAAGAGAAAAATATGTTGAACTCTTTAAAGAATTCAAAAAAATTACCGACGCCGAAAAAGAAGAAGTGCGTCAGGCGGGCGGTTTGCATATTATTGGCACTGAGCGTCACGAGTCAAGGCGTATTGACAACCAGTTGCGCGGTCGTGCTTCGCGTCAAGGTGACCCAGGCTCCAGCGTTTTCTTTATTTCGTTTGAAGATGATTTAATAAGGCGTTTTGCTGGTGAAAAATTCAAAAGAATAGCCACATTCTTTAGACTTGAAGAAGACACTCCAATTCAACTTAAAATTTTGTCCAAACAAATTGAAACGGCACAGAAAAAGATTGAAATGCAGAACTTTGCAATGAGAAAAACTGTCCTTCAATTTGACGATGTGTTGAACGCTCAAAGAGAAATTGTCTATAAGCAGCGCAACAGTGTTTTGGATGGAGAGAGTGTGCACGATCAGGTTATAAATATGTTACCTTCCGTCGTTGCCAAATTTGTCAATCGTTGTGTCGACCCGGAAAAACCATATTTTGACTGGGATTATTCCAAAATAAACAAAGAACTGGAAAACGGAATTTTAGAGCGTGGAAAAAATCTTATCACCGAAGAAATGTGCGAAGGGTTTGATATTGACGATTTTCACGAAAAAGTTGTGGAACTTGCCAATTCCAGATATCAAAATCGTATGCTGGAAGCGGGTAAACTCGGCATTAACTTTGAAGAAATTGAAAAAGTTGTGCTTTTGAAAGTGGTAGATAGCAACTGGATGAACCACATTGACGATATGCAAACGATGAAAACAGAGATTATGACGCGCGGTTTTGGTAATCAAGACCCAATTCTTGCATATAAAAAAGACGGCTTCGATATGTTCGATAATATGATTGAAAGAATAAAAGAGTCGACTTGCTTGCTTCTTCTCAACACTAACATCGAGATAAGACGCGTTGCTCCGGCGAATGAACAAAGCAACTCAAAAAACACCGTGGCTAAAAAATATGAACCAGAAGAAAAACCACAAGAAAGAAAAATTCAAAAAACCGTCGTAAACACGGCGCGAAAAATTGGCAGAAACGACCCTTGCCCTTGCGGAAGCGGCAAAAAGTACAAAAATTGTTGTATGTTGAAAGACGGTAACTAAATCTGATAAAATAAAAGTTTTTTATAGAGAGTATAAAAACTGCAAGGCAAATTGCCAAATATTTTCAAATTCTGGAACCAAACTTTCCAAATTGGCTTAAAGAGTATATTAATGTTGATGAGATTGCAAAGAACACCATAAAAGACAATTTTGAGTTTGATATGACAAATTATCTTTATATGACACCATAAACAAATTTAAAAAAAGAAGGAAATTTCCTTCTTTATTTTTTCTCTTTACCTAAAACTAATTCTTTTTTAAGATAAATCAAACCGCCATTATTTTCGAAAGAATAGCCATTTCTGGCGTAAAATTTTCTCGCCCCATACCAAGATTCGCTGTTAGGATGGAATATACCATAAATTCTTTGGCAATTTTGCTTTTTGCAAAAATCTTCCATTGTTGAAAGCATTGCTTTTCCAAGCCCTACGTTGAAATAGTTTTGGTCAAAGATTTTTATATCCAGCAATTCGCAGTAAGAATTTTTTGCTCTTTTATCTTTAATAATGTGACAAGAAGTTTCATTGCAAAGTGTATTTTTGTTAATTGCAAAATAGACATATTTATTCTTGGCGGTGCTATATATTTTTTTGCTGGTTTGAGTAAAAATTTTAAAAATGCAATGGCCAACAATTTCGCCAATCCTATTGAACGCCGTCAGTGCATAAAAATTTTTCCCTGACGTAAAAGAAAGGTAAATAACTTTGTTGTTTTTCAATTCAAACTCTTTTTTCATAATTATAATTTAACATAAAATACCGAAAAAGTCAATAGGCATCTTTAAAAATAAAAAAAACAAGAACAAATCGCTCTTGTTTTTTTATAAGTTTTATCTTAACCGCGGTTATATTTTTTGTTGAATTTTTCAACATTACCACTTGCATCAACAACCTTTTTCTTACCGGTGAAGAATGGGTGACATTTGTTGCAGATATCAATTTTGATAGTGTCACCTTTAACACAAGAACCAGTTTTGAAAGTGTTTCCGCAAGCACAAACAACGGTCACTTCGTGATAGTTTGGATGAATGCTTTCTTTCATTTTTCTTTCTCCTTTTAGTCACCAAGATATGGAAGCAATGCCATATTTCTTGCTCTTTTAATAGCGTTTGCAAGTTCTCTTTGATGATGAGAACAAACACCTGTTTGGCGTCTTGGCAAAATTTTGCCCTTTTCTGTGACATATTTTCTTATTTTTGCAACATCTTTATAATCAATTGTTTTTTCACCAGCAACACAAAAAGCGCAAACTTTCTTTTTCGATTGCTTACGATATTTCTTTTGAACCTTTTCTTCGGTTTTAACTTCGCTCATATTTAACTCCTTTTGCACCACCAAAAAAGTGGATGTTTTTTAAATTTAATAAATTAAGTCAGGCATAAAGGCAAAACAACCGCCCAAATGCGAACGGGTCACATTGTGACTTAGAATGGAAGACTGTCGTCGTCAATTTCTTCAAGTTCAGCGGTTTGCTTTTGTTGTGGTTTTGGTTCACTTTGAGAAGGAGTAAAATCTCCGTCATCAGAGTTTTGACGATTTGTGCTAATAAATTCCACATCATCAGCAACGACATCAGTCGTGTAGCGTCTTGAACCGTCTTGTGCTTCATAACTTGAAGTTTGAAGGCGACCAACAACAGCGCATTTTGAGCCCTTTTTCAAAAATTTATGGCAAATTTCGGCGAGATTTCTCCAAACGACAATGTTGATGAAATCTGCATCTCTTTCGCCTTCCGCGTTTTGAAATCTTCTTGTCACTGCAAGCGAGAAACGACAAACAGAAACTCCACTGTTTGTTGTTGAAAGTTCAGGGTCTCTTGTGAGATTACCAACCAAAATAACTTTATTCATAATTTTTTCTCCTATTTTCTTACAAACATTTGACGAACGATACCGTCAGTGATAGTCATAAGTTTGTTCATTGCATCGACTTCTTCTGGATTCAAAGTCATATTGAAAATGACATAATATCCTTCGTTTTTGAAGTTGATTGGATAAGCAAACTTTTTCATACCGACTCTTTCAACGCCTTCAATATTGCCGCCGTGAGATTCAACATAGGACTTAAATTTGTTGATAAGCTCTTCTCTTTTTTCTTCGGCAACATCTTGCGCGATGATAAACATAAGTTCATACTTATTCATCTTTCTACCTCCTTTTGGACTAATGGTTTTTGCTACAAACAAAAACAAGGACAGTATTTTTAACTGCTTTAAGCATTTTAGCATAGAAAAATATATTTGTCAAGTATTTGGATAATAGTTCGAAAAGAAAAAAGACATCCTGTTTGCAAGATGTCTTATTTTAATTACAATTCCCTGTCGCATTTATAAGACAAACTGATAGATTTTTGCTTGGTTGGTTCAATCATATAAATTGTGGAATATTAACCTTCTTCGTCGTAGCGGAATTTAGCGGTGTTGGTTGAAATTAACATTTGCACGCCGATTGGCAAAATCATAGTTTCATCGGTGTTGATATCACAAGCGGAACAAAGCATTCCAAATTCGCCAAACGCGTGACCGGTTTTGTCGGTGCTTAAAAGTTAGAAACTAGAAGGAGACAATATCTCTCATAGGTTGGCGAGCATTTCAGTTCTTTCTTTCAATACCATTGCTTCGATAAACTCTTCAATATCTCCGTTCAAAACACTTTCAAGGTCATAGGATGAAAGGTTAGTTCGGTGGTCGGTTACGCGCCCTTGCGGATAGTTGTAGGTTCGAATTCTCTCATTACGATTTCCGCGCCCAACTTGACTTTTTCGATTTTGCTCATATTCGCTATCGCGTTGCTCGCAGTAGTGGTCATAGAGTTTACTTTTCAAGATATTCATCGCTTTTTCTTTGTTTTTAAGTTGTGAGCGTTCGTCCTGACAAGTTACGACAATTCCGGTTGGAAGGTGAGTGATTCTTATCGCGCTTTCCGTTTTGTTAACGTGTTGACCGCCGGCACCACCGCTTCGGTATGTATCAATTTTAAGGTCGGAGTCGAGAATTTCAAAATCGATATCTTCAACTTCAGGAAGAACGGCAACGGTTGCGGTTGAAGTGTGAATTCTGCCACCACTTTCGGTTTCCGGTACACGCTGAACGCGATGCACGCCACTTTCATATTTCAATTTGGAATAGGCACCCTTACCGCGATAAAGAACTGTGCATTCCTTGATGCCACCAAGTTCGGTTTCGTTCATATCCAAAATTTCGGTCTTCCAGCGATTTTTGTCGGCAAAATGAGAATACATTCTCAAAAGTTCTGTGCCGAAAAGCGCACTTTCCTCACCGCCAGCAGCAGCGCGAATTTCTAAAATAGCGTTACTGTCGTCATTTTCGTCTTTTGGAAGAAGTAAAATTTTGATTTCTTCAATTTGTTTTTCGATTTGTCTTTTCAATTCGCGAATTTCGTTCTCAAACAAACTTTTCATTTCTGGGTCACTTTCAGATTTAAGGTCATTTTCGCAATTTTCAAGATTTTGAGAAAGAGAAAGGAGAGAAGAGTATGCATTTGCGATATCTTCCAAATTTGAGCGTTCTTTAACAAGTTTCTTCCACTCTTTATTGTTGGCGATAACTTCCGGCTGAATTACAAGCGAAGTTAGTTCGTCAAATCTTTCCTTTGATTTTTTTGTTTTTTGCAAAAATTCTTTATAGTCTTCCATAAATCACCCTTTCAATTTTGTTGTAGTCCTTGACAATTTTGATATCTTTAAAACCGTTTTCTTTCATAATTTTCTTAACGGCGATATACTGTCCTTTGCCAATCTCGAAAAACAATAAACCACCATTCGCAAGGTGCGCTGGGGCACGCTTACAGATTTCGCGATAGAAGAAAAGACCGTCTTCGCCGCCGTCGAGTGCGATTTTCGGGTCACACTCTTTAACATTAACATCGAGTTTAGCGATATCTTTTGTTGGTATATATGGTGGATTTGACACAATTATATCAAACTTTTTTCGTTTTTTCAAGTTTTCAAAGAGATTTGAGTATAGAAAATCGACTTTAACATTGTGTTTTTTGGCATTTATCTGTGCGGTCAACAGCGCCGACTTGGAAACATCGCTTGCCGTCACTTCCGCTCCACTAAACTTGGCGATAGAGATTGCGATTGCACCACTTCCAGTGCCAAGGTCGAGAATTTTGGTTTTTCTTTTAATAAATTTCAAGACTTCTTCCACCAAAATTTCTGTTTCCATACGTGGTGTCAAGACTTTTTTGTTAACTTCAAAAAGAAGTCCATAAAATTCGGTGTAGCCAAAAATATTGTCCACACTTTCGCCGTTTGCTCGTCGCGTTGTCGCTTTCATAATTTCGCGATATTCTTTTTCGCTGACACTTTCCACAAGTTTTATATCACCACGGTTTTTGCCCAAAACATTAGCAATAATCCAATCGGCGTCGCTTTTGTCTTTAACATTACTTGCCAAAAGTTTGTTACGAACTTCTGCATAGACCAGCGAAAAAGGTTTTCTTGTTTTGTCGTTCATCGTTTTCCTTTCTTTTTGAGTGGTCAAAAAATCAATTTCGGTCTCTGCTGTCAAAACGGTTTCGAGATGAGTTGTCGACGGTTTCATTGTTACAAAGAAAGAAGTAACGAAACAGAGCGATTTCAGAGCGCTCAAATTTGACTTGTCGATAAGCCACAAAATCTCGTAGGTCACCATAATGACCAGCAAAAAGATTGCCAAATTAACCAAAAAGTTTAGGATAAATCCCAAACTTACTCCAATAAATGTTACCACAAACATATCAAAAAAGAAAACAAAAACAACAAAATTTAAAAAATTTAACGGTTCGCATAGACCATTTTTAACTTTTCCGCGACAATTTTCTCCATAAACCGACACCAAGTCGCTGGCACGGTTGAACCGAAAGAGTTCTCGAAGACTCGGAAAAAACTTTAAAAACGAAAGAAAAATCGCAAACAAAAGGATGCGAAAAAAGGAGATGAGAAAATTTCTTAAAAGTGTGAAACCGCCGGCGCCAACCAGCCAATATCCAAGTTTACCCGGCAAAAGTCCCAAGACAACACCGGCAAAAACAACACCCAAAACGCCAAAAAGAATTTCAAAAATCACTCCTTTTGTCTTTTGTTTTTTGTCGCAAAGCGCACTCGACCAAAAAAGACAGCGAAAAAAAGCGACAAGTCCGCAGAAAAAATATTGCAAACCGCGAGCGAAAGGAAAATGCCAAAAAATAATTTTGTTTTTTGTGTTTTCACTTTCAAGACTTCGACTGCCACCGCAGTCAATTAGCGAAATCGCACGCCGATTTAAAAATTGGCACGCTGCACCATTAGAACAAGGGAAAAATATTTTTTTCATACTTAAATTATTGCCGAAAAATGATATTTTAACAATAAATTAAAAATATTTGAAAAATAAATAATTAAAAAAAAGAAAGGCGAAAAACCTTTCTTTAATTTTAATATATAAAAATAGGATGAGTAAGCTAAACTTTAGTAATATTATTATAATTGCTTTGATCAAAAAAGGCTTGAGCCACTAACAATAGCACTAGCAGCACTAGTAGTACCACTAACACCGTCGAAGAGACCGAATGCATCAAGAATTACAGGTAACAACACGTTGAAGAACAAGATTAACGCAATTGTTACAACAATAGAAACGATAACATTGATAAGTCTTTTCTTTGCTTCTTCTCTTTGTTCTGAAGAATCTGCTCTTGCCATTTTAACACCGATATAAATAGCATAAACGGCACCAACAGCACCAACAAGAATCAATGCTACCCATAAAACCCATTCAATTGCGCTCAATAAAGTTCCTAACCAATCACCAACATGCGTTGTCAAGTCACTCCAAGTAGTTATGCCAATAGACAATAGAGTTCCCATTTCTCCCTCCTATTTTAAATTATTTTTTTCAAAATATGAAGAAATATTCTTCACTTTGATATGCATATGATAACATATTAAAAAATATTTTCAAAACGATTTTAATAAATTTTTAAAAAAATTTTAAGTTTTTTTTAATTTATTTTTTTATAAGAATAATCAATAAAAAAAATAAAAGGGAAAAACCTTTTATTTTTGAGATTTATATAAAAAATCTTGCGTTATTTGAACAACAACCACCATTCCACCAGCCCGAGTTCCAGTTGTTTGTTCCGCTTAAACCGAGAAGAAGTAACAAAAGGATGTTTGTGTTGGTGGCAAGATTTGTGTCGTTTTGAGAACTCAATGTGGAAAGCAAAAACACCCATAAAAATTCTTGTGAAGACATAAAACCCTCCTTTTTGGCAAAAAAATGGGAAATAAGTCAAAATTTGCAAAAAACATAAATTTATTTTTTTTGACTTTTTCGTTGTTTTTTGGCAAAATATTTTTGATATAGTTATTTTTATGCCAAAAAAATTTAGGGTGACACAAAAAGGAGAGATTATGGAGAAATTTATTAAAATCAACGCCAGAAGCAAGTTCGAAGTGCAAAAGTTTTTGCCGGATGATGATGTTGTCAACAAACTCGCAGACTATTTTCAAAGTTTTTCCGATCAAACGCGACTTAAAATTCTTTCTTGTTTGTCGATAATGGATATGTGCGTCAACGACCTTTCGCTTGTTTTGGGAATTAACCAAACAACAATTTCTCATCAACTCAAAACTTTGAAAGACCAAAACCTTGTGGAATATAAGCGCGAAGGTAAGGTGCTTATTTATCGCATTAAGAGTGAAGATGTTAGCAGTATAATGACTTACGCCGTTAACCATTTCTAGAAAGATTGTGTATAGACAGTTAAGTTAATTAGTTATTATATATGATATACTTACAAGACTTCTGCAAAAAATAGCCGAAATAGTTGATATTTTGAAAAAGGGGACAAAAAAATACCGAGCTTGCGCTCGATATTTTTTTAAAGGCTTTATTAAGCATTAAAAATTGCTTTGAAACTTTTTCCAAATTTGAATTTTGGTGCTCTGCAAGCAGCAACCTTAACAGGTTGTTTTGTCATTGGATTGATTTTTGTTGTTGCTGGTTTAGAAACAAGTTCGAAAGAACCAAATCCAGGAATAACAATTTTATCTCCTCCTTTGAGAGCGCTTACGATTGTGTCAACAACTGCGTCGAACACAACTCCTGCATCCTTTTGAGTGCAGTTTGCTTTTTCAGCAACAGCTTTAATAAATTCACCTTTATTCATTTTTCAATCTCCTTTTTGTGATTTTTAGCACATTTATGCTGAGTCTATGATATCACAATTCTTCAAAAAATCCAAATGATTTTCACTATCTTGCAAAAAAATCTTCAACTTGTTTGTAATAAAAGGTGATAACTTGCAAAATTCTGTTGCCAAAAGAATAGTCATACACAATAATGTCCACACATCCCACCACTATGCTGGCGCTTATAAACCCGTTTGAGCGACTGTCGGAAGAAGAATATCTGTTATCGCCAACGCAGAAGAGAGAATCTTCTGGTACTCTAACATAAACTATACCATTTGTGGAAACGAAAAGGTCGTTCGAATCGGCAGTTTGTATGATTTTGTCATAAAAATTTCCTTCGTAGGTATATCCGTTGTAACTTATACCGGTTAGGTAACTCCAAGCGTCATAGTCAATTGAGTAGTTAAAAGATGAAGAGTTTTCGCGCAAAATAGCGTTTGCATCGTCAAGTAAACTCCCAGTTGCCACGCCGTCATCGTTCAAAATGATGCTTTCGCTCGGAATGCGGTATATATGATATGAGCCTTCGCTCCGAACAATGCTGACATAATCTCCAGCAGTGCCAAGTATGCGCTTGATAATGTAATTGCTTTTATACGATGGAATGTTGGATGTGTCTAAAACGACAATATTGCCAAAATCGGGTGAGTCGTATATGTTCACATACACAGCATCCTTACTGTCTGATTCCAAAAGGGTGCCACTGTTGAGTGTTGGTTGCATCGAAGTTCCTTCCACAATATAATATCGGTGCGTGACAAAAAACCAGGTATACCACGCGAAAAAAATAAGAAAGAAGATAAGGGCGATATATAATATGATATGCGTCGTTAAATACCACGCAATTGAACGTGTTTCTTTCCGTCTTTTTTCTTTACTATATTGAATGTATTCTTCGTTATGGAAGTTCAATTTTCTCTCCTTATTGAAAATCGGCAGCCACAATAGTTTTGGCGATAAATCTCGAGTTCTTTGGACAGGTTGATACTTCTAAGATAACCGTCCTTTTTCTTGAAATTTTCTTCTAAATATATTATATCATACTTTTTCTCAATTTCTTTGCCGACTTTGTTGATGATATTTGTCGATTTATGTGGGCTTACCGTGAGTGTCGTGCCAAAAATGTCAAAATTTCCCTCTTTCGCCTTTTTCGCGGTTTCGTTCAAGCGATATTCAAAACATTTTTCGCAGCGTGCGCCGCCTTCTCTTTCTTGTTCGAGCCCTTTCACAAAGTTTAGCCACTTTTTTTCGTCACATTCTCCGTCCAAAATTTCAATACCAAAGTGTTTGCAAACGCGCTTCTGATTTTCCTTTCGTTTGAGATACTCTTCGTGCGGATAAATGTTTGGGTTGTAATAAAAGACGGTCAAGTCGTATTCGTCTTTTAACCGTTCAATACAAACAGTGGAACAAGGGCCACAGCAAGAGTGGAGCAAAAGTCTTTTCATAACTAGCAAAGTATACCACAAACAGGGAAAATTTGTAAAGTATATTTTTATTTTTTGATGGAAGATGTTTTTTCTTTTGTGGTATTTTCAATTTTTAGAAAATATAAAAATATTAAAAAAACTCTAAAATGCTAAAAAATTAAGAAAAAAACCGATTTTTTTTGTTTTTTTTGATAATTTTAGTCATTTTTTAAAAAACAAAATGCTGAAATTATTCAGCATCTGTGTTTTCTTTTTCCATATCGATGATGATAAATCCTTGTGGTGCGGTGCAAAGTGGGCACTCTTTGAAACTTTCTTTTGCGTTTTCCACATATCCGCAAACCGAACACTTCCACTTGGTCGGCTCTTTGCGTTTATACATACTGTGATTTTTGTATAGGTTGCCTAGATAGTTGAGTATATGATGATGAGTTTCTTCCACTCGTGCCACCAATTCAAAAGTTTTACCAATGTCGTTAAAGCCTTCGTCATATGCAATTTTGGCAAAAGACGGATAGATGTTTTTCGCTTCTGAAAGTTCGATGAGCGCCTCGCCAAGAAGAGAAGTTTTGAGTTCTGGACTCTCGAAAGGATATCCGGCTTCAATTGAAACGTTTTTACACTTACCAGCAGATTTTTCGATGATGTAGTCATAAAAAACCTTTGCGTGAGCCATTTCGTTTTTCGCCAGCGTTTTCATTGTGTCTGAAAGAAATTTTTGACTGTCTTGCAGCGCCATTTTGCTCATAAATTGATAGCGCGCGCCCGCTTGACATTCTGCCGAAAAACTTCTTGCAAGGTTTATTTTTGTTACACTTTCATTAAAATCCATATTTTTTCTCCTTTAAATAATAATTGCCTAAATTATCTTTAATATTCATTTGCTTTTTTTCTTTTTTTTGTTTACAATATAGGAAAGGGGGCTCGTATGTTATTAGGAGATAACGGAAAACCATCCAAGAATCCGACGATAAGGAAAAATTATTATCTCATTATCGACGACGAAAGGATGACAATCAACAAACTTGTAGCAAAACTTGGATTTTATTCCGTCCGCTTTGATAAAAAAATAATTGAACGTGAAATCGTCTACGACACCGACGCCAAACTTTTAACCGGCGTTGGACTTAATTTGCGCAAAAAAATAATGCCGGATAGGGCATATTTTTCGCTGGTGAGAGTCAACAGTTTGACTTCGTCTTTGCAACTTCGCGAGAAAAAATCTTTCCTTGGGAATTGCGAAATTAATGACGAGCCAAGTGATTTTCCAACGCAAATCGCCGATGCAATTGATAACATTTTCAACAATCTTTTTACTGTCAATTTGGTTGATATCGTGAAGCACACAACACCATATATTGATATCACAATTCGGGGGAATGAATATAAAATTGTCAGCGGAACTGGCTACGAAATTTCCGCATCGTTTGAAGATTTAAAAATTAAGGATATGAGAACGGGAAGAAAGGGTAGAAAACGAATCTTCTCACTCAAAATGGAAGAAGACCCAGAATTTGAAATGGAAAGAAATCAAGTGGAAGAAGTTATTGCAAGATATTGCAAGGAACTTGCGCCTACCTTAAAAAATCGTTTTGAAATCTCAGAAACTGTTGTTAAAACTGTGGAATTATCTCCAGAAGAAATTAAGAAACAAAAAGAAGAGATGAAAGCAAGAAAAAAAGAAAAAAAGAAAAAACAAGAAGAATAGAAAAGTCGAAAAAATCAATTTTTTTCGATTTTTTTTTAAATTTTTATTACAATTTGTAGCGTTTTTTGCTTCTTGAGAAATGTGTATTTTTTATTGAGTTTATTAAATTTTTTCATAAATATTTACTAAATGAAAGTTTGTTTTTAAAAGTTTTAAAAAATGAAATAAAACTCCCGCTTTTTTTCATATAATCTTTTATGGAAAAAAAGAAATTAGGCTTTTGGACAAAACTATCGTATGGTATTGGCAATCTTGGATATGGCAGTATGGGGCAAACCGTCAATTCTTTTATTATGTTTTTTGCAACTTCAGTTATGGGGTTATCCGGTGTATTGGTCGGCGCGACGATTGCCGTGACTTCGCTTTGGGATGGTTTGTCCGACCCTATCATAGGTTATTTTTCGGACAGAGCAAAAAATAAATTTTTTGGGCGAAGGCTTTTATATATGCTTATCGCCACTTTTTTGCTTGCCATTTGCAACATCTTGCTTTGGACGTGCCCAATTGAAAAAGGCTCGTCGCTTGCCATTGTTTGGCTGATGTTTTTTCTTTTATTGCAAGAAACTTTTAACACATTTTTTGCTACGCCGTATTCCGCACTTTGCATAGATATTGCGCCGGACTATAACGAACAAACAAGAATGCAAAGTTTTAAATCGGTTTTTTACATTCTTGGGTTGATAATGCCGAGCATTTTAATGTATATCTTTATGCCATCGGCGAGCATTGGCTTGCAAACGCAATTCAATAAAGAAGGCTATATCTACATTGCTATTGTCAATTCACTTTTGGTGATTGTTTGTGGGCTTATTTCCGTTTTTGGCACGCGCAAACGAGTTATCTCAATGCCGAACTATGACAAAAGCGCTTTTGAAGAAGAAAATGGAGAAAAAAAGGTGAAAAAGCAAGGTTTTGGCAAGATAATTGGCGGATATGTGGAAACTTTAAAGAAAAAAGAATTTCGCACAGTGATGCTGGGCTATTCCGTTTCGCTCATCGCGTCCATTTTCATAACTTCGGTTGGGATGCATCTGTTCACATTTTGCTACCACTTTTCCAGTACGCAAATTTCGGTGATTATGATTTGTCTTTTTGGTGGGGCGATTTTGTCGCAACTACTTTGGGTGAATATGGTGAAAAAATACGACAAAAAGCAGACGCTCGTCTTTGCACTTTGCTTACTTTTGGTCGGGATTGCACTCACCAGCGTGACTTTTTTGTTTCGAACATATTGCAGTAGCGATTTCATTTTTTGGTTTGTTTTGCCGTGTATTTTCGTTTGCGGACTCGGTTCGGGCGCTCTTTACAGTCTACCACATTCTATGTATGCAGATGTTGTCACAATGGAGCAATATAAGACAAAAGAAAATAACGCTGGGCGCTACACCGGCTATTACACTTTCACATATAACTTCACAAACTCGATAACACTACTCATTATTGGGCTTCTTTTGGATTTAATTAAATTCGACTCCACTGAACCAGTTCAAGCGCTGTCCGTGCAAGCGGGGCTTGGTAAAATTGTTTTTTTTGGCAGCGCGATAGCAATAAGCATTGCCATACTCATTTTTTCGACATACAAGATAAAGAGAGCGGATGTTTTGAAGGTGCAAATAAAGGAAATTGAAGAAAAATCGTTTGAAAATGTGAAAAAAAGAAACTCTAAGTGAGTTATTCACTAAAAAGTTTCTCCATTCTTTCTTCTTGATTTTTTAATAAATGCTTTAAAAGTGTGAAGCGAGTGGCGGTATATTTATTCGAAACCATTCGTTTGAGATACTGCTTTTCGCCGACAATAACCACCATTCTCTTGGCACGGGTGACAGCGGTGTAGATAAGATTGCGGGTGAGAATTATGCTTGGGCCGGCGATTGCTGGGATGATAATTGTGTCAAATTCCGAACCCTGACTTTTGTGAATTGTGATAGCGTAAGAAAGCGACAAATCAAGAAGGTCTGGGCGAGTGTATTGGCAAGTTCTGCCATCTTCAAATTCCACAACAAGTTCACTTGTTTGGGTGTCAATCAAGGAGATGTAGCCGATATCTCCATTAAAAACGCCCTGTCCTTCTTCTATGGCATATTTTCCTTGCTTCTTCCAAACAAGGTCATAATTGTTGGTGATTTGCATAACTTTATCGCCGAGACGGAAAATAGTTTGTCCTACTTCAATTTGCGGTTTTAATTCGCTTTTTGGATTTATTTCTTCTTGCAGCGTTCGATTTAAATTTTCTATACCGCAAACACCAGCTTTCATTGGTACAAGGACCTGAATTTCTTTTGGTTCCACCTTTAAAAACTTCGGCAAGCGTTGAGTGACAAGGTCGACTATGGTATTTTTGATAATTTCGGGATCGTTTTTGCTTTCAAAAAAGAAATCCATGCTTGTGTTGTCGATAAGTGGCATTTTGCCTTCGTTGATGAGATGGGCATTCGTGATTATCAAACTTTTTTCGCTTTGTCTAAATATTTTTGTCAGCATACAATACGGAATGACGCCACTTTCCAAAATATCAGCCAACACATTTCCGGGACCAACGCTTGGAAGTTGGTCTTTGTCGCCTACGAGAATAAGTTTACAGTCACGCGGAAGTGCTTTGAGAAGGTTACTCATCAGTGCACAGTCCACCATCGAGACTTCGTCAACAATCACCGCATCAATTTTGAGTGGATTACTTTCGTTATGAATAAAAAAACTTTCGTTTGTTTTGATAACATTAACTTCCAAAAGGCGATGAATAGTTTTTGCTTCACGACCAGTGGAATCACTCATTCTTTTGGAGGCTCTGCCTGTTGGTGCGACCATAGCGACACGCTTTTGCATATTTTCCAAAATTTCCAAAATACACTTAATTATAGTTGTTTTTCCAGTACCGGGACCGCCGGTTATGACATAAACGCCGTTTTTAATTGCGCCTTTAATGGCATATATCTGTTCTTCGTGAAGTTGAATTTTGTTTTTAAGTTGAAAATTTTCGATATCTTCGTCGACATTTGCATCTTCGGTCTTACTGCAATTTTTCAGCCAAGCCAATTTTTGTGCAATAGAATTTTCGTGATAATAATACCTTGCCAGCATAACGATTTCAGTTGATTCAAACCATAAAGTGACGCAAGTTTTGTCCAAACATAGCGTGTCAAAAGCGTGCGTGAAAAGGTCGCAATTTTCTTCCAAATCGAGATTGAGCGCCTTTGAACTTTCATCAAAAAGCATAACTTTTGGAAGATAAGTGTTTCCGTTTCGTTCGCAAGAAACCTTCAAAATGTGAATAAGCCCTGCTCTCACGCGAAATTCACTATTTTCAGGAATACCAATATTTTTGGCAATTCTGTCGGCGGTGGCAAAACCGATGCCATCAATATCTTCAATAAGTTTATATGGATTGTTCTTGACAATCTCCGTCGTTTTTTCTCGGTAAATATTGTAAATTTTGAGCGCCATATTGGTGGAGATATTATAGGATTGCAAAAACATAATGGTGTTTTGCACTTCCTTATGTTCGCGATACGAAAAACCAATTTCTACTGCTTTTTTCTCGCTTATTCCACGAATTTGAGATAATTTTTCCGGTGTATATTCCAAAACTTCTAAAGTGTCTTTGCCAAATCTTTCGACGATATGCTTTGCGGTTATCGGGCCGACGCCGCGGATTAGACCAGAGCCTAAATATTTCTCAATTCCGGCGATTGTTTTTGGCTGTGAGAGTTCATATGACGTGAAAGCATATTGCACGCCAAACTTCGAGCGTTCAAACTTGCCTTCCAGTGAAACAGTGGCACCAACTTGGACATCGATAAACTTGCCAACAACCGTGACAAGAGAGCCGTCCTTTTCAAGTTTTGCGACAGTATATCCATTTTCTTCGTTACGAAAAACGATATCTTCAATTGTTCCTATTAAAGCCATAGTAATATTTTAGTGTTTTTTTACTCAAAAAGCAAGTGATAACAAAATTTTGTTTATGAATTTTTAAAAGAAGGGGTAAAAATGGTGACATTTGCAAGATATCCGCCAAAAACAAAAAAATATAAAACAATTTTTGCTTTACCGTTAAAATACTTGCAAAAATAAATTAGGTTTTGTATAATAATTGTGTATGAAAAATTATGAAAAAATAATTGAAATTGAAGCGCTGCTTGAAAATGTCACAAAACATTGTGCCGAGAACAATCTTCTTCGAATGAAGATAATATATTTCATCTCGCAGTATAAAAATCTTTCGGTTGGGATGATAATTGACAAACTCGGTATCAAAAAATCCAACTTCGCACTTATGACTAAAGAATTGGAAAGAGAAGGTATCATCACTTCCAAGCAGGGCGAGATTGATAAGCGCTGTCGAATGTTATATTTAACCGAGAAAGGACAAAAGGAACTCAACGATTTCATCGAAAAAATTGGAAGATATTTTGATGAGAACGACCATGAAGTTGCCAAGGCGATTGAAGTTTTAAACTCCTATTTAAACAAAAAGATATAGTAAAGTGGCAAAAATTGTCAGTCAAAAATAAATAACAACATAACCTTATAAGGAAATTTTATGAATAAAGATATTAAGTTTTATAATTCTTTGACAAGGCAGAAAGAAAAGTTTGTGCCTTTAACTTGCGACAATGTTAAAATGTATGCTTGTGGCATCACGCCGTCTGCAGAAGCACACATCGGGCATTTGTATCAAGCACTCATATACGACATTATGCGTAAGTTTCTTCAAAAAATAGGATATAAAGTTGTCTATGCGCGAAACTACACAGATGTCGATGACAAAATTATCGCGAAAAGCAACGAGTTAAATGTGCCGGCGAATGAGTATGCTGAAAAAATGATTAAAGAAATTGATAAAGAAATGCAGGCATTCCAAATAGGTGAGCCGGATATTTGGTTGTATGCGACAAAAACAATTCCTGAAATGATAAGTTTTATCGAAAAACTTATCGAAAAAGGTAAGGCGTATGCGACACCGAACGGCGATGTCTATTTTTCAGTAGAAACTTTTAAGGGATATGGCAAACTTTCAGGCAGAAGAACGGAAGAAGCGCTTGATGGCGTGCGAATTGATAATGACGAATTTAAGAAAAATTCACTCGATTTCGCACTTTGGAAGTCGGCAAAGCAAGGTGAGCCATATTGGGACTCACCGTGGGGTAAAGGTCGACCGGGATGGCACATCGAATGCTCGGTAATGAACTATGTAACTTTTGGTGACCAAATTGATATTCATGGTGGCGGAAGAGATTTACTTTTTCCGCACCACGAAAACGAAATCGCACAAACGGAGAGTTTAACAGGCGTTTCGTTTGCAAAGTATTGGATTCACAACGGACTTATTCGTGTGAACGGGCAGAAAATGAGCAAAAGTTTGGGTAATTCACTCCTTATGAAAGATTTGAGAGCGAATTACCACATTGAAGTTATTAAAATGGCGTTGCTTCAAAATTCTTATCACAGCGATATCAACATTACCGACAAACTTTTTCAAGATTCCGAGAAACATCTATATAATTTCTATAAAGTTATTTCACAAGCAGAAGAAAAATTTGGGAAACTGAATGGCGAAGATAAAAAAGTGGAAGAAGATTTTGATGAAGCAATGAGAGATGATTTAAACACATCAAAAGCACTGTCCTATCTTTTTAACATTTTTAAAGAAGCGAGAGAAAAGGTCGAAAAAGGCGATAAAGATACTCTTTCAACTTTGAATAGTGTTGTGAAAACATACTCTCTTTTAGGATTATTCCGAGAAAACCCGAAGAAATTTGTGGAAAATGTAGATAAAAAGTCGCAGGAGGAAATTCCGGAAGAAATAAAAAATTTGGCACAAAAAAGGTGGCAAGCGAAAAAAGAAAAGGATTTTGCTTTGGCGGACAGTTTAAGACAAGAAATTTTAAATAAAGGTTTTGAAATTAAAGACAGTAAAGACGGCTATGAGATTTTAAAACAAAATTAGAATTTTTTATAAACTTGAAAATAAAAAAAGTAAATCAAAATTATTTTATAAATAGTTAACAAGGTATAATCTTTTAAAAAAACTTTAACTGTAAACAAAAATTTGATTTTTACAAATGATTATTTGGAGAAAAAATGAAGAAAAATTTAATGGGATTAAGTATTTTCATAGTTTTGTTTATATTTTTCATCTTAAGTGTTATTTCCATTGGAAGTCTTATTGATTATGATTTAAATCTTGTTATGTTAATATTTTTTTCGGTTGTAAGTGGAATTTATCTTGTTGGATTGTTTGTTTTTGTTGTTTTAAATCGCAGAAAGAAAATTATTGAAATTGTGGAATTTTTTGCACCAAATAATATGACCCCAGCCGATGTCGGATATGTTATTGATAAGAATATTGATGATAGAGATATCAGTTCACTTTTAATTTATTGGGTGGAAAGAAATTATATTGAAATCATTCAAAGAGATGATAAATCGGTAATTTTAAAAAAATTGAAAGTTGTTGATGACAATATGAAATCTTATGAACAAACAATGTTCAATACAATTTTTTCTCAGAAAACTGAAGTGGATTTAAAAGATTTGCAAGATTTGATAAGACCAATAGTGGCAACAATAAAAAACCAAATCCGCCTTGAAAATAATAAAACATACTTTAATTCAAAAATTGAAAGCACTTCAATTTTGCTTACTTTTGGAATTACTTGTCTTTTAGTATTTCTTTCTTATTTTTTTGGAGATGGTGCAACTTTTTCCATTGTTTGTGGCGTGATTATTTTTGTAATTAGCATGATTTTCTCTAATATAGCCAATAAAGTTTATATTCAAAAGAAAATAAAATCAATTATTCTTTATATAGTTGGAATAATCTTATTTTTAATTTTCGCTTTACTAAATTTAGTTTTTTCATTTACAGATATTTATAATCTTATCTTAATCGCGATTGTCACATTTCTATGTTTAATAACATATATTCTTTGTCCTTTTTTAGAATATAGGACAAAAGAAGGAAGGTTTGTGGTTGGAAGGCTGCTTGGGTTAAAGAGATATCTTGAAATCACTGAAAAAGCAAAAATTGAAATGTTAATGAAAGAAAATCCTAAACAATTTTATGATGTTATTCCGTATGCTTATGTTTTAAATGTAAGTAATGAATGGATTGAAGACTTCAATTTTGTTAAAGCAATAAACAGAAAAGAACGCAACCAATTGATTGCTGGAATCAGTCTGCTTGCCGTATTTCTATTGTTTGGAGAAGGAATGGCTATATTCGGTAATTTATTTGGCGGTTCAAAATCTAAGAATAAAAAGAAAAAATAAAAAGATAGTGGAATTTTTAAGCCACTATCTTTTTTCATTTAAACTTCTATTTTTTAATTCATTAATTTTTAATTCTTCTGTTAAGTGAGCCTTTCCACTTGCTTTTAAAGCCTGAAGAAGTTTCTTTGTGTCTTCTTTTTCAATATAGATATCTTCTTTTTTCTTTTTCTTACTCAATTTGTTCAACAATTTTGTGACTTTTTTGTCGAATTCGGTTTCACCCTTTTTGAGTTTGGTTGTTTCTTCCACCGAGATGCCGTATTTTCTTCGAATATACCACTCTTTTATATAGAAGGCGAGCACGATAATCATAATTGTGGTTAAACACATTGCAACAAGGGTGACAACAACAGGGAAGGTGTATGCTGTGATGCCGAAGAAGGAACTTAAACCAGTAAGTGTACTGATGATGAGCACTGCTGAAATGGAAACACAGGATGTTTTCAACAAATTAAGCGGCAGACAGGTCCACACAAGGTTGATATAGCCAATGGAGATAACCAAAAGTGTGGAAAGGGAAGAAAATTCTTCCGTCGTTAAGGTTGTTGTGCTGTTGTTTAGTATAACCACCACAAGCACATTGATGAACATTACAAACGCGGCGGGAATTGACTTTTTCAAAACCTGTGGAATAAAGTTTCCGCGGATGATATCTTTGTTTGGCTGGAAGGTCAAGATAAATGACGGCAAACCAATCACGAACATTTCCAAAATCAAAAGTTGTCTTGGTGTGAAAGGATAGTGAATTCTCAAAACTAGCGTTGTGATGCAAAGCATAATGGTGAAGAGAGTTTTCATAAGGTATAAAACCGACGACTTCTGCACATTATTGACAATTTGTCGACCTTCTTTCACAATGCTTGGTAGAGCGGAGAAGTTGCTTTCCAGCAAAACTAGATGCGAGATATTTCTTGCCACTTCACTTCCGTCAGCCATTGCAATTGAGCAGTTTGCTTCTTTAAGAGCGAGAGTGTCGTTGATTCCGTCGCCGGTCATTGCCACCACATTACCTTGATTTTTCAAAGTTTTAATCAAAATATGTTTTTGTTCGGGAGTGACACGACCAAAAACAGTAAATTTGTTGGCAAGTTGAGCCACTTCTTGCAGGCTGACATTTTCGAGAGAAACGTATTTGTCATATCCGTCCACACCAACGCGTTTAGCAATTTTCGAAACAGTTATGGCGTCGTCGCCGGAGATAATTTTGATTTGAACATCGTTTTTCTTAAACCATTCAATCGTTTCAATAGCGTCCTTTCTTATGTGGTCTTCCAAAATAAAAATGGCGATGATTTTGCCGTTTTTGCCGGCAATTTTTTCATTGTAAGCGCCTTGTGTTTCGGCAAGTGCAATTACGCGATAGCCTTTTTCCATATTTACATTCATATAGTTTTTTTGCTCGGACGTAATTGGACATTTAATAAAGGTTGGTGCGCCCAAAAAATATGTTTTGCCGTTTTTGAAAGTTGTGGCAGAATATTTTCTTTCCGACGAGAACTCGACGATCTCTTTAACCTGACTTTCGGTATCTTTGCCAAAGTGTCCGACAAGGGCGATACTGGTGGCGTTCATTGATTTTTGGTTTTGCAAAATAATACGTATTGTTTTTTCAATCTTTTGCTTAGTTGCGCCGCCATAGGATTCAAATTCGACAACATTCATTGTGCCGTCGGTTATCGTTCCGGTTTTGTCAAGGCAAAGGATATTTGCTCGGGCGAGCATTTCAATGGAATATAGGTTTTTGACGAGAGTCTTCTTTTTTCCAAGTTTAATTACGCCGACAGAAAGTCCGACCGTGATTAAGAGATACATTCCGGCAGGTATCATTCCAGTCAACGCACCACTGGTGTTTGTCACAGATTCGGTTATGCTTGACCCGAGAAGAACGCTTTCTTTGAAGAAGGTTAAAATGCCAAGTGGAATCAAAATCAAGATGATAACCTTAATCAAACTGTTCAAATCTTTGAATAGGTTAGATGTTTGTGGTTTAAAGTCTTTGGTGCGCTCAGCAACAGTTTGGATATAGTTGCTTTTGCCTACCTTATCTGTGCGCGCGTAGCACTGACCAGAAACAAGGAAGGAGCCGGCAAGTAAAGTGTCGCCAACACCTTTTTTAATAGAGTTACTTTCGCCAGTCAGCAAACTTTCATTCGATTCCACCATACCTTCAACGATGATGCAGTCGGCAGGGATTTGCGTGCCGTTTTCAAGGAGCATAATGTCATCCAAAAGGATGTCTTCGCTCTTGATTTCATATTGCATACCCATTCTTATTACTTTAATTTTCGGCGCGGTGACCATTGATAAGCGTTCCACTGTCTTTTTCGACCTAATTTCCTGTGTTATTGAAATTGCAGTGTTGGCGATGACGACAAAAAGGAACAACATATCGCCCCACGCGCCCACGCACATAAGTGCCACGGCGATAAAGAGCCAAATGCAGTTAAAGAAAGTGAAAATATTTTTGCAAATAATGGAAAGAACGGAGTTTGAAGTTTTGATTTTTGTGTCGTTGACAAGGCGATGTTCCTTACGCTCGTTGATTTGTTCTTCAGATAAACCGTGGTCCCTATCCGTTTGATAGCGCACCACTGGAACATCTTTTTCTATATTTTTCTTTTTCACCTTTGATGAGAAACGTTTTTTATATTTCATATCTTTAATTAGTTTATTTATTTTTGACAAAAAAGTCAAACAATAAAGCAATTTTGTTGACATTTTAAAAATATTTCGTTATATTTTGAATATATGACTTTTTGTTATAAATTTTTTGGTGGTGATATATGTTTATTCCAGTTTCAAAAGAATTGTTAAAACTTTCCAAACTTTTCCCGGAAGATTTGTATGTTGTCGGCGGTTATGTCAGAAATTGTCTTTTAAAGATTAGAAGTTCGGATATTGACCTTGCCAGTGATGTTGATATTGATGAAATAAGCAAGATTTTGAAAGAAAACGGCTATAAAGTTAAGGTGAAAAACGCCAAATTTAATTCGATTATCATCACCAAAGATGGCGAAATGTATGAATTTACTTCATTTCGCAAGGATTTTTATGATGATAATGGTAAACATTCACCAATCAAAGTGGAAAGAACAAAAGAAATTTTAGAAGACGCCAAAAGGCGCGATTTTACGATAAACACAATATATTACAACATTTCCAAAGATGAAATTGTTGACCCGTATCACGGCGTTGTTGACGCGCAGCAACGAATTTTGCGCTGCATAAACTCGCCAGAAGAAGTGCTGAAAAATGACGGCGAGCGCATATTGCGTATGGTTAGGCTTGTTGGTGAACTCAATCTCAAAATTGAAAAGAAGACCTTAAAATATGCGCACTTAATGGCGAAAAATGTCCAGGATATTTCGAGCCAAAGAAAATATACTGAATTGGAAAAAATTTTGTATTGCGATAAGCGCTATGAAGAAACGCCGGGAAATTTTGTCAAGTCGCTTAAACTTTTGAACAAACTTGGCATTTGGCAATATTTTGATTTGCCGGTTAAGGCGATAAAATATAATATGGTCAAAAAAGTTGACGACAGAATGTTAGGACTTTTGATTGATATTGTCGATAGCATAAAACCAGAATGCCTGCAAACATTTTTAGATAAGTTTTTGCGAACGCAGTTTGGCTTTACGCCGAAAGTTATTCAAAAAATCTTCATCTATCTTGCTGGTTACTACAACGCTTTGAACAAAATGAAAAATAAGGAATATTTTTTTAGATATTTTGAAGATGTTATGGTTATCTTTCCGCTTCTGGCGAAAAAGTCAAAACATATAATGATTAAATATATGTTTTTCTATAAATACATCCTTCGTCACGGACTAGTTGTTCGTGTTGCCGACTTGAAGATTGGTAAAGACGACATCAAAAACAACTTTCCGCAAATTGTCGAGCAGAGTTACGACAGATATTTGGAATATCTTTTAAGTCGCGTTTTCGACGGCAAAGTGAGGAATGAGAAAGAAGATTTGTTGCAAGAGATTGATAAAATGTTACAGAAATAAAAGTGAGTTATCTCGCTTTTTTTTTTATTTTGTTTTTGAAATTATTTTAGTTATAAACTCATTTTTTTTGAACATACTAGTGGTATGAAAAAGAAGAACGAAGAAAAAGTTGCAGATTCAAAAAATATCAAAAAAACCGATGAAAAACCAAAAAAAGTTAATAAAAATGCGAAAAAAAGTAAAAATAAGCGCGGTTTTCTTTGGTTTTTAGCGGTATCGGCGGTTGCCGTTGTTTGTCTTTTGGTTTGTCAATTTTTCTTTGAGAACACGGTGAATGCCAATGCGAAATTTTATGAAAACACATCAATAAACGGAATTGATGTTTCAAATATGACAATGGCAGAAGCTGAAAATGTTGTATTGACGAATATGCTTTCAGCGCGGAGCGATGTTGAAATAAATTTGGTGAGTGGTGATAAGTCGTGGCAACTTAAAGGGACCGATTTTGAAGTTACCAACAAAATCCAACCATACATAAAAGAAATGGCGCAATATGGAAGAACGGGTAATTATTTTCAAAATTTAAGAAAGGCGAAGGAAATCAAAGAAAACGGACTCAATTTTCAAATATCATATAAAGCGGTCTTGGCAAATTTTGATGAAAAGTTGAACGATATCATCAATGAAGTTGAGCAGGCGCAAATTCCAGCCAGTCTTGTTTTCAACACCGAACTTGATTTTCCTTTTGAAGTGGAAAAAGGACAGGCGAGTGTAACGGTTTTGCGCGACGAGTTATATTCTCAAATTGATCAGCAATTGCAAAATGGTAAGGTGGCAAATATCGAAATTCCAATCATCGAGATAGCGCCGGAGATTGATGAAGAAGAAATGCTTAAAAGTGTGGTTAAGCGAAGTGAGTTTTCAACATCATATGCAAACAGCAAAAGTGATAGAAAAAGCAATATCAAAAAAGCACTAGAAAGTTTTAACGGACTCGTTGTGGAAAATGGTGAGCAGGTTTCTTTTAACAAAGTGACGGGTTCGCGCACGGAAGAGAATGGATATAAGAGCGCGCACGTAATTTATGGCGGTGTGTATGTCGACGGAGTTGGTGGCGGTGTTTGTCAGGCATCCACCACATTATATAACGCACTTCTGCTTGCCGGCATTGACATCGACACTGTCAACCACCACACTTTGCCGGCATCGTATGTGCCACTTTCGTTTGATGCAATGGTTTCTGGCGAATATGCCGATTTGGTTTTCACTAACAATTTAGAAAATCCGATATACATAAGAACTTTGGCGGATGAGAACGAAGTTAAAGTGGAAATATATGGACAGGACACTGAAGGTGTAACGATTGAACGACGAGCGGAACTTGTGAAAATTTTGGGGCATAACGGCGACAAAATTTTGCCGGACACAAAAGGTGAATATGCCGACAAAATTTTGTATAAGGGTGAATTTTATCGTGTTAAATGGCCGCGACAAGGATATGAAAGTAAGGGATATTTGAGATATTATAAAGACGGTGAATTTGTCGAAGAAAAAGAAATTCGTCACGATTATTACCAATCGCAAGATGGAATAGTTATGGAAGGTGTGGAGGAACTTGGTGTTGGAATGACTTTGCCGGCGAGCGATGTTACAATTTGTAGTCCGCAAAAAGTGACAAAACAAACCGAAGAGAGTGTTAGAGCAAAACTTATGAAAGAGAATCCAAGCGAATATAGTCTTTAATAAAAAATAAATTTCAAAGAGATAAAAATTGTTTAAAGAATCAAAAAAAACAAGAAAAAAATCGAAAAATATGTGGTTTTTACTCGAAAAATTGCGTTTTTTCGTTTTTTTTAATTGAATTTATTTTTAATTAGTTTTTCTTATTATTTAATTATTGTTAAAATTTACATTTTAAATTGTTTGGTTTTTTAAAGATAAAATCACTTTTTCTTTTTTTCTTTTGCAAATTTATTCTTTTTTGGTGTATTATATTTATATGAATAACACGAATAGGAACGAGAAAGAAAATGTCGCTCAAAAAAAATCAGAAAAAAAAGATTTAAGTCTAAAAAGCAAAATTATAAGATCGACAATCGTCGTTGTTGTGATTGTCGCACTTGTTGTTTTGGGATATTATATCCTTGTTTGGACGGGAGTTTGGGAGCAGGTCAATGATGTGGAAAAACTTCGTGACCTAATTTTATCGTGGGGTTTTTGGGGACGATTGGGATTTGTTTTGTTGTCGTTTTTACAAGTAACTTTCATTCCTTTGCCGTCAACAGTGACAATCATTGCCTGCGCACTTGCATACAACGACCCGCTTCAAGCAACTCTTCTTTCCTTGGCTGGCATTTTACCGGGCAGTTTGTTCGCCTTCTTTTTAGGGCGCGTATTTGGCAGAAAACTTGTTGTGTTTATGGTCGGCGAAAAAACTTGTGAAAAATGGGTTAATTTTTTGAATAATGCGAAATATTCCTTCTTCATTATGATGCTTTTGCCACTTTTTCCTGATGATGTGCTTTGTCTTGTGGCGGGCTTGACGGATATGTCTTGGACTTTCTTCACTGTCACAAATCTTATTTGTCGTCCAATTGGTGTTATAATGGTGGCATATCTTGGTGGTGGTTTTATTATTCCATATCACGGATGGGGACTTGCTGTTTGGGCAGTGTTGATTCTTGCCATTATTGTGGTGATTGTTTTGTCGTATAAATACCAAGCGCAAATAGAAAAATTTATCTTCAAAATCTTCAAAAATAAAGACAAAAACTTAAAAAACGCTATTGATGTGGCGGAAGGCAAAAAAGAAGTTTTGTCGGAAGAAGCGAGCGAAGAAAGTGTGAAAAATAAAAAAGATGTCGCAAAAGAAGATGCGAAAACTGTAAAAAAGAAGATAATAGAGAAAAAAGATATCAACGAACTCAAAAAATAATCACTTTTTTATCATCACGAAAACACCTTCTTTTATTTGTTTAGGAGTAAGGTTGTTGTCCAGTAAAATTTTTGTGCTATCAACGCCAAATTTTTGCGAAATGCTTTTCAAATTTTCTCCTTTTTTTAGTTGATAGTATGGAAAACTAACTTTTTTTATCATAAAAACTCCTTTTTTGTGAACTTTTTGTTAAATTTTCAAGAAAAAGGTTTCGACAAAATATTTTATTGTCATATTTAGGCGAAAATAACTATAAAATTATTTTGTATGAAATCCATTTTTAAAAGTGTTGCCACAATAACCGTTTTTTCTGTTTTGACAAGACTTCTCGGCTTCTTGCTTCGCATTTATCTTTCCAGAACAATCGGTTCGGAAGCGCTGGGGCTTTATCAAGTCGCGCTTTCCGTTTTTATGGTGCTTATGACCATTGTTTCAAGTGGTCTAACTTTGATTATTTCTCGCTTAACTGCTAGTTATCGCGTTTCCAACGACAAAAAGAGTGTGTCAACTCTCGTTACGTCCAGTCTTTTGGTTGGACTTGCCGTAAGCGTTGTTTTGTGCCTTATCATCCTACTTTTTAGAAATCTTTTTTCCAACCTATTTTCTAATGAAAACTGTGTAAACATTTTGATAATCCTTTTGCCGTCACTTATTTTCTCGTCGATATATTCCGTTTTTCGCGGCGCGATGTGGGGTTATGATAACTATTTTGCTCTTTGCATCACCGAATTTTTTGAAATGGTGGTCAAAATTGCTCTTTGCGTTTTGCTTTTAAACGCCGGTATGACCGCCATTTCCAGCGCAATGACTGTGGCGTGGTCTTTCACTTTGTCTTGTGTGCTGTCGGCTGTTTTTGTTATCATCCTATATTTTTTTTATGGCGGAAGGATGTCCAAGCCAAGCAGAATATACAAAACCGTTCTTAAACAATCCACTCCAATAACTGCTGTTCGTGTGGCGGGTAGTTTGGTTCAGCCACTCATTGCACTCATTTTGCCGGCAAAACTTGTTTCAGTTGGCTATACTGTTGAGCAGGCGATGAGCATATATGGTGTGGCGCTTGGAATGACTTTTCCGCTTTTGTTTTTGCCAACAACGCTAATTGGTTCGCTTTCAACAGTGCTTGTGCCGGACATATCAATGGCAATGGTGCAGAACGATAGCGAACATATTCAAAAGCGAGTAACTTCGTCGATAACTTTCACGCTTTTTATCACCTTCCTCATCCTTCCAATATATATAGGGATGGGTGATAGGATTGGCACTTTCCTCTTTAATGATGCATTGAGCGGCACGCTTTTGGAGTATTCTGCGTGGATAATGGTGCCAATGGGGATCACAAACATCACTTCGTCGATATTAAATTCGGTCGGTTTGGAAGTTAAGTCATTTATCAACTACATTATCGGCGGAATTTTCACCTTCATTTCAGTTATGTGTTTGACGGGAACAATGGGTGTTTCGTCTTTGCCATTTGGTATGGGAATAAGTATGTGTATAACGGCAATTCTCAACATTATTATGCTCAAACAAAAACTTAAAATTGAAGTAAAAATTTGGAAGCAACTTTTTTTGATGATGCTCTTCTCGGTGCCGTCAATGGTGTTTTCGTCCTTCTTGTCGTCACTTATGTCATTCATCTTTCCAGACTTTTTCACAATTGCACTATCGGCAATTTTGGGTGTATTGATGTTTTTAGGATTTTGTATTGTTTTTAACATTATTAGTGTGCAAACCTACTTTGTGCAATTTAAAGAAAAATGGAAAAAATCGAGAAAAAAGAGTAAAAATGTGTAAAAAAATGAATTTTTTTGATGTTTTTTGATTATTTTTTATGGATTTAATTATAATAAAAATATGTTAACAACAGTCTTTCGTGTGATGATAATCTATATTATTGTGCTTTTTCTTTATCGACTTATGGGGAAAAGGCAGTTGGGACAAATGCAGCCTTTTGAACTTGTCCTGACGCTTATCATTGCCGACCTTGCCACCATTCCAATGGCAGAAGTGGCTGTGCCGGTTTTGGAAGGTATTGTTCCACTTTTCACACTTGTTCTTCTTCACTTTGCCATAACTTTACTTTGCAAATTTTCCACAAAATTTTCACACTTTGTGAGTGGTAAACCGGTGATAGTGATAAATCCAAAAGGGATTGACTATCGCGCGCTCAAAAATCTCAATCTTTCAATTGACGACATTATGGAAGCTGTGCGCGGAGCAGGATATTTCAAACTTGAACAAATTCAATACGCTATTATGGAGACAAATGGCAAGGTGTCTGTTTTTCCAAAAAGTGAATTTTCACCGGTGACGATTGGCGACTTAAATCTTCAAGCGGATAAGAGTGCATTGCCGATAAATCTTGTTTGTGAAGGAAAAATTTTGAAGGAAAATTTGAAAGTTGCGAAGGTGAACGAAGAATACATATTTTCACTTTTAAAAAAGGCGGATATCAAGAAGGTGAAGGATTGTCTTATCCTTTCTGTCGATAAAGGCGGCGCAGTTTTTGTGCAAAAATTTGACGAAGCATACAAAACTTTCAATGTTAAGCCGCTTGGTCAGGTGCAAGAATGACGAAGTTTATGTGGTTCCAAACGCTCTCCATTTTGCTTATTTTGCTTTTACTTGTCACCATTTGTGTGGCGGAAGACAAATTAGTTTCCAATGCGCTATTAACCATTCAAGAATATGTTTACGAAATTGAGAGTGCCGTGCTAAAAAATGACGGTATAAGAAACAGCGAGGTCAATTCTCTAGTGGAGAACTTGGAAGAAAAATGGTTTAACGCGGAGAGAAATATGTGCTATGTCGTCAATCATAAATCCATTCAAGAGATTGGCGTGGAAATTGTCAAATTGAAGACTTACATCGAAGAAAACGACCCAACAGAATTTGCCGTTTCTCTGGAACTTATCAAGTTATATTTTGAGCAATATCAGCATTTTATGAGCGCAAATTTTAAAAATATTTTATAGTGCATTTTAATCGCCTTTTATAATATGATAAATTAAAAAGATATCATAAAAAAGAAACAATAAAAAATGCTAAATGTTTTTTTACTTAGCATTTTTTAATTTTTTCTCAAAAAATATCGATTTTTTTTGATTTTTTAATAGATTTTAATATATTTTTTCTGTTCGTTTAATCACGATGATAAGAATTATTGATGCAATTATCACAAGAATAAGAACACTTAATAAGATGATTAGCCACACATATGAAGTGGTAGGCACCTTGATTGTGGAAACGGTTGTGCTTGCGCTTGCAATAACTTCACCGTTTGTGTTATACACCGTGCAAGTCACAGTGAAGGTTGCTTCAATGCCGTTGCTGTCGAAATAGAAGGTTGTGCCGTTTCGATTTTCGTAACTTTCATACAAAGGCAAAAATGAATAATATCCTTCCAATTCTGTGTCACTTCGAGTCAAAACATAGCGGAAGTTATTTTCATCGATCCCATCAACAAACCACTCGACATAGACTGGATTGACATAGTCATAGGTGTTGGTGCTTAAAGTGAAGTTGAAGGCGTCAAGAATAGTTCCGGAACTTGGAACGGTGGTGTAGTTAATCGAAAAACTTCCACTTTTTGTGTCGATGTCATCTGGAAGTATGGCGATATATATCGGATCAGAAAGTGCGCGAGTTGATATTTCACTCGAATCATTGCTGAAGTATGTGTAAGTAAATTCAAATTTATAAAGTCCAAATCCGTATCCGCAATATTCATTTGTGGAAAGGTCACTTGTTTCGTTAATATAAAACCTTAATGAAAGATTGTCAGAGTTGCCCAAAGAATAGGGGACATCCAAATATTTATCCTGTGTTTCGTCGTGAATGTTTTGTTCCAAGTCGTCGGTCTGCAAATAAGAAACTCGAAGTTCGGTGTCTATGATATTATATTGCGAAGCATATGTGCTTTTTTGGATAACAATATATAAACGAGAGATTTCCGACCAATTGTAGCAATAATATGTTATCGTTTGATTTTCATCCACTTTTAAAGTGGCAGTTTTTTCGGTTGGTGATAGAGAGTTGGTGGAACTGTCATAACCTCGAAAATTTATGGAATAAAAATTGTCAGACACGGCTAAGGTGTTATTATCTTCAAGCGTCACATCCGCTTTTGCTGTGTTAACAAAAAATAAAGGTAGTGCAACCAACACTAACAATATGGCAAAAGTGATTAAATTTAAATAACATCTTTTAACCATAACTTAATTTTATCACAATTTATCATAAAATAAAAATAATTTTAATAGTTTTTAAAAGTTGTTTGACTTTATTTGGTTTTATTTTTATAATATAACTATGGAAATTGAAGAAATGGTTGAAGTGCAAACTTCTATAGAAACAAATTTGGACGATGTTGTTCAAAAAGTCAACAATCAAGAACCAGAAGTGTTGGCAAGTTCTTTTGATTGGGTCAAAGACGAAACTTTGGTTTTGATTGTTAAAGCGGAAAACGCCAATTTTGATTATTGCAATTTTGACCTATGTGGCAAAAAAATGGTGGATTGGGTTAAACTTGCCACATCCATTTGTCATCAAAAGATTTTGGAAAGCGAAAACCTTATCGTCGACTTTTTGCAAAAATATAAGGAAGAATATAGGCAGATTGCTGTGTTATACAGCGACACGCCACTTTTGCAGAAATCCACTTTTCTGGAGATTATGAGATATTTTTCTGCCAAAAAAATGAATTTCTTACCACTTCAACGCGGATTTGTTATAAGTTCGTCTTTTGTGGATAATTATTCCAACATCCTTTCCACTCCGTTCGTCGACTTTGGCACTGATGATTTCTTTGTTGTGAATTCAGCGTCGAGATTGTCATACGCTTTTATGGTCTTAAATAAACGTATCCTTGCTTTTCACAAAAGTCAAGGAGTGGTTATTTTCAGCGAAAACACCACATTCATTGAAGCGGATGTGCAAATTGAAGAAGGAGTGGTTATCTATCCAAACAATATCCTAAAAGGCGAAAGTTATATCGGCAAAAATGTCGTTTTGGAAAGCGGGAACTATATTTTCGACACTATCGTTTGCGACAACGCTTTCATAACGCAAAGTTATCTTGAAAAGAGCAAGGTGCCGGAAGGCAAAACAATTGGTCCGTTTGAGAAATTTATTAACGAAACACTTTAAAGGGGAAGATATGAAAATAATCATTGGTCTTGGGAATTATGGCGAAAAGTTCAAAAATACCTATCACAATCTAGGTTTTGATGTTGTTAACGCTATTGCTGAAAAACTTGGTGTCACTTTCAAACTTAAAAAAACTTTCAAATCCTTGGTCGGTGAAACAACAATAGGGGATGAGAAATATATTTTGGCGAAACCTTTGACGTATATGAACAATTCAGGGGAAGCGGTCAAGGTTTTTAAGGCAAAGTATGCCGACGCGCGCATTTTGGTGGTAACTGACGATATCGACTTGCCTCGCGGGACGATTCGATATAAAGAATACGGAAGCGGTGGCACTCACAATGGACTACGAAGCATTGTCGACAACATCGGTACTGAATTTGAACGTATGAAAGTTGGTATTGGCAGAGATATTTTTATGGACTTAAAAGACTTTGTTTTGTCGAAGTATGACAAGGCGGTGTTTGAGCCAATAATTGAAAAGGCTGTGGTGGAAATTTTAGACAGATTGAAATGACATTTATTAACTATTTTAAAAATAAAAACATCTTAAAAAACAAAAATATCGGTGGTTTAACAATCGGTGAGAAGGCGTTTCTGACGGCAAGTCTTAATCGTGGCGTTTATCTTTGTGGTGATTTTGTTACGGCTAGTAAACTCAAATTTGCATTGTCCAGTCTTGGCAAAAATGCAGAAATCATCTCGTGTGGACGCGAAATTCAAGGTTTTGACCCTAATCTTTTTGTGTTTGCTGGCAGTGTTTCCAAATTTTTGAACGGAAAAATTGATTTTCTAATTTTTTTGCCGTCGTCAATGACAACCAAATTTAATTTATCTTTTTTAAAAGAAATTATAACTTTGGAAGTTAAGAAAATATATAACCTTGACGATTTGCTGGAAAGATTAACCAATTTAGGCTATGAACGTGTGGATTATGTCAATATTGAAGGGCAGTTTGCTGTGCGTGGCGATATTTTGGATATCTTCCTTTTAGGCGACAGTCCAATCAGAGTGGAATTTTTCGACGAAGAAGTGGAACGAATAATTCAATTTGAAACATCTTCAATGAAAACTTTGAAGGAACTTGAAAAGATTGAAATAAGTCCGCTGACTCTTCAAATTGGTGAAAACGATGTGACTGATTTATGTTCAGATTTTATTATTGACGAGCCAATAAAGATTGAAAACGAGTGCGAAATTTTGAAAAAAGCAAGAGAAAATCTTTCTTTTTCCAGCGATAATATGTTTGTTGATTTTGCCAAAATATATGAAAAACACAAATATCTTTTTGTGAATACTGAAATTGCCAAATATGAAAATTCGACTATAGGACAAAAAAGTTATGTCACCGATTTTGTAGAATTAAAAAAGGATTTAGAAATATTCCGTTACCAAAACTATTCCATTTTCTTGTTTGCTGGTCAGTTTGAAGAGATGCTGTCTGAATTTTTACTAACAAACAATATTCCTTTTCAAAAATTTGGTGAAGAAAAAGTAGAAAGCGGTATTTTTCTCATTCCACAATATTTCCCTTTTTCTTTCAGTTTTTTGAAAGAAAAGATTGTGGCAATCGGCACCGACGATATGTATAAGTCGAAAAAAATCGACTTCAAAAAGGGCAAAGAGCGTTTTTCCTATCTTCCAAAGGTGAATGACTATGTCGTCCATTCGTTTTATGGCATCGGCATTTGCAAAGATATCGTTCGATTGAAACTTTCGCATTTTGAAAAAGATTATTTTGTTTTGGAATATAAAAACGGTGCACTTTTGTATCTTCCAACAGAGCAGGCGAATTATATCTCGGCATACATCGGCGCGGAAAATCCAAAACTTAACACTCTCGGCTCATCAGAGTGGTCGCACTTAAAGGCGAAAGTTAAGGAAAACTTGAAAGAAGTTGCCATTTCGCTCGCCAAAATCTATAAAGAAAGAGAAAAGCAAAAAGGTTTTAAATTTGAAAGAGATGATGAATTAGAAAAGCAATTTGAAGATAATTTTCCTTATGAACTAACACCGGACCAAGTTCAGGCAATCAGCGATATTGATAAGGATATGGAAAGCGAAAAGATAATGGATAGGCTGATTTGTGGCGATGTCGGCTTCGGCAAAACCGAAGTGGCTTTTCGTGCGTGTTTCAAGGCAGTCTACAACTCTAAACAGGTTGCTTTTCTTTGCCCAACCACAATTTTAAGCGAACAGCACTATCGTTCGGCAAAAGAGCGTTTTGAGCCGTTCGGTGTGAAGGTGGAAATCTTAAATCGCTTTAAATCTGCGAAAGAAACGAAGGATATTTTGACAAGACTTAAAGAAGGCAAGGTCGACATCTTGATTGGTACGCACAAAATTTTAGGTAAGGATGTGATATTTAAAGATTTAGGTCTTTTGGTTTTGGACGAAGAACAACGCTTTGGCGTGAAAGATAAGGAAAAAATTAAAGATACAAAGAAAAATATTGATGTAATCACTCTCTCGGCGACGCCAATTCCGCGCACGCTTCATATGTCGCTTTCGAGTATTCGAGATATAAGTGTGATTGCCACACCGCCAAAGGACAGGTTGCCAATTCAAACTTATGTTACCGATTATAGCAACCAACTTTTGCAAGATGTTTCCAAAAGAGAACTTTCACGCGGCGGAAAAGTTTTGGTGCTTTTCAATCGCGTTATGGACATCAATAATTTCGCAAATCACGTCAAAATGTTACTTCCAGACGCGCGTATCGGAGTGGCGCACGGGCAAATGCAGGAAAAAGAACTTTCCAGAGTGATAAGCGACCTATATGAAGATAAATTCAACATTTTTATCAGCACAACGCTGATTGAAAATGGAATTGATTTGCCAAATCTTAACACTTTATTTGTGTTGGATAGCGACCAACTCGGGCTCAGTCAATTATATCAAATTCGCGGACGAATTGGGCGGGGTGATAAACTTGCCTATGCCTATCTCACTTTTGACCGTGGAAAAATTTTGACCGAAGATGCCTATAAGCGTTTGGAAGCGATAACCGAATTTCGTGAACTTGGAAGCGGTTTTAAAATTGCAATGCGCGACCTTGAAATTCGCGGTGCGGGCAACATTTTAGGGAAAGAACAGCACGGACATATGGAAAAAGTTGGCTATGATATGTATGTCAAACTTCTCGACGAAGTTACACGTGGACTTAATGAAGAAGGAAGAGAGATAAAAGTGGAATTGCCGCTTGATGCATATATCAGTGAAGGATATATCTCTTCACAAGATGAGCGTATTATTTTCTACGACAAAATAAGTCACATATCCACCATAAAAGAACGCGACGAAGTTTTGAGTGAACTAAAATCGACCAATGGCGATGTGCCAAAAGAAACGGTGAATCTCACAAATATCGCCCTTTTGAAAAATTTGGCGGTAAATTTCAATGTTAAACAAATCAAAATCACGGCGAAAGAATGTTTAGTGTATTTCTATAAAAACAAGGAGATAATTGATAAAAGATTGTCGAAAATGAGTGAATATTACAGTTTCAGTTTAAAATTTGCCGAGTTGCCTATTCTAAAAATGAATGTGGAAGATAGCGTGGAAAACAAGATGAAAATCCTTCAAGAAATGTTTATAAAAGCGCTAGAACTTAAAAAAGATTAAAAAAATCTTTAAATTTGCTTGAAATTTGTTATTGTTTAATATATAATAAGTGAGTTAAACAACTACTTGGAGATTATATGAAGAAGAAAATATTTTCCTTAACCCTATGTTTTGTTATGTGTTTGACAGTTTTAACTGGCTGTAATTTATTTGGCACCGACCTTGCAACTTACTATAACGAAGTTGTGGCAACAATAAATTATAATTACGAACTTAACGGTTTGACAATCACCGAAAGCGAAGATATCACAAAAAGAGACCTTATCAATGCATACAATTCTTATGGTTATTATTATGTGAGTTATTATGGTTACACCACCGAAGATGCACTCGAATTAACACTTGACACAATCATCAACAGAAAACTTATGATAAAAGATGTGGAAGTGACCTATGCGCGCGAAGGTAAAGACCTTTTCAACGACCGTGAAACTTCATATTTGTGGCAAAGCACTTTCGATGCCTTTTTGGAAAATTTAACTGATTATTACAACGATATTATGGGAATTGAAGACAGTGAAGATGACTCGTCTTCCAGTTCAACAAGCGGAGTTTATCAACCATATGAACAAAATGCCACTTATTATACCTACACCGATGCAAATGGAGTTCTTCAATATGGAGTTAAAAAAATAACTGCTGTTTCCACAGTGAGTGGGTCATATCAAATTTTGGAAAACAGCGATGGAGTGTTTAACTATGAATATCAAAACGAAAACGGCGAATATGTTTTCAAAGAACTCATCTATAATATCTTAAAAGAATCTTACACAACACCAAATGTTCAATGGCGAAGCGCAATGAGTCAATATCTTCAAGAAGTGCGCGACAATTATAGTTACATTGATTTTGAAGATGATGATGAAGTTTTCTATTTCGAACTTGACAGAATCTACCAAATCCTTCGTGATAACTATGTTGTCGAAAAATATGAAGAGTTATATAACAGAGCGGCAGAAGAAGGCTCAACTTTGACCAACGTGCGCGTGCAAAACATCATTGATTATTACACAAACGAAGTGCTTACTGATTATTACACTTATCGTCTCAGTCCGTCCACTTTTGAAACTGATGTGCTTTCATCTTCCACTCTTGTTAACTATGTTTACAAAGCAACTGATGCGACGAACTATTTCTATGTTGGTGTCATTCAACTTTCCTTCAAAGATGGACAAACCACACCTTCGGATGTTGATGGACTTGTTGGCGATAAATATGTTTTGGATGCAGATGAATATGAAGCATATATAAACTCTTTATATAATCAAATCTATACTTACATAAAAGATGAAACAACTGGCGAAAGTACAGGCGTAAAAATCTTCGCGCAAGACCTTTTGGACGAACTTGAAGCCCTTGTAAGCCAATATCAAAATAGGTATTTGGACTATGATACAATTATGGCAGACGACAGCGAAGTTCAAAGACTTTTGCTTAACGAATTAGGTTATGATTCAACCACAATATCTACTCTCACTGCTTCTGATATAAGACAACTTATCTATAATTATGTGGAAGAAGAAAACAAGGAAATTAGTTATGAATGCGCAGATGCTTTCTTAAAGTATTACTATTATTATAATGATGACACAACTTATCAAAATTCCAATAAAACTTCGGTTTTTGGCATCTCTTCCGACGGCGAAGTTGTTTATAACGACACATTTAGCAGCGCACAAAATGATGCCTTTGACGAAGCATTAATAAAACTCTACAACAACGGTAAGGCTCAAGTTGGCGACCTTTCTGACCTTATAAGAACGGATGATGGAATTTACATTTTGTTCTATGCCGGAGCAGTTGAAAACTTGTTTGGCGACAATATCACAAGCAACTTCTCGCTTACTTTTGCAGATATCAAAGTGTTGGCATCCACAAGGGTTAATATCTTCTATAATATGACTTATTTTGATTACATCTACGACGCAATTTATGAAGAAAACAACTTCGACAATTTCGAAACCGAAAATCTTAATTATTTGAAGAAGACCTTGACCAGCGGAACGAATGGTATTGTGAAATATCCAGACGGTTACAGCGACTTATACTAATTAACTTAAAAAGAAACCTTTAAATTTGATTTATAATTTGACAAAGGTTTCTTTTTTTTGTTATCATAGCGTATATGAGTGAGTTTGAAAAAGACGACTTAATAGAAACCACGGAACCTTCTTTGGAGCAAGAAAAAAAGAAGGGTGTTTTTTCGCGCTATATAGAAAAACGTAAGAAAAAGCGTGAAGAAGATTTGAAAAAAGTGGAAGAAGAACTTGCCAATGAAGATAAGGAAAAAGTAAACGAAAAACTTGACGAAGCGGAAGTTAAGGCAAACAAAAAAAATTCTAAAAAACAAAAAATAATAAGCATTTTGTTGCTTCTTTTCAATATTGCGCTTGTTGTTGCCATTTTGCTTTGGAATATTCTTGGAGAAGATGAGTCGACTTCGCTCGGCTCGCTGACAATCCACCCTTTGCAGTTTTTAATTTATTTAGTTATGATTGCCTTGTGTATATTTTTTGACGTTTTCAGTTGTTGGCGAATGCTATACAAAAAGACAAGGCGGTCCAGATGGGTGCTGTCGTTTAAGGCGACGGGAATTCTTCGCTATTATGATGCAGTCATTCCATTTTCGGGCGGCGAAGCAATGGCGGTGCAATATTTGCGTGGTCGCGATGTTGCAGGCTCGACGGCGCTTTCCATTCCTGTTGCAAAGTTTATCTTCCAACAATCCACTTGGATAATCATTTCACTTTTTTGTATTATTTTCGCACAATTTACCGCAGATTTCTATAACTATGTATCTATCACAGGTATCATCGGTTTCGTGTTGGCGTCAGGTTCGCTTTTTGTGATTATATTTCTTTCTTTGTCAAAGGGTTTTGGCAAAAAAGTGGTCTCGTGGGTATTAAAATTTCTTTGCAAAATCAAAATTCTCAAAGACTACGAAAAACAATACGAAAAAGTTTGGAATTTTGTTGCTGATTATCAAAATATTATGCGAGAATATAGCAAATCAATTTGGGATGTTATTTTCCAAATATTGCTAAATGCCGGCAAATATATCATAAACTATTCAATGCCATTCTTTGTCTATTGCGTTTTTGTTGGCTTCCCAGAAGTTGGTGCGGCTGATTTATATGGTCTTTTCTTCATTTCATCCGCTCTCATCGAATTGTCGTCAAGCTTCATTCCGTTGCCGGGCGGTTCGGGTATGAGTGAAATTTCCTTCCAAGTTATTTTCAGTCAAATTTTGGGTGACCAAACTTTTTGGGCTCTCCTTCTTTGGCGTTTTGGAACATATTATATTTACCTTCTCCAAGGCATAAGCATCATTATATACGACACAGCTTACGGCAACCGCAAATATCAGTGGACAAAGAAACGAAATCAACTTCAAGAAGAGAGTCAACTTTTTAAAAAGACGCAAATTGATATCTTCCGCGCGCAGCGAAATAAACGTCGTAAAAAGGAAAAAGTTAAATTATTGAATAAATAACTCGCAAAAAAAACAAACTAAGGATATGAAAAAATCGACATATCCTTGGATTTTTAGTGTCGTTGTTTTGACTGTGCTTTTGGTGATAACCTTCTTTTTGGGGTACACAGGCTATTTTTTCTCACTGTCCTATTTGAGTTCAGAAACCGATTTGACGCTTGGCGACAGTGTTTTAATCAACATTTCGCCGAATGAAACAAGCGTAGTGTCTTACACTTTTGACGGCGCATACTTGCCGGGCGAAAGGCTGGAGCAAATTGTGCAAATTAAGGCTTCAGACCTTGAAAGTGACTTGCGCGTACGGGTGAAAGCGGAAGTTTTTTCGGAAGATGAAACTTTTGCCTTTGATTTTGTCACTACCGAAGATTTTGTAAGAGCGGATGACGGCTATTTTTATCTAAATGGCAGTTTAGCAGCAGGAAATAAAACCACTTTTTGTACAAGCGTGATTTTGCCGAGCGAAACCGTTTTTTCGAGCGGGAAAAAATATGTTTTATCAATAATTGTGGAAAATCTAGAAGATAAATTTGATGTGGATACAATTTGGCAAATAAATAAAGAAAATACTTGATTTTGTTGGACATTTTTTGTTTTTTAGGTTAAAATAACTCTTGAGAGGTTATTATGGAAGAAGAAAAGAAGGTTTTACCAACTCCACCAAAAGAATTAAATCGGAAAATGCCACCACCGCCACCAAAGAAGAGCGAAGAAACAAGCGAAATTGAAGGTAATGTGGTGCAGGAAAATTCTGTTGTCGCAAATGAGCAAGCAGAAGGGTTGCAGGCGACTTCAAAAGGACCAGAAGTTGCAAAAGCGGCAGAAGTGGAACCAACAACAGAAACGGCACAAGTGGAAAAGCCGAAAAAGAAAAAAGAACTTTTTTGGAATAGAAAACCGTTGCTTTGGTCGGGTATTGTGCTTGGAATTGCCTTGGCGGCAGTTGTCATCTTTTGCGTCCTTGCTTTATAGTTTAAAGTTAAAGTGAAATAATTTAAAATTACATTTTTTTCTTAAATTCAACAATTTTTTTTGTTGGATTTTTTTATTTTGTCAAAAATGACACTATGAAGAAAATTATCGTTTTGCTTTTCATTACCCTATCTCTCACCTTAACCACTTTTGCCAAATCGGGCAGTAATCCTCTTTGGAGTTTTGAAAAAGTTACTTCGGTTTGTCTGGTGGTCGACAGCGATGCGCTGGATGGTGAGAATGTGGTTGAGTGCGGCAATAAAGATTTTGTGTATATGTCAAAGGAAGAAGGTGTGAAAGTAAAGTGTAAAATTTATGCGCTTCAATTCTATTTGCAGGATGTGACACTCGGCGAACTTCTCGACCTTCTTAAAGCGACGGTTGTTTCATATCAAGAGTTTGAGGGGTTGGAAATATACTACTGTTATACACCTTACGAGCAAGATTGTGTTTTTTTGGAAAATAAAAAAGTCAACCTTCAAATTGTTTTCAAAAATGGTGAAGTTGTGCTAGGTATGCCACTCATTCTAACAGGATATTGATTTTGAAAAATTAAAATAAAAATAGAAATTTTCGCAAAAAAATCGCAAAAAAATCGCAAAAATCGCAATTTTTGTGTTTAAAAACTCTTCAAAACGGCAATAAAAGCGGTATGGAGGGAAATATGGAAATAACCAAATCAAACAAAATTAAAAACTTCTTCAAAAGATATGGCGTGGTATTTTTGGCTTGCGTTTTTATTGTTGCTATTGTGTTGGCAGTGAGTTTAACGGCTGTTACGCAACCAGTTTCGACAACAGAGTTAAATTTTGCAAGCCCGATGCTTAACGCTGAAATTACAAAAGACTATTCCGACACCGAACTGCAATATAACGAAGTGTTAAATAGGTGGGAAATACATCTCGGTATCGACTTTGCGAGTGAAGATGTTGCGGTTTATTCTGTTTTGGACGGCACCGTGGTCAGTGTGACCAACAATTCGTTGGAAGGTTATGTGGTGGAGATTGAGCACTCTGACGGCTTCACGAGCATATATTCTTCATTAAGCGAAAATGTGCTTGTGGAAGAAGGTGATACTGTGGAAAGCGGACAACAAATTGGTGAAGCGTCAAGCACTGCAAGTGCTGAGTTTGATGACTCTCAACTTCATTTTGTTCTTCTTCTAAATGGAGAAGAAGTTGACCCTAACCTATATATTGATTTGCAAAACAAATAACAGGCACGTCCTGTTATTACATATAAAATTTAAAAAAATGCAAAAATATGATTAAATTTACTCAGTTTTTATCAATTTTTATAAGATATTGGATTTTTGATTAACCTTGCTTAATTGCTTTTATTTATAAAATTAACCACTTTAAGAAAGAATGTTTGAAAATAACTTGCCTTTTTATCTTTTTTTATGTTATCATACAAATGTATGGAGGGATAAAAAATGATTGAAAAAATAAAGAAAGTTTTGGCTGACCAACTTGGAATCGACGCCAGCACAATTAAAAATGATTCAAACATTATCGAAGATTTGGGAGCAGATTCTTTGGATGTTATTGAAATGTTGATGACATTGGAAGATGAGTATGGTATCACAATTCCAGACGACAAAATCAACACTGTTAGAACAATTTCAGAAGTTGCAGAACTCATTGAAAAATGTATGAAATAAAACATTAGTTGACAATTTTTGTCATAATTCGACAAATCCTCACATAAGGTTAGTTATGGAGGATTTTTTTTATGAAAACTTACATTGAAAAGCGGACTTTACTTGTGGCGAACTACATTCTTGACACGCACGAAACAATCAGAAAAACGGCAGAAGTTTTTAATCTTTCCAAAAGCACAGTGCACCACGACCTTGCTATGCGACTTCAAAAAATTGACAAAGGTTTATTCTTTGAAGTGAAAAAAATTTTAGATTTTAATTTTTCCGAAAAACATATAAGGGGTGGTGAATCGACCAAAAGAAAATTTTTAAATAAAAAATAAAAGTAATGAAAATTAAAAAATATAAAAAAATAATAAAAAAATGCGAAAATTTTTGAAAAAAATGCAATTTTTTCGCATTTTTTCATATATTTTTAAATTATTGCGCTTGGAATTTTCACGAATTTTTGATTTTTAATTTTAAAAAATATTTAAAAAATGTTTTTTTGGGTTTTTTAATATCATTTTTTTATTTGACTTTAGGCGAATAGTTATATTATAATTATTTTGTAAATAATTCTACGCACGATTTAATAAATTTATTTGCAAATGCAAATATTAGTTAAGGAGGCATTGATGAAAAAAGTCGCATTAGGTTTTCTTACGATGATAATGCTGTTTGGTGGGGTGATTCTCTCGGCTTGTAACGAGAAGAATATTTCACTTTCATTGTCTGCCAGCGAAGTAACTCTTGCCACAAACAACAGCCAACAAGATTCTTCAACGGACATCGTTGTCACACTTAGCGGTTCAAGTGCGGGTATCACAGCAATTCCAGTTTCGCAAGACGATATTGTGGAAGTTTCCACACCTGTCGCAACCGGCAATGGAACTTACACCTTCACGATAACTTCTTTAAGAAGTGGAACTGCTCAAATCAGAGTTTCAGCGATTGAAGATTCCAGTGTTTACAAAGATGTGACCGTCAATGTCAAAACTTACATAGAAAGTGTTACGAGTCTTGATCTAACCGACTCGGACGGCAGAAGTGAACTTTATGTTATCAAAGGTGGCGAAGGAAAAGATTTGACGCCTTCTTCATATTTCAACCTAGAACCTTTGGATGCCAATGTTATGGATATCACTTGGTCGTTTGAAAGTGGTAGTGTGGAATACTATAACAACTCGCAACTCGTGGCAGAAATTGTAGATAATCAAACGCTTTATGTTTACGAAAACTTTAACCTTGATGAAATTACTCTTGTGGCATACTCAGCGCAAATGCCGACTGTTAGCGAAGAAGTGACTTTTGCAGTTATTTCAAGTTCCAGTCTTTCTTCAATATCTATTGGTAGTGGTGGGAATATTGAACTTATAAGAAATGATGCGAACAATTCGTCGGTTACTGGCACGATTATTGTTAACACATTTGATGAAGATATGACGGTGGAACTTGAAGTTTACCGCACCCTCACCAGTGGTGCATATTATCAAGTTTCAAATTATGCCGACTACTTAAAATTTGAGCCAACATATTCCTATGACGAAGATAGGCAACAACTGACGATAACCTTCACACTTGATGCACAAGACGAAGATAGCAAAAATGTGAGTGGAAATATTTTTGTGCAATTCAAGTTTGAGTATAGTGAATACACCTACGACTTTTACGCATTCGACACAACAGATGATTATGTCAGCATAAACACATATTACATTCCAATCTCTTTGACCGTTCGTGACAGCAGTTACAGCTCGATAAATAACACTATCGACATTTATTCGAATTATGTTTCTGGCTGGGGCTATGAATTGCTTGTTAATATTTATCCGGACAATGTTACACTCAACGACAATGCCTTCCAAATCTCGATTGAAGGTGCTGGACTTTATACCGATTCGAACTATTACATCAAGGTTTATAACGAAAACTATCAACTTGTCGAATTTTCGCAATATGAAGGTTCTTCCACCTGGCTTTCTGAAAAAATAACAAGTGGGTCGAAAATATATATCCAAGCAGGTGACGGCAATTTCTCGACTGTGGAAGACTTTGTGATAACCTTTGTTGCTTGCGGAAATGGCACAGCGAAACAGTCAATCACAGCAGATCTCTATCGTGTTTCCGACGATGACGAATTGCTTTTGTATGAATACTCAATTGATGCCGCAACTGGCGCGCACAATGTTGGTAGTCAATTTGACTATACAAGCACCTATTATATCTCTTCGGGCGTTGAATCAATGACAAGAATCTTTTATTTGCGTTTGTATGGCTACACATCCACTCAGGGTTTAACTTTGAACTACACGCAAAATGATAATATCTCAATCTCATATACAACGAGTGGCAGTTATGCCGAAGGAGATGATGTTGATGAATATTACGTCGATCTCGTCGTTACCGTTGAAATCAAAAACGAAGGTTATGAAGGTGAGTTTAGTTTCTGGTTTACGCACAAAACGGGTGCTGAAAGTGGAATAATTTCCACATATGCGTTTGCACCACTCACCGATGTCGTTTTGGTGAATGGTAGTGCCGGTTCAACAAGTATATATTACGATGCCACCGACACACAAAACTATGTGCAAACTATGGTGGACGGTGAAACAGTTATTTTTGCAAGTGCGGATTATGTGAGCACAGGTACTCTTTCTTCCATTTTGGTTTCAGCAGGTTCCAATTTTAGTCTTGGCCTTGACTATGGCGGAGCAACGCTTAACACCACAAGTACAACTGCTGGATATTATTTTGCTTATCTAGATTTGGAAACTTTCACAACTGACAACGGAAACCTTTTGGCAGACTTGAGCGATGACGAAATTTCTGAAATTTTCTTTAATCTGAATAACGGCGGCATTTTTAACAACGAAAATTATATTTATAACTTTAAAACTGAAAACAACACATATTTTACATATACCAATGGCTCTTTGCGTGTGGCAAGTGATAACGGCGAATTTGTTATCTATGTTGCAGTTTTCTTCAATGGTTACAACGAATCACACGAAGAAATCACGCTTGTGAGAGTGTTTAGACTGGAAAGTTTTTATCCAGTAAGTTCGTTGAGAAGTGATGTAACAAATGCCAATCTTTATGCCAGCGAAAGTTTAAGCACAACCGAATCCGACCTTTCTTATGTTGTTGTGACTGTGTCTTTGCGTCACGATAATTATTCTCCAACTTATTTGGACCTTTCAAATTTCTCGGTTTCTCTTTTGAATGACTTTTCAGACGATTGGTATTCAATGAGTGAAACAGTCATTACGGATGGCTATGTCAGCATCTCAAACATTCGGCTGGTAACATCTTCTTCCGCCACCACTTTGGAATTTAGAATAACAGCAATTTCCACACAATTTAATTCCAGTGTTTTGGATATCATCACTTTGCGCTATCAGTTAAACTATGAAAACACAAGTGTTTCTTATTTAACAACCACAATTGATATCAACATTAGTCAAGCAGACCGAGTTGAAAAAGTGGAGTGGATAAACGAAACGGAAGATGGTGAAGTGTATTTGAACCTATATTCCAATGACACTTCGGACCAACTCTTTACAATTTCCACATCAGTTTCACCAAGCAATGCGGAGAATAAAACTTTAACATATTATTATGACGCAGGCGACCAAAATGCCGCAATTTTGAGTATTCAAACAGAATCGATAAGTCAATCTTTCTTCTTAACAATCGGCAACGCAAATGTTGGCGGTTATGGTTATTTATACATCTTGCCTGCTGATATGGTAAAAAGTTACGGCGGACAAGAGTGTTTTATTGTCTATTCCTATGATTCGAGTGGCGATATAAGCACAAGTGCAAGTTACTTTCCTTTGAGTTCAATTGGAACATATTACCAACAACTCATCGATGGCACGGGCAGTTTTGCCAACTATTTCTTGAACAACAATGGTGAAAAGGTATACTATAGTGACATAATTCTAAGAATAAGGGTGACTGTTGCTGATGGTTTAAGTGAAGAAACTGCTATAAGAATTTATTCTCAGTCAGAATTGGCAAATGTTGAAAGTAATTTGTATTATCGCATAATGAATGACATTGAACTTGAAGGCTGGGAATCAATTGAAAGCTTCTCTGGAATGATTTTCGGCGATAATGAAGATATTACTTTGACTTTCTCATCCGGTTCAGAAACTTTGATAAACAATCTTTCCGGCACAATCAAAAATTTGACAATGGTTGGAAGTGTAACCGGTGGCGGTTTTGTGGCAAATTATATCACTGAAACTGGAGAAGTGGATAATGTTGTGGTGGATGTAAACTATGTGGACGGCGCATATGCACCGAGTGAAGTTTCGGGCGGATATACAGTTAGTGGTTCCGTTTATGCGGGCGGAATTGCCGGTGTAAATAACGGAACAATCTCTAATGTTAAAATCTATGGTATAAACATCACTTTGTCGGGAAGTAACACATACGCAGGAGGCGTTGTTGGTGCGAACTATAATATAATTTCTGATGCGGGTGTGGAATTCTATAAGTTCTTAGATAGCACAAACAGCGTAACAAATAACAAAATTTCGGCACAATATGTTGGCGGACTTGTTGGTTATGCGGGTTATGTTGCTTCGGGTAGCACGATGTTAAGATATTCAAAAATATCCAATTCTTATGCTTATGCCTTTAATTTGGAAAATAGTTCTTCCGTAAATTATACAGATGTTCTTGAAGGAACATATGTTGGTGCGTTCGCAGGCTTGTTGAATATCGGCAGCACCAGCAATATACTTTACTTTTCATTATCAAATTCTTTTGCTTATTTGGGCAATCTTGGCAATAATAATAACTTTGGATTTGGTTCTGTCAATGGAAGTGGAAGAGTGGAGATATCAAATTCATATATCACATACTATTCTTCGGATGATACTGAATTTTTAATGTCTTATATTTTGTCATATGATGCAGAAGTTAATGGCATCAACAGTGGAGTGACAACCACCGACCTTGAAAATGCTGATTATACTAACTTTGATTCATCTTGGGTGACAACCAGCATTGATACCAAAATCAATTTTGGTTTTGCATATCTTAAAGATGTTCAACAAACAAGTAGTGTTTCACTTTCTGATAAAAAAATCCAAACAGTTTCTGGCAAATCAATAGGCTCCGATTCGGGCGATACAGGAATCATATTCTTATATAGCGTCAGCGGTACAATTTCCAGCAATGCAGCTCAAAGTGAATTAACAAGACGCAACACCATATCTTTAGCAGAACTTTTTGGAATTGAAGAAGATGAAGCGGAAAGTTTGTTGGTTAGTGTGGATAAAAGTTCTTATTTAAACTTCACAACAAACAGCCTAGTTGCGAAAAACTCCAATATTAATTTAACACTTAATGGTGAAGGTGTACCTTTAATTTTAACCCTATATAGCAGAGTCGATTTCAGTCAAACAAAAACATTTCAAATCGTTGTGGTGAATTATGTTCCAGAAATTATCGTAACAGCCGGCACAAACGAGTTAACGGATGGACAAATTTTGAATATCCAAACAGGTTCGAAAAATGGACAACAAGTTCAAGTGACTTTGGATAACACAATTTATCTCAACGGCGTGGCATATACACTTGTTCAAAATTCTGACTACACATATGAAGTGATCGTATCGGATACAGAAGGATATCTTTCCTATTCTGCAAATAACAACATTATAACTTTTGTTGGAAATAAAGCATCAAATAGCGATAATGTTGAAGTATCAATCAGTTTAGGAATTTCTCAACTTGAAGAAAACTTCCAATCTTTCAATGAAATTCTCAAAGAAAATCGTCAAAGAAATTTCTCTATCGCAACATACGACGGCGCCACAAATTTGAAACTTGATGCTACCAGTTTCTCAATCACACCTTCCGAAACGGTAAGTTTCACGGCAGAACTTGAAACAACGCGTCCAGACGATGAAATTTTACTCACTTTCGTATATAACAATGTTGAATATTCAATCGACGAAAACAATCAAGTTGTCATCAGCAGCAATGTTGCTTTGGATGTTTCCATAACAGAAAACAACAAAGTCTATAATATCGCAATCAGTGTGGCAAGAGAATATCGCCACAAAGTTGACAGTACTTATGAAATTGAAATAATTGTCAATGCTTTAAGTCAAATCAACTCAACAACTTTTGCTAAGTCTATAAGTTTAACTTTGCAAAAACAAGGAATAAACAAAGTGGATGTGACGGCATACACAATTAGCACACGAACAGTCAATAATTCAAGGTGGTATTACACGCCGTCTTCCACAATAACTTCCACTCTCACACCTGGCTCGGATAGCATTTTTGTTGTGGATATCACACCAATGTATTCTCACTTCACTCACTTTGATGTGACTTACACTGCCGTATCTTCTGGCAGTGTTGGAACAGTCAGCATCAATCGTCTTTCATACAACTCGACCTTTGGATATTACGCTGATTCTTCCACAACTTCCAGTATGATTTCCGGCATCAGCGTCACACCAACCGATGACGACCTTCAAAATGGGCTTTACTATTTCAGAATCTATGTTTCTTCTGCTTTCACATCAAACAGCAATGTGACTTTAACCTTCACATTCTATGATGGCAACGAAACTGTGGCAACTTTCACGACAAATTTTGTCATCGACTATCTCGTATCCGCTGAGGTGCTTGTCAATGGTGAATATACCACAATTGTGGCAAAAGGCGACTCTGTTCAAGTAAGCGTGGCTTTGGAACTCGACCAAACCTTAGTCAACAATACAATCAGAATTGAAACTTCTGACTCAACAATCACAATTTCAAATGTTACCGAAGAAGAAACTGACTCGGCTCGAATTTACACGGCAACAGTTAACACAAGCGTGCGTTCCAGCACCGGCACTTTTTATGTTTACGCATCAGTTTCGAGATATGTCAACGGAATTTTGGACTATGTCGACAGTTACGCCACCGTCTATATCGTTGATTTCACGATAAATCCAGACGAAACCACGGTTGTCGGCACAACGCAAACGGCAGACTATAACGGCAACACATACGATTCTTTCATTTCTTACATCAACGCAGAACAAGTTTTGGCGTTTAACTATTCGATTGAACCGGAAACATATAACTACGATTCTAACAACACCGAAGACTATTTGGCAGTGCAAGAACTTTTGCAAAAGAGAACGGCATTTGTTCGTGAAGGTAGTTACAGTGACAGAGATTCCGGTTATTACATCAACTATTCTTACAATGCAACTGGAAATCAAAAATTACCTATCGAACAAAGACTTTACTATGTCAACGACGACGGCTCGGCATCGGCGATTTACAACTCTCAAACTGGCGAATTCTTGCCAAACTCGGTGGTAAGTTTTGCGAAAGGCAGTAACGACACTTTGACAGTCACAGGTCTTCGCACCGGTTCCATTTTGCTTCGAATGATAACAACTGTGATTATCGGTAACACCACTTTTGAATATTCATATGACTTTGTCATCACGATAAGTGTTTGGACGGACGAAGAAGTGCCAATTCCAATCTACACAGCCGAAGAATTTTTGACATACCTTCAAGGAAATCCAGACTCAAATGGCAATACATCAGCGGGTGACTACATTTTGATGAACGACATTAAACTCACAAACTACACACCTGTCGACACCACTTATTTCAACAGTTTTGACGGAAATGGCTATCAAATTTATATCGACAGTTTTGACACTTCCGCAACCAATTTGGAAGTGGCATTGTTTAGCGAAGTAACCGAAAACTCCACAATCAAAAATGTTCGTGTGAACATATATAACGGTGGGCAATTAACGCTCAACTTAAATCAAAACTATTCCAGCATAAATATTGCCGGATTTGCGATAACAAACAGCGGAATTATTTATAACTGCGAAGTTGTGGCATATTATGACAGTTCACTCTCCTCTTCGCAATTCTCAACCGACGCGGGACTTGTTGTTAACTTCACAAGAGGTTCGGGGATGGATTCTGTTATTTTAACGTCGCAAGATATCGATGTTAGCAACGTGATAATTTCCGGTTTTGTTATCACCAACAACAATATTATCACTAACAGCCGTGTCGGCGGTGAAAGCATCGGCACAATTGTTTCTACCGATTCCACAAATTATTACAGCGAAATTACGCTTTCAACCTTCACAATTTCAGGTCAAGGCACTGTTGTTGGCTTTGTAAGCAGCAACCTTGGAACAATCTCAGCATCTTTTGTCAATAATGTTCAAATCGACAATATGATGAATTCAACTTCGTCAATAACCGCTGGCTTTGTGGTTTACAACAACGGCGAAGTTCACACATCCTATGTCCAAGGCGTGTATGATTCCAGCAGTAACGATGACGGCGACGAATTCTACTTCACTGGCTCAACCATTTCCACGACCGGCGTGGTTGCAGGTTTTGTATATTCCAACTCTGGACTTGTAAAAAATTCCTATGTCAACATTGCGTTTGAAGTCGATATCACAAAGAGTTATCTCTCTGCTGGCTTTGTGTACACCAACCAATCCAGCGGTGAAATAACCTTGTGTTACGCGGCGGCAAAAATGGCGCAAACCGACATCAACGAAATGAGTTTTGTCGGCACAACCGAAAGTGGTGATGATGACCTTAACTATAATGAAGACGGCATCACCTATTCGTATTATTACTCTCCAGACAGAATTGACACTTCGCCGCAGTCTAACTACGACACCGGCGCATACGCAGTCACAGATGTTGGACAAGAAGATACCTTCTATCGCTTTACATTCTCTTCAATTGAAGGAGCTCTTGACGGCATTTGGACGATGACGGACAGAGGAATAACTTTGGTGAGCGCAAACCACATCGCGTTCTCAAACAGATACCTTGTTTATAACTCGGTTGATGAAGATGACTATTATTATCTATATAGTATACTAACGGATATGACGACATATCGCCAAATTGACTTGTCATATGGTTCAATCAACAACCCAATCATCATCAGAACGGCGACAGAATTTGCTAAGGCAACAGGCAAGGCGCAAGATGTGGAAATTTCGTCATATAAGCAATATTACACCGACACCGAAGTGTTTGGATATTATCGACTTGTCAACGATTTGGATTTCTCGGAAATCGACCAAAACACCTCTGGCGAAAATGATATCGTTTTAACAACAACGACCAAAACTTTCTCGGGTAATTTGGACGCAAACTCTTTCACAATTTCGAACATAAGTTTGGGTTCGTCCGAAACTTTGGAAAATTATGGCTTATTTGCCAAACTTGACGGCGCAGTGATAATGAACTTAGGTTTGGAAGTTGACTCTGTGCACGATTCAAATGCACGAATTGTCGGCACTCTGGCTGGAACAGTTATCGATACTCAACTTATCGGAATTGCACTTTCTCCAATCAGTTCTAGAAGTGAAGAAGAAGCGATTGAAGTCGTTTCCATTGCTGGTGCAAACATTGTTGGTGGACTTGTCGGAATTGTCCTTGGCGATTCCAGACTTGCTGATATCACCGTGACAGATATTGATGTTGATTCATCATATTATTATGGCACAGGCAAAACAATTGAAATAAATTCAACCTACACCGGTGAATACCTTCGTCGACTTGCTTATAACAATTCAACCTTAATGGATGCTGTGAGCAGATTGTCATATGCAGGCAGTGTGGCAGGTTATGTGGACACATACCAAAATCTCGGCGACGGATATGTGGAATATTCTTCCAGCGTTTCCGTGTCGAGTTACAGCGTTGCTTCCATAAGAGCGCTTGACTCTGTGGATATCTATGCAGAAGTTGCCGGCGGCTTATTCGGATATTTAGGCAGAAGTGTTTTGGCGTATGATTTGAGTCTGGAACTCGACGCTGATTCAAACTTAACCACACCTTCTTATATCACATCCAAAAACCTATATGCTGGCGGAATTGTCGGTGAGAGTTATGCCGGACTTTTCGCGGTTTATGCAGAATATGAAGAAACTTTGCAAAGCACGATTGAAACAGGAATGTTAAACGGCGGAAGCACAGAAAGGGGACAAGTGAGCATATTCTCATATACGGATAGCGACACGAGTCATCCGGGTAGATACAACAATCCACTTTATATCGGCGGACTTGTTGGCTATGCCGGTGCGGGCTACATTTCAGTGGCATACAACAAATTAAATGTCGTTTCCAACAACCGTTCCAGTGAATCGCGATATTACACTTTGGCAGTTGGCGGAATTGTGGGTTACATCAATTCTGAATATAGTTATGACTCCGACTTTGTGGAAAACAATGTGACAATTTCATATTATTTAAATGAAGTATATTTCAGCGGCGTGATTTACTCTCAAACAAGTGCGAATGCAGGCGGAATTATCGGTGAAATTGATGTCGACAGCGATGTTGCACTTTCCAAAGTTAACAGCATACCATATTACGATGAATCACAAGATTCGTCCAATCTATACTCCTTGATTGGTGGCTTCTCGGGCGGAGTGGAAGGCGAAATGTCGCGCAATCTCTATCTTCTCAGTTTGAGAAACAGTTATTATAACGCCACAAGCACGATAAATTCAGCTTCAACAGGCAACACGCTTTCTGGAATTGCAGTTGTTAACTCTTTCTTGCAATCCAATTCAGAAAGAACACAAACATACATCAATGGTGTTAACGATTCACAATTGTCATCAACGGCAAATTATGTGCCAATCCGCGAGATATCTTCACCAAGTAGTATGACTTCAATCGCAGAAGCACATTCTTCTATGGCGACCTTTTTCTTGCAAAACGAATGGGATGAAACTCATTGGGTTCATAACGACAGCGATTTGTATCCAGAAATTGTTCTTGTTCCAAAAATGGAAGCATATTATCTTGATGCAGATTATGACTTAACGGAATTAAATAAATATATCGAAGACTATTCAACAGGCACCATTATTGTGCGTGGACGCGTGGATTCAAACGTAAGCGGAGAATATTCCGACATCGACCTTAGGGGAGTTACTTTAAGCGGTTTCTCGGGCACAATCATCTCTTATTCAAACTATATGAATTCCAATTTGGAAGGAATTATCACAGTTATTCCAAGTGATTATACAGCCAATGGCTACTATATTGGCGGACAAGTTGGTGATGAAGTTGGACTTATAATCAACGAAAGTCAAAGTCTTTTTGCAAACACTTCAGATGGCTTCACAATGGATGGTATAAAAATTTACCTTGCAGACTCTAGTAGCGAAAATTCTGATGGTGCTGATAAACTTGAATATAGCAGTAGCAACAGTGGCTCAAGCATTATTAGTGGTGAACTCTCAAATGCTGATATAATTGATGTGGATATTTATATCAACAATAGCATCACCTTCAACCTTAACCAATCGGGCACGGATACATATGGGCTTTTTGTTAGCACAGCAAATTCCACAAACTTTGAAAATATCACTTTCCATTTCCGTTATGCGTATGACGTTGATGGGGCGGTAATAAACCCACAAATCAACCTAAATCTCTCTACAGGCGATAGTGATACGGATATTTCGCAATATAAGCGTTTTGGACTTCTTGCCGGCTCGGTAACGCAAAACTCAGTATACCGTTCGTCAACCATATCCAATATTGTGCTGACGGTGGAAAAAAGAGTGTTGGTAGGTGGTTCCGTAAGCAGAACAACCGACAGTGTGACGCTTGAAGTAAATATCGTCAATGAAAACCAAAGCGCTGATAATAAAAACTCTCTCTACTTTGGTTTAATTGCCGGCGATGTCATAATTTCGGCTAGCACAATCAACAATATGCCACTCACTTTTGGAATCACAAACTTAACAGACTCCACCTTTGATGGTATTAATTTGGTTTTGACAGGAAGTGAAGATGGCGGACAAGAAGGTGATTCGCTTGACAACATATATCTCGGCGGATACTTTGGAAGCGCAAACTTCACATCCATCAACGGTGTTGGCGGGGCACAACCGTCTTCACTCATCAAGAATTTTATTATCTTGCAAGAAATTTCAATCACTGGCAATGTCAATATTGGTCTCGGTTTTGGACAACTCACTGGCTCAGGCACTTTCGACTTTACGATTGACACATCGCTTGCAAGCGGTGGTAGAATTGAAATGTCAGGTGCACTTTATCAAAAATACACTATCGATACCGACACCGGCAAAAGAGAGTCTTCACTAACAACCGGCGGAACGGGGGAAACAGTCAATATTGGCGGATTTATCGGCTTGGCACAATATAATCTTCAAATGGTAAGCGGTTTGGCTGTCGATTTCAGCGTGAAGAGCGTAACTGCTATTGACGCTGAGTCAATGAGCGATGATTTGTATTCGTTAGTTAATTTTGATTATGACAGCGATGGTGATTATTTCAAATCATCAAACGGATCTGTTACATCAGAAACATATATGGTGGAAGGTGAAGTAAATATCGGCGCGTTTGTTGGTCAAATGACAGGCGGACACATCAATTTTAGCAGTCTCTCAGTTTCTGGCGACATACAAATTAAAAATACAACTTCATCTTCTTCATCTTCTTCATCTTCCACAAATCTTGGCGTGGTTGGAAAAGTTGATAACGCTTCGATAAGTGTTACCGGAACGGCATCAAAACTCAGCACCATAAACTTCTTTGTTTTGAGTGGTGGCACGGCAAATGTTGGTGGTTTTGTTGGATACTTATACTCAACAACAAACAGTTTCAATTTAACAAATTTTATGTATTCCGGCACAGTAATTTCATTCGCGAACACTCTCAATTTTGGTGGAATTGCGGGTTCAGTATCACTTCTTAATTCCACGGGCAATATGATTGAAAATGTGGTTTATGGTGGCACAGTCCGAGTCTTCACACGAAATGTTGGTAACCAAAGTTCTAGTTCTAGTATATATTATAACACTGAATATGTCACAGTTGGTGGTGTGATTGGTGTGTTAGCGGGACCTGCTGTAAGCAACGGGATTATGTCGATAAATAGTGCATACACCTATGGCGATATTTATGTAAGTTATGGCTCTTCGACTGAATATTTGGAAAAATTCTATTTTGGCGGCGTAGTTGGCGATTTAGATCCTGATACATCAAGCGATTCAGAAACTCTTGTTAGGGTTGAAGATTCATATGTTCTTATGACACCATTTAACGATAGGTTGACTGAAGAGTTGAGTGGTTTAGGCGGGGATTACACTGCAAATTCCATTGTTGGACATAATGCCGAATATGCGACATTCACTGATAACTATTATTCATCAGGTGTTACCTTGACATATCAATATGAAGGTGAGGGCAACAACATTGATGTTTCCTATGGTGCTTCACTTGACAACTATTATGGATATTCCACCGCTGAAGTTGATAACAACAGCAGCCTAAATGGGACGACTGGTGGTGATGCTGCCATCAATGAAATTATCAAAGGTGCAGCACAAGCGTATGATTCTTCTTTATCCAGTGAAAGCGAAGGCACAAAACTTAATCCAAGCCAGATAGACTCTTTGACTGATATAAGAAATATTAGTAGTGGCTCAACTGGAAATATTAAATGGTATTACTTCGATAATATTACTAACGACGAATATGATTACACAATAACAGATACTTATTATTTAAATAGTGAAAATTTATCTAATGTTGTGATTGTTGGAAATGCTCACACTGTGAACATTGTTATTGAAGACACAGTTGAACCTTTGTTCACATTAATTGGTGAAGCGAATAATTCCTATTCCGTTATCTCGGGACTTGTTTTAAATATCACATTTGATTATGATATTAATCGCGGCCAAAATAATGTAGATTTAGCATCTTCCGGACTTGTTGGCACTGTTGGAAATAGTAGCGTAACATCTTCCAACATAATTTACGGCGTTGGCGTTACTGGCACGGTAGAATTTGGTGGCACAGGTCTAGTTGACTTTGCCGGCATTTCGCAACAAATGCATAACGGATTAGTTTCCAATTCCTATGTGGACTTGGATATCTTCTATCACGCCGGAATAGATACCAGCAGTAGTTCGACAATCAGCGCGATTGTTTCAACACGCGGAACCGTGGATATTTTAAGCACATTTGCGCAAGGAAGCGTGTTGTGTTATATCCCAGCAGATATATACACCTTTAATTCGCGGGTTGGCGAAAACAGCGGACGAACAAGAGTGGTTGAGTGCTACACTGTAATGCAAGTATCTTCTGAAAATTACGGCAGCGGATTGCTAAGTTCATACAACACTTTCAGCACATCCGATGCAGGCTATGTTCAAAATTCTTACTATAGTGATTATAGTGGATTGGCAAGCGACGAACAAGGAAACCAGGAAATTGTTTCCGACATTTCGCTTGAGTATGGCGAAAGTTCGATAAGTAAAAACAGTTTGATTGGTAATAACGAGAGTATGTATACATATTGGTTCTACTCGCAATATCGAAACTATGGCTATGCAACCACCGGATTTGTTTATTTAAGAAATACTTCGGCTTATTCGCGTTCTTTGGAAAACAAAAATGATAGCAACAATGATGAAACATATGCTTACAACACCTACACATACACTAAACTCACCGAAACCGAGTTGGCAGGAATTGGAACAGATTATACATATACCGTAACAGAAAATGAGATGGGAGCCACATATGATCTCTTCCTTGCCGTTCCAAATGAAGGCAAATTCTCGCAATTGTCAGGTTTGGGAAGTGGTAAATTCTTCTTGTTGAATGATATGAATTTAAGTAATTTGTCAAAAAATGGTGAAAGTGATTGGTCAACAAACAGTTTAGGTTCGAGTAGTAGTAGTGCTGTTGTTTTGGACGGACAAAACCACTTAATTCAATTTTCTTCTTCAAAAGGCTTGTTCAGCACAGTTTATGCGAATATTGAAAATATTCGTATTCTTGCAAACTCAACAGTGACAACATATAATCTAAATTACATTAATAATGCAGAATCATATTTTGGTGTTTTGGCTGGAGAATATTACGGCTCGCTTGTCAATGCCACCATTCAAGGTAGTATCAGCATTTCAAATAGCTATAACAATCTCTATGCTGGCGGTGTGGCAGGCTCGTTTACTGGTACAATAGTTTCAGTTGAAAGTGCAGTTGATATTGATGTTAATTGTGTATCGCCGATTATTGGTGGAATTGTCGGGCAATTTACCGGTAGCGACAATTATTCTTCTTCTTATGGACTTCATGCAGCAGCAGAACAAAACACATTGTCAGATGACTTCAACGGAAACATTTCATATTCTTCCAATAACGGCTCAATTGTTGTGAAGGATTCGTCATATTCTGAAACCTATGAATATGATTCTAGTGTAAGAAGCTCAAGTACATCAAAATTAGAATTAGGTGAAGTAACTCACAATAGTGGAGAAAAGAAGATAACGGACAGTTCTGGTGATAGTTATTCATATTTCAATTCAGTTATTGGTGGAATTGTTGGGTATTTGGATAGTGGTTCGATCAGTAATTCGTACAACAATGCAACAATAATGAATAACTACACAAGTGAAGATGAAAATCTAATAAGAAATCTTGCAAGTGGTGGTATTGCTGGTTATGCAACTGGTGAAATCAGCGATTCCTTTAACACGGGCTATATAGTTTCTGGAAATAATAAAAACTATGGTATTGCATTGTCGGGCGGAATTGTGGGTTATTCAACTTCAAGCGTCAGCAATTCAGTTAACGATGCCAAAGTTCAATCGGTAAGTTATGTTGATAGCGATGATTACAATATAACTATACTAGAGAATGATAGTAAGTTTAATTTAGGAACAAATGTCAATGAAACTAATAATTCCAAATCAATTGTTTTAAAAATTGAATACAACACAGGCTTACAATCAAGACTTGTTCATGCTTATGGTATTGGATATGTGGAAAGTTCAAGCTCCAATAATACCAACACAGATTCAGCAGAAGTTTTAAATGACGGCAATTTAGGTTATATGGTTGAAACAATAGTTAAAGAGTTTACTCCACAATACTTTAACTCGACTAGTTCTGCCGATGATATTTCTCAAAGTTACAATTTTAAACTCAGTTTAGAAAATGATGGCTCATATAATTATAATATTGAGGTCAGTGCATATGATTCCTATGGCTTCCCAAGCAGACTTAATCTATATTATGAATACACCTTTGATATTACAGGTTTTGAACACGGATATAGTACTTTTGAAAGTGCCAACTCAGCCTACTCAGCTTTCTTAACTAAATTTATGGGTTTTGCAATAACACAAGGCGCCAACAATAGTTATAGTGTGGAAACAGTGGATGTGAGTGATTATAGTGCTTATAGTAGTCTTTACCCAGGCGGAACAACTTCATACTATGTTTCCATTCCTTTCTATACCGCAACCAAATATAACGGTAGTGATGAAACCGACATATCTTATCAAGGACTTGTTGATACTGTGAATTCCGAAAACGCTATCGACAATCTCGGCTCCACGAGCGATGATTCTAATTCTGCAGACAAGCTTTATGACGATATTAACAGTATGCGCGAAAGCGATTCTGACGGCGATTCAATCAATGTTAATGGCACCACTTACACATATATCAGCACGGCAAACGGTTTGAGTAACTACACTGGCGGTATCGGATTTAGCGGAACAATAAAGATCGACGTGCCAACTTATTCTTATAGATACGAAGATACAGGATTTGGTGGCTCCGGCACCGATATCAAAATATTCCCATCAAGTGTTTCAAGCATTTCGTTTAAGATGTATTATAATAATGATGATACTGATGATACTGAAATTGACATCTCTTCTATGGGTATCAGCACAAGCATAATTAACAATGATGGTAACTACGAACTCCACTACACAGTTTATTACTCGCGTAGCGAACTGGCAAGCAAGCTGTTAGAAATTGATGGAATAACGGATTTGACGGACGAGGATACGCTTGAAGATATTGCGGAGAATTTGTATTTGTCAGCTAACTATGACATCGTATATACTGTTGAAGATACGATAACTTTGACAAAAAGCAACCTTTCGCTATATGATGATGGATCTAATTATGGCATTCAAGTTGACATAATCACGGATAATGATGCTACCACGTCGATGACACTTGGAGAGTATCTTGAAAGTGTGTATGAAGCTTATTATGAACATTATCAAAACTTAGAATTCAACGTTTACTTCACAAATAACGATGATGGCAAAAACTATTATATTGACAGCTCTGGAGAGTTTAAGGAAATAGAAGCAAGCACGATAACATCAGATGTTTTGGAAGATTGTGTGGATCGTTTAACTCTGTCATTAAGTAACGGAGTAGGTCGTTTGATGTTTGGAACAAATTCAAGTCTTCGAAATAACGTTCTTTATAAGCTTATCGGCGCTGACGGTAGTAGCGGTGGTTACAGTATGACACTCTTCTATTACATCCAGGCGTCGGGCGAATATACCAACACCGTTGGCGGAACGACAACTGTTGACACATATGTGGAAGAAGAATTAATCTTTTCGGATTATAGTGCCACAAATGTTTCACTTTCGAATAATAATGTTAGTGGGTCTGTAGTGGGTTATTTAAGTGCGGCAACAAATGATAATAATTTTGTTGTAACATTATTAACAAGTTCAGGTAATTATTGGGATGGGTCGACATTAAGAACCGACCAAGTTATATTCGACGGATTAACGTTTAATGTAGCAAGAGCAGACGATGATACAACTGGAAATGAAAATGTGACGATCAATACTCAATTGACTGTTTCTCTAACGGAAAGTAATGGCAGTATTTATAGTGCAAGTGCATCATTTACTGGTGGAGGCACCATAGCATCCGGAAACTATACATTTAGAGTATCTTCGGAAGTGGTTAATGGCAATGTTGTATTAACATTTAGCATAGACGGTAGTTACAGGATTAATAGTCTTACTGTTTCAAATTTCTATTTGGCGGGTGATAATAAGGATATAGGTGATGGGACGATAGAGAAAACGACGACGATTCAGGTGAACGGCGAAGAGCGTGAAGTGACCTTGAAATATACACTTATGACAAATGGCTCAAGTTTGGCTGATAAATCCGGCAGTGCGATAAGTGGATATACAATTAGCGGAACATCGCTAACGCGTTCTAGTGATGCGAATGCGATTGTGACGGCATACTACAAACTTACGAGTATTGAGGAAGGCAATACGCAGTTTGCGTATAACACCGGGACGACAAGTGACACCACAAGCGTGTTCTATATGTCCAACACTGGCTTCTATTTTGTTGACGGTGCATCAAGTGGTTCAGTGAAAATGGTGAATGGCGACAACGACAGTGGATATAGTCTTGAATACACTTTCACAAATCTCGGAATAATATCAACCTATCACGGAATAAGCATTACTTCCGGCACATACATCGAAACGCAAGTGGTGCGTAGTAACGGCGTTGTTTCGTATACTTTAACAGAAGAAGGTTCTGATAGTCCTATTTTAATGATTTATCATCTTATGGAAGGTGTGGAAAGCGAAGGGAGTTACTCTGGTTTTAATATTAGTATAGAAACAGAAAATGTTGTTTATGAATATGTGGTCGATTATAGAAACAGCACAACATCATATTATCTCTTGCGCGGTGTAACAGATGATAATGGAAATATCACTTATAGCACAATATCATCTTCTTCGTTAAGTGGTCAAGATTTTACGACATTCTTAAATGATGAAGATTTATCATCCATATCAGTTGTTCGTGATAATGATTTGGGAGAATCTATAACTTTCACTTTCAACAAAAAAATTACTGAAAATTATTTGGGAGATGGAACAATTTATGAATATATAACATTTAATGATGATGGTGAAGAAGTAAGAGTAGGTGAAGAGGATATATCAAGTATAGAATATAGTGGTTCTAATATGGTTAATGTCACTACAAACGACGGAACGACGAGTTATTATATACGGAACTATAGTTTGTCTTATATTTTTGCAGATGGTACCACTTACGAAGAAACATACGAATATTATACAAGTAGAAGTATATATTTTGATGAGGAAGATAATGAGGTAAGTGAAGACTCCGAAGATTTTGCATATATAAGAACTTACTTATATTCTGTAAATAGTGATGGCTCGCAAGGTGATGAGTCAGCTTATTATGAGTTGGAATATGAAGACTATAGTGCTATATTAGCAGGAAGCACACGCACAGCTAATTTATTTGATATAGATAGCAATGAAAAAATAGGAGAAGTTTCATTTTCAACGACAAGCAGTGGCGACGCTAGTATGGAAATAACATTTACAGGGAATAGTTATAATTTTCACAAAACTACCGAAACTTACACATATACAAATGAAAGTTCTTTAACTTATATAATCAGTGTCTATGATGACGATAATGATGAATATACTATTGAATATGACCTTGGAGTGGCAAACTGGAGATATTATATTTCTAGTTCATACCAAAACCTTTTAGTTGCTAATAGAGTTAGTAGTACTTCAACCGATTGGGGTGAGTCAGCGGCGAAAGTAACCTTCACCGAAGAAAGTCTAAAAGAGTTTTTGGGAGAAAATGGAGTAACTTTCAGTGCAAGTAATTATGGACCAAAAGAAACAAGCACAACCACAGAGTTATATTACGGTTCAGAATCGGTCACTTATACTTTCTCTGTTTCTGGAGATAATTTAGATGAATATTCAATCACATATAGCATAACAGGGAGTGATATGGGAGTCTCCGAGGGAAACAACTATACAATTTCTATTTCATCAGGCGCATCATTTGGTGAACATACACAAGAAGTTCAATTCACTTTGACCACAGAGAATTCTATTTCAGAAACCGGTGAAATTGACGGAGCATTTGGTGAAAATGGCGAATATAGTGGTGACTTCTCAATTGCCATTCCGGAAGGTAACATAATCATCACTGATGAAATTTATATCAGAGAGATGAATATGACAATTGCTGGGTTTGACATTCGTGGATATAACCACCTTATCACTCTAAATCCAAATTTGGCAGTGTTTGACTATGCCATTAAGATAACAGACGGCGGAAGTATATATGACACAACCTTTGTTATTTTGTCAGAAGCAACACAAGATTCCACAAACACAACAACAAAAACAGCGGCAGTGTTTATGGTTGATTTGTCATCAGAGAGAACGGTAAATGCATCCGTTTCGTTATATGGCACGCTAAGAAAAATTGACCCGTCATTGGATAGTACATATTATATATATTCAAAAACCAGTGGTGACGTAGAACTTAATTTATCACTAATATCAAATATCTCTTTGATTGGTATGGATGGTGAATCGGGAAGTCTTGGCACGTCAGTTTTGACGGATGGTACCGATGGCGAAACAGTTGTGGTTGAGATTGGCGTTTCAGATAATTCAGATGATGTTACTTCAAGTAACACCATTTTGGTTGCAGGCAACGGCGGCAACGGTGGCAATGGTCGCGATGGAAATGCGGGGACATCATCTTCAATCAAAGGCAAAAATGGTGGCAGTGGCGGTGACGGCGGCACTGGTGGTGAAATTATTGTAGATACTGATATTACACTTTCAGGTGCTATTACACTTTCAGGTGCCGACGGCGTTGCAGGCAATGGCGGCAATGGCGGTGACGGCGCGAATGCAACAATATCCAATAATGGTAGTAGTAGTACTAAGTCAGGTGGCGGCGGTGCTGGCGGCAAGGTTGGTGAGACGCCAAGCACTAATAATGCAAGCACATCAAATAGGAGTTATAACCAATTGGCTGGCAGCGGTGGCACTGGCGGTTTAGGAACCTATTATATTGGTGTGTCAAGCTATGACGATGAATATTATTATCAATATAATGCTAACTATAAAGGTACTGGTTCTTACAAAGGTGGTGGTTATTCAATCAACACAGATTCAGTGACCTGGACAACTGGGTCAAATAGCAATAATGGATACGTATCCATTATTGTTACTGCTGCTGGCGGCGGTTCATCTGGAGATAATGATGAAGTAACAGCAGGTTCAGACGGAAAAAAAATTGAAGAAAATGAGAACACATTACGACGCGGATACAACCAATATCGAAGCAATACCACGGCAACTTCTGGTTATTATTGGAATTATGATGTGAAATATAGTTCAGATTCTTGGGGGAATTCTGACTGGTCGAATTATATCATTGACGATGTATTAACAGGTGAAAGATTGTTTGGTAATCTTCAAATGACCACAACATTCTCATATTATGGTACAAGCGCATCCGATACAGGACCAAGAACTATTAGGTATGGAGAGACAGTAAATGGTGATATCTATGTTCAAACTTCTAATATTTCGGAGTATTTCAATAATGAATTCATCGCTGCGATTATTTATTATCTAATTAATAATCCTGATGATTCAGAATTTGACGTCACTCTTAGTTCTGCTTTTTCTATTGCACAAACCATTGTAACAGTGAAAAAGCTGATTAAAACCACAAAGATTCTTATGCGGACAGTTAGAACCATTTCCATATCTGGTGGTATTGTTGGTCTTATTGTAAGTCAGCTTATAATTTCAGGGATAACTGGTATAGCAGCTTTGGTTGGTAGTTTATTTTATAATTCGTATAATACAAATATGATATATGGCGGCACAACTGGAAAATTTGCAGGTTATTGTGGTGGTCTTTTAGGAACATCTTATGGTATTTCTTTAACTATTTTGTGGATTACTATTGCTACGATTGATGCTTTAGGTACAGAAAGTTATAATGTTTCTTTCTTTGAACAAGGCGATATTTATTATAATAATGGCGGCTTTGGAGATATTTGGTGGTTATATGATAACAAAAATCAAGACAACAATTATAATACCAGTTATTTAATAGTATATCTTGATCAGGAAGGTAATAGCGCGTACGGTGATAATTCCACTATTGTGGCATCTATTGGCAATAGATCTTATTCTGATATATTTGCAGCAGCATTTGGAAACTATCTTGATGGTGTGGATGAGGCATATTATAAAAATGGAAATGAAGAAAAAACACCTTGGGATAATGAATTTGTTGGCGGCGCTGGTGGCGGCAACGGTGGAACACCTTACACACAATACATCTATGGTTATGCAAGAATGGACTATGGTTATATTGGTAGTGATAACATCGGACGAGAAGTTCCGGGCTACAAATGCTTCTTCACTCGCGATGATGTTGTGACTTCTGCTGGACAATATGGACAAGTAGAAGATTTAGAGACAGCCACTTTCACAGTTGAAAGCAGTTCAAGTAATTAAAAAATTTTAAAAATTTTGTGTAATTATTATTAGAAATCAAAAGGAATATGTTAAAATAATTAAAAGTTTGGTTTATCTTTGAAAGATATTAAAAAGGGGGGGTATTATGAATAATAACGATGTTTCTCACGACGGGCACAGGCAAAGGTTGCTTGAAACTGTCACTAGGGTGGGCTTGGAAAATTTAAGCGACGTGCAAATTGTTGAGTTTATGCTTACTTACATCTTTCCGCGTGGGGACGTGAATCCGCTTGCACACAGGCTTCTCGATACTTTCTCGACAATCGGCGGAATTATTGATGCAGATTATCAACTCCTTATGGGTATCAAAGGTATTAACGAACGCACTGCCAAGAAAATCGCTGCGCTGAGTGATGTCTTCTTCGCTTATACTTCTTCTCGTATGCGCTCACAAAAAAAGTTTCGTACAGAAGCCGATATCATCGACCTTATTGAAGTCCTTCTTCGTTTTCGTACAAGGGAAAATCTGGTTTTTCTCGGGTTCACTAATGCCGGCTTTATGTGCGGAAGCAAACGCTTCGTTTCAGAAAAAATTTCTTCTGTTCAAATAACATCCTTTGACCTTACTGCTTTTCTCGCTTCGTACAGACCGGATTCCGTCGTTGTTGCACATAATCACCCGTTCGGCGTCGCATCTCCTTCTCCGGATGACGACAAATCGAAGGAAGTGATTAGCAAAATATGTTTTGATTGCGGCGTGAATTTTATTGATGCGTATATCGTTGGCGAAAACGGCGTGTATAGTCAAAAAGAAAGCGCGCTGAGACGGCAGTATTGTGATGTTGGCGATTTGAGTCGGTTGATTTGATTATTTTTCAATTCTTTTTTACAAAAAAGTTGGTCTCTACACCAACTTTTTTTGTCGCTTAAAACAGTTTTGTTAGAAAATAGGTCGCTATCACGCCGATTATTGCTCCGAACAACGCACTGATGAAGGAGATTAAAATTATCCACTTGCTTGATTTGCCTTGCTTTCGCTCGCTCGGGTGCTCTTCAATTTCTTCGTAGCCAAACGGCAAAACCGCCAGGCAATAGGTGTCGTCATCGTCGTATTTTATCGAAATCATATCCTGCCGTTCAAGGTGTGTCAATATTTGACGGATACCAGTGCTGTCGGTGCGGTAGCGCTTCGGCAATAGAGAAATAATATCCGCACTTTCGAATATTTTGTAACTTCCGCCACTGCTCTCTTTTGCCAGTATTTTTAAAACAAGTTTCGTTTTCGTGTCAAGCATACACTTATTTTTGCTTTTTAACCGCTTTTTATTCTTTCTTACTTTTCTCTATCCACAATGTGAGAATAAATTTATGCTTTTGAAAAAAAATAATGGTATGACAAAAAAAGAAAAATTAGTTATGACTTATCTTTGCAATAAGTGTCAAAAAAAGAGAACCTATCTCATTTCCCCGCAAGAAATTTCTTCTGCTTTTGCCCGAAAGTTTGTTCTTTCTATCGCTGAAATTGACGAGATTATGGTTTCTCTTTCAAATCAGAACTACATTGATTTCGTCGTTTCGGATACGAAAAACGGCTATTGTTATTGCGTAACCTTAAAAAAATGCGGTCAAACTTATCTATCTGATACCAAAAATCAAAGGCGAATGCTAGGCATTTTGGTTTTGCGTTCCATTTTCCTTGCCACAGTGAGTTTTGTTTTCGGTATAATTTTGAAAGCAATCTTCAAAAGTTGATATGTGAATATATGCATATCTTCGTCTATAAAATCAAAAAAATTCTTTTATTTCCTTTTTGGTTGTGATATAATATTGCTATGAGAAAGGATGTTAAATTTGAACTTATGAGTAAATATAGTCCAGCGGGCGACCAACCTGTTGCTATCAATAAACTTGTGGAAGGGCTTGAAGAAGGGTTTAAAGACCAAGTACTTTTGGGTGTGACTGGCTCTGGCAAAACCTTCACAATGGCAAATATTATTGCAAAAGTGAACAAACCAACTCTTGTTATTGCACATAACAAAACGCTTGCTGCTCAACTTTGCAATGAATTTCGCGAATTTTTTCCAAACAATCGTGTGGAATATTTTGTTTCGTATTATGACTACTACCAACCAGAAGCATACATCGTTTCGTCGGACACATACATCGAAAAAGATATGAGTGTAAATGAGGATATCGATAAACTTCGTTCTTCTGCCACTTTTTCTTTATTGGAAAGAAGTGATGTTATTGTTGTGGCGTCCGTTTCGTGCATATACGGACTTGGTATTCCAGATGAATATATGAAACTTCACATTTCGATTAGATTAGGCGAAGAATATGATCGCGACGAACTTATAAGCCAATTGATTCAAATTCAATATGCTCGCAACGATATCGACTTTAAGCGAACCACCTTTCGTGTTAAAGGTGACACCATTGATATTTTTCCGGCGAACCAATCAGAGAGTGCTATTAGAGTACGATTTTTTGGCGATGAGATTGAAAAAATTTACGAATTTGACCCCGTGACAGGTAATCTTTTGCGCGAACTAAACTATATTGCCATTTATCCAGCGACTCATTACGCTGTTGGCGGTGAGAGAATGAAAAACGCGCTCTCTCAAATTGAAGCGGACAGATTGAAAGCAATTGATGATTTTACAAAACAAGGAAAACCACTTGAAGCAGAAAGAATTGGACAGCGTGTGGCATATGACATTGAAATGATGAGAGAAGTTGGATATTGCAGCGGAATTGAAAATTATTCGCGATATTTTGATGGACGAAAAAAGGGAGAGCCGCCATACACTCTTATTGACTACTTTCCAAGTGATTTTTTAACAATTATTGATGAGAGCCATATGACTATTCCGCAAATCAGGGCGATGTATAATGGCGACCAAGCGCGCAAAAAATCACTCGTTGAATATGGTTTTCGTTTGGAAGCGGCAAAGGATAATCGTCCACTCACTTTTAACGAATTTGAAAAGAAACTTAAACAAACAATATATGTTTCTGCCACGCCGGCAAAATACGAACTTGAAAAAGCGGGACAAGTTGTTGAACAGGTTATCCGACCGACCGGACTTCTCGACCCGACGATTGAAATCCGACCAATCAAAAATCAAGTGGAAGTTTTGATGCAGGAATGCGAAAAGACAATCGCGCGCGGAGCAAGAATTTTGGTGACGACATTGACGAAAAAAATGGCGGAAAGTTTAACGACATATCTTTCCGACCACTCATTTAAGGTGAAATATTTGCATAGCGAAATCGACACAATGGAGCGCGTGGAGATTATTAATGGACTCCGAAAAGGAGAGTTTGACATTATCGTCGGAATCAATCTTCTGCGCGAAGGTTTAGATATGCCAGAAGTGGAACTCGTTTGCATTTTGGATGCCGACAAAGAAGGTTTTTTGCGAAGCGAAGGTGCACTTATTCAAACGGTAGGACGCGTGGCGAGAAATGCTAATGGTAGAGTTATTATGTTTGCCGACACGATAACCGACAGTATGAAAAGGGCGATTGACGAAACCGCGCGTCGTCGAAAAATCCAAATGGAATACAACGAAAAGCACCATATCGTGCCAAAAACGATTATCAAGGAAATCAAAAATACCTTGGAGATTGGTAAGAAAGTGGATGAACACAATGTTCTTCGAAAGGATATTCCAACAGAAATCGACAGGCTGACTTCGATGATGAAAATCGCGTCATCTCAACTTGATTTTGAACGCGCGATTGAATTAAGAAACAGAATTGCCGTCTTAAAGAAAAGGCTTGGCAAAAAAGAAAACATTTAAAAAAATGAAAGGGCAAAGCGATAAATATTTGTTATCTTTCGCTTTTTGTGGTATAATTTTTAATATGAAAGACGAAATTGTTATCAAAGGTGCAAGGGAAAATAACTTAAAAAACATCAACTTAACCCTGCCGAGAAATAAATTTATTGTTTTCACAGGCGTCAGTGGCTCAGGCAAGACTTCACTTGCTTTTGGCACGATTTTTGCCGAAGGACAAAGGAAGTATATGGAGAGTTTGTCTTCATATGCTCGTATGTTTTTGGGGCAAAGTCAAAAACCAGATGTTGATTCAATCGAAGGACTTTCTCCAGCAATTTCTATCGACCAAAAAACCACCAATCACAATCCGCGCTCCACTGTCGGCACGGTTACGGAAATATACGACTATTTCCGTTTACTTTTTGCCAACATCGGAACGCCGTATTGTCCAAACTGTCATAAACCAATCAAACAACAAACAATTGACCAAATTGTTGACGGCATTAAGGCCTATGGCGAAGGGACAAAAGTTTCCATTTTGGCGCCAGTTGTTCACGATCAGAAGGGAACCTTTCAAAACCTTTTGGAAAGTTTGAAACGAAGTGGTTATGCGCGTGTTGAAGTTGACGGCAACACCTTTTTATTGGAAGACGAAATAAACCTTGATAAAAACGTTCGTCATAACATCAATGTAATTGTCGACAGAATTTCCATTAAAGAAGGGAAAGATACTCGACTTGCAGGAAGTGTGGAAAGTGCTTTGAAACTTGCTGAAGGTCTGGTTGTGGCAAAAACGGAAGATAAGGAAGAATTGTTTTCGATAAACTATGCTTGTCCAACTTGCGGTTGGGCGTTAGGTGAAATTACGCCGCGTTTATTTTCTTTTAACGCACCTTATGGCGCTTGTCCAACTTGTTTGGGACTCGGCTACACCACCGATATCGATGAAAGGTCGGTTTTGAAATATTCCAATCTTTCCATACGACAGGGTGCATTTGATATAACAGGCTGGAAATTTTCGGCGGGTGGAATGGCAAGAGCATATTTTGAAGCGCTTTCAAAAAAATATGATATTTCACTTGATATTCCAGTTGCAGAACTTGAAAAGGATAAGATTAAAATTTTGCTGTATGGCACTGGCAAGGAAGAAATTGAACTTATTCTTTCCAACGAAAAAAATGACAAAGTTGTGAAGGCAACTTTTGAAGGTATTGTCAATAATTTACGTCGAAGATATAATGAAACAAATAACGAATGGGTGAAATTTGAAATAAACCGCTTTATGCGCGAACAAGATTGTCCGACTTGCCACGGCAAAAGACTCAACGAAAGTGCGTTGTCCATAAAAATCAACGGAAAAGATATTTTTGATTTTTGCAATCAGAGTGTGAAAAATTTACTTCCAACAATTTGTGGGTTAAAACTCGACAAAACAAAAGAAAAAATTGCTGAACCGATTGTGAAGGAAATTCATAACCGCTTGCAATTTTTGGACGATGTTGGATTGGGTTATCTCACTTTGACACGCTCGGCAGAAACATTGTCTGGTGGCGAATCACAAAGAATTCGTTTGGCAACCCAAATCGGTAGTGGTCTTGTTGGTGTTTTGTATATTTTGGATGAACCATCTATCGGTCTTCATCAACGCGACAACGAAAAACTTTTGCGAACACTCAAAAATCTCAAAGATTTGGGCAACACTTTGATTGTTGTTGAGCACGACGAAGACACTATTCGCTCGGCTGACTATTTGGTTGATGTCGGGCCTTATGCCGGTGTAAACGGTGGCGAAATTGTAGCATCCGGCACTGTCGAAGAAGTTAAAAAATGTAAAGATTCTGTCACTGCCAAATTTTTGCGTGGTGAAGATAAGATTGAAGTGCCAAAAACGCGCCGAAAACCGAAAGATTTTATCGAAATTGTTGGTGCGAAAGAGAACAATCTTAAAAATATCAATGTAAAAATCCCAACAGGTGTTTTCACCGCGGTCACTGGCGTGTCGGGTAGTGGTAAAAGTTCACTTATCAACCGAATCCTTTTTCCATACCTTTCAAACATCTTGAATAATTCCAAACTTCCACTTGGAAATTGCAAAAACATCAAAAATTTTGAAGTTTTGGATAAGGTTATCAACATCGACCAAGCACCGATTGGCAGAACGCCAAGAAGTAATCCAGCCACTTATACAGGTGTTTTCACAGCAATAAGAGAACTTTTTGCTTCCACAATCGACGCTAAGGTGCGCGGTTATAACGCTGGGCGATTTTCCTTTAATGTGAAAGGTGGGCGATGCGAAGCGTGTGAAGGCGCAGGTGTCAAAGAAATTGAAATGTATTTCTTGCCGGATATCACGGTGCCGTGCGAAATATGCAAGGGCAAGAGATATAACCGAGAAACATTAGAAGTGAAATATAAAGGCAAAACGATAAGCGATGTTTTGGATATGACAGTGGAAGAAGCACTGAAATTTTTTGAAAACATTCCTTCCATAACCAACAAATTGCAATCGCTTTACGACGTCGGGCTTTCTTATATCAAACTTGGGCAACCAGCCACCGAACTTTCGGGCGGTGAAGCACAGAGAGTTAAACTTGCCACTGAACTTTCCAAGCGTGAAACCGGCAAAACGATGTATATTTTGGACGAGCCAACAACCGGGCTCCATATATATGATATCAAAAAACTGATTAAAATTCTAAACAGGCTTATCGGCAACGGTAACTCAGTGATTGTGATTGAACACAATTTAGATGTCATCAAATGTGCAGACTATGTGATAGATTTAGGGCCGGAAGGCGGCGATGACGGCGGAACAGTTGTTATCACTGGCACACCAGAGCGTGTAGCGAAATGCAAAGAAAGTTATACTGGTCAATTTTTGAGAAAAATATTAAATTCGTAAGGAGTTATTTTGAGAGTTTTTAATTTGTCATCGGGCAGCGACGGAAATGCCACATATATTGAAACTGAACATTCACGCATTTTGGTGGATGATGGTATTTCGTGTTCTGAAACAATCAAACGACTTGACCTTATCGGTGTTAAAGGAAACGACCTTGATGCCATTATTGTCACTCACGAGCATAGCGACCACATCAAAGGCATACAAGTTTTATCCAAAAAATTCAATATTCCAGTCTATGCGCATAATGATGTTTGGCAAGGGCTCTATCCAAAACTTGCTAATTTGAAAGAAGAAAATCTTCGAGTTTTTACTGGAGATTTTGAAATAAAAGATTTATTTATCTCGCCAGTTGAAATTCCGCACGATGTCAAATGCTTTGGTTTTTCAATAGAAAATGGGCAAAACAAAATCAGTTTGCTTACAGATTTAGGTCACACAACCGATAAAATATTTGAAAGCGTGAAGGGAAGTCGGTTAATATATTTAGAAGCAAATCACGACCTTGCAATGCTTCAAAAATGCGAAAAATATCCACTTTCGCTCAAAATGCGTATTGCCGGCAAAAATGGTCATTTGTCCAATGATGCATCTGCTGAATTTTCTGAAAAATTGATTTTGAGTGGCACACGACAAATTGTGTTGTCGCATTTAAGTAAAGAAAACAACACACCAGAACTTGCCTATTCTTCCATATCACAAAAATTGGCAGAAAAAGGACTGCTTGAAGGGGAACATATGCGAATTGATGTTGCCACCACCGAACCAGTCCGAATTTTTCGTCTTAAATAGATTCTCGATTGTTAATTCTTGTAATTTTATATTTCCTTAAAAATGCTTTTCTATTTTGGCTGTAAATTCCGTCACTTCCGACCACTAGACTATCGATAAGGTTGGCACCAAACATTGCAAGCGCTTTTTCAATTGCTTTCTGTGCAGAAAAATCATCCGGCGAAGGAAGACTTATTCCACCGGGATGATTGTGTGCGACAAGAAAATGTTTAACGCTGTTTGACAAAAGCATATCATAAAACTCAAACAAATTTAGGTATGATGCATCCACAAGACGAGATTCCAAAATTTTTCTACTAACCAAATTATAACTTATGTCAAATGCAAATATCAGCACATTTTCGGTGTTTTTGTAACGAATTAGATTTTCTATTATATTCAAAATTTCTTCTGTGTTGTCAAGATTTAACTTCTTGTCCAGTTTGCTGGTGGTGTAGTATTGCATAACCGATGCGAAGAGTTTTATTTTTTGCGCGCTTCTCTCGTTTATTCCTTTCACCTTCATAAGTTCGTTTTTGCTGGCATCAATAATGTTGGCGAAGTTGCCAAAGCGGTCTAAAAGGCGGTGTGCAAGCGGATTTACATCACCGCGCGGAAAAATATATGTTAGAAAAAATTCGACTGCTTGAATTTTGCTGACATTATCAATTCCAGATTTTTCCACAAGGCTACAAAGTCTTATCCTGTGTCCGCTGTGGTCAACATCATTTTGGTTTTGTTTTGGCATTTTTCTTCCCTTTAAATTTTATCCGCTGAATTATTTACAGTCTTGTTTCTTTTTGCAATATAATCGGCAATTTCTTGGATTGCCAATTTATTAAATTTTCTTAAATCAATATTTTCGGCGTGTTCGTTTAAATGTTTTCTCAAAACAGCGAAATAAACCAAACGGATATCGGTGTCGGTATTAATTTTGAAAATATTATGCTTTGTGGATGCTTCCAACAAAAGCTTTTCATTCACACCCTTCGCGTTGGTGACTTTTCCGCCGTTCTTATTAATTGTTTCCACATATTTTTGCGGAACAGTGGATGCACCGTGAAGCACGAGTGGATAATTTGGAAGTTTTTCTTCAATTTTTGAAAGAATATCAAAACGGAGCGATGCGTCATCTTTAAATTTATAAGCACCGTGACTTGTTCCAATGGCAACTGCAAGGCTGTCACAGCCAGTTCGGTCGACAAAAGTTTTGGCATCCTCAGGATTTGTGAAGATGTTGTTTTCTGCACTTACCAAATCTTCCACGCCGGCCAGCACACCAAGTTCGGCTTCAACCAAAACATTTTTTCTGTGTGCGTAATCGACCACTTTTTTGGTTAGGGCGATATTTTCTTCAAACGGAAGACTGCTGCCGTCAATCATAACCGAATCAAAACCCATATCCACTGCTTTTTTGCATATTTCAAAACTCTTGCCGTGGTCAAGATGTAAGAAAAGTGGAAGGTGATAGTGGTTTTTAACTGCCTGAATGGTTGGCAAAACAAAATCTTCGCCTAGATACGAAAATGCACCTTCGCTTATTCCCAAAATGCAAGGAGAATTGCTTTTTTGACACCCTTCGCAAATACCTTTCAACATTTCCAAGTTGACAAAGTTATAAGCGCCGAGAGAATATCTTTTTTTTATGCTATCTTGCATATAAAATTTTAAGTCTTTCATTTTAATACTCCTAAATTTCGCGGTTAACAGACATATTTTAACACATTTTTTCTTTTTTACCAACATAAATTGTATTAAAATTCATTTAAAGGAGAGAAAAATGTTTAAGAAAGTTTTTTTAATGTGTAGTATTATCGCTGTTGGTGTGATGGTGACGGGCTGCGGTTTCACGCTTAACAATGTCGTTTTGGAGAATATGTCGGAAATAACGAAGGAATTTTATATCGGTGAAAGTGATGATTTCTATGTCACTTTGAGTGTTGGCGAGAGAGAAAGCGATTTTCGATACAATGGTGAGAGTACGGAAAATGTGGAAAAGGCGCTTTTGAGTATAAAGTTTAACGAGTCGTTGAATAAAAATGTTATTTGGATTCAAGTGGCAAGTGGCGAAAATTCGGTGCAGGTGGAAGCATTCTATAACGAATTAAGTGAGCGTTATATGGTTGACTTAATCGACGAAATTGAAATAGGTGACACCGTATTTGTTAACTATGATGGCTCGGTTGCTGAACTCGAAAAAGTTTCTGCTGACTTCAACATTCAATACGATGAGGCAATCTCAATCGCTTGCGAAAATCTTCAATCGGAACTAAGTGCCTTAAAAAGTTTTTCGCATTTTAATGGTGAGTGTTATCTAATTGTGTTAAGCCAAAAAGAAAACAATTTTGATGAACTCTATTGGGTCTTCACCTGTATTCCTTTGGACGGCGAAAACTTTTCCATTATCATTTCAACTTCAGACGGCAGTGTGATTATGCAATCGTGATGAACATAAAAAAATATAAAAAAACATAAAAAAATTCATAAAAACAACAAATTTAGTATAAAAGTTTGTTGTTTTTTATGTTTTATGTTATAATCAACTATGGCTAAAATGTTTGAAAATAATGTGATTGAACAAGAAAAAGCAGTTATCTTTTGTCCTATCGAAAATGAGCAGGATAAATCTTTTCAATTTTCCGAAATTGAACGTTTGTGCACATCTGCAAATTTGCAAGTGTGTCAAATTTTTCATCAAAATATGCGCGCATTTAATCGTCGAACGGTCATTGGCGAAGGAAAACTGAAAGAAATTAAAGATTATGTTGAGAAAAACGATATTGAAGTTCTTGTTGTTGATTTTAAATTGACGGGTTCGCAATTAAGAAATTTGACAGAAGAGTTAGGCATCAAAGTGCTGGACAGAATTTTGCTTATTATCGACATATTTGCACTTAATGCCAAGTCGAACGAAGGTAAAATTGAAGTTAAACTTGCGCAAAATAAATATCTTTTAACACGCCTTTCCTCAATGCAGGGAAGCTTTGGTCGTTTTGGTGGCGCCGGTGTTGGTATGCGCGGGCCGGGCGAAACAAAACTTGAACTTGATAGGCGAAAATTGGAAGAAGAAATTCGCTTGCTAGAAAAAGAAATTGTGAAAATAAGAAATACTCGCAAACAAAATCGATTGTCAAGGAAAAAATCGGGGATAAAAAATGTTGTAATTGGCGGATATACCAATGCTGGAAAAAGTTCACTTTTCAACCTTTTGACGAAGGATGATATTTATGTGAAAGATAAACTTTTTGCCACTTTGGACACGACTTGCCGACGTATGTTTTTAGATAACGGATATTGTATTTTGACAGATACGGTTGGTTTTATCAGCAAGCTTCCACACGAACTTGTCGAGAGTTTTGCGTCTACTTTGGAAGAGATTAAGGATGCCGATTTAATCCTTCACGTTGTCGACCTTTCTGATGAGAATTATGAGCGCAATATCCAAATTACGAATGAAATTCTTGACGATGCTGGAGCAACCAAAAACCGTTTAATTATTTTAAACAAAGTCGACTTGGTTAAAAAACCTTTTGAGATTAAGGAAAACCAAATTCCATTTTCAGTTAAGAATAAAACGAATTTGGAAAAATTAAAAAACGAAATAAAAAATCGCCTTTTTTAGCGATTTTTTTTGTTTTTTTGCTTAATTTTTGTGATTTTTGATTTTTAGGTTTATTTTTTCACTTTCTCATTAAGTTTTTGAAGAACAAAGTCTGCATCCACGCCGTGTACAAGACACGCTTCTTCCACAGTTTCCATTTGGCTAACTGGGCAGGAGATGCAATGCATACCAAAACCTAAAAATACTTCGGCAAGGTTCTCGTCAATGCTTAAAACTTCACTTATTGTCATATCTTTGTTTATCTTTTCTTCTTTTTTCATTTGAAACTCCTTTAACTTTCTCATTTTAGCACACATCTTTAATAAAAGTCAATTACGCCATCAAAAAGTATGGCAAAATTTGTCTAATTTTGTTGATAGATAATTTTTTTGTATAGTGTGTCATATTTTTATTTCAAGGGGTGAAGTGTGGAAAATATTTCAAAACAAGTTGTTTCATTGGAAGAAAAAAAGTGTATAGGCTATGTCTTAAAACCTTTGATAGATTTTTCATCTTTGAAAAAAGTTGGATATATTGTTGTGGAAGAGGAAACGGAACAAGAATTTCTTTTGCGAAGAGAGAATATTCTTTTTTGTCGAGATATTGTTTTAATTTCGTCTTCCAGCGTCTTAGAAATTTCAAACATAGAAGACGAATTCCGTAAAAAAGTTCTTTCCACTTCTGGTGAAGATTTAGGAAATGCTCGGGAATATGTTTTTCAAAGAAATTTTTTGAGAAAGATTGTCACGGACAGAGCAGAGATCTCTTCAAAATATATCGTCGACTTTAGCAATGATATCATTTTTGTTTCTTTTAAAAAACGCCGAACTTTCCCAAGGTTTTTGAAGGAAGATATGAAGGTGGAGATTATGGATAAAAAGTTGGAACTTCCACCAATCATCAATCTCTCGCCGAGTTACTATCTTGGCAAGGTGGCAACCAAAACTTTGCTTGGTATCAACAATGAGTTGATAATAAAGGAAGGTACTGTTATCACCAAGCCGATATTCGACAAAGCAAAAAGGCATAATAAAATCAATGAATTATTTTTTATTTGCAAATAAAAAAATAAAAAATATTAAAAAAATCGCAAAATTTTTTTAAAAAATACAAAAAAATTGATATTTTTTGTGTTTTTTTATTATTTTTTATTAAAAATTTTCGCATTTTGCGTTTAGTATTAACGTATGAGATTTTAAATTGTTTTAGATAAATTAAAAAAATATGAATATTGCTATTTTTAAAAAGTATTTCGGGATTATTTTTATACTAAGAATAAAGTTATTTATTTTTTATTTTTTTATTTAATTTATTTGTATTTTTAGGTCGATTTGTAGTATCATAATTTCAAGAAGGTGGTGTATGGTTAGAATTATTCCAAGAAAAACAAAAATCAAATTTGAATTTTTCCGCGGTGTGACAGGGCTGGATATCAGTCTTGCCTTTATTTTTGCTGCGATTGCTGCAATTTTGTTTGCTGCAAATTTTGAATTCCACATTTGGATTGGTCTTGCTTGGGTCATCATTGCCGTTTCTATGTTTTTCAAGTTTGCCGACGATGTTCGCTTTTATGTGACAATGATTTACCTTTTGAAATATTCCGTTCAAAAGAAAAAATTTGTTAAAGGCTCAGACGACAAAAAAGGCGACATATCAGAAATTCTTCCATACGAAAATATTTTGCAAGATAGATACATTAACTATGGTTCATATTACGGAATGGTTATCGAAGTTCAACCGATGTTCTTTACCCTTCTCACTGAAAGTTTTCAAGATAATGTTATCAACAGTTTTGCTAACGCAATTATGCGCTTAAACAATGACCAAACTTGCTCAATTGTGAAAGTGCGTAAACCGATGGTTCTGGATAGATACATCTTTAACGAAAACAAAAAATATGACACTTTGTATGACCTTCAATACGACGGGCAGATAACCGAAGAAGAAATTGACACGCGAAGTCCAATCTTTGAAGAAAGAGTTTCCTTCTATGAAATGCTTAACCGTCAACAAAAGGTTTATAAAGACTATTTCTATCTCATTATTTTTGACAAAGATAGGGAACTTTTGGAAAACACCTGCAATGGTGTTATTAGTTCAATGGCAAATTCTCTCAATCCAATTTCCTCAAAAATTTTGGAAGGACACGAACTTTATGTTTTCTTAAGAGCAAATCTTGGCAAAGAGTTTGACGAAAGAGAATTGGATGTTTTGCCGTTCAATAAATATATGGACTGGGTGACTCCAGATCGAATCAAATTCAATATTGCAAAATTCTATGTTAACAAAGACTGCTATCGTTGTTTCAATATTATTGACTATCCAATTCAAGTTGGAAATGCGTGGGGTGCTCCGTTCTTCCTTCTCGACCGCACAAGAGTGGTAATGAAATTTAGTCCAACTCAAAAACTTGACGCCGAAAGACAAATCGACAAGGCGATAATGGAAATGGAGTCCAAGTTGAATAAGGCGGGCAGAAGTTCTGCTCAAATCGACTTACAAACTCACCTTGACACCTTGCGTCAACTTTTGGTCGGTTTAAAAAACAATAACCAACAACTATACAATGTTAACACCTACATAATCGCAGAAGATGTGGCAAAAAAAGATGTGCGCGCAATACTTAAACAACAAGGTTTTAAATATAGCGAAATGTTTTCTCGTCAAATTGATGGCTTTATCTCATCCAATGTTTCGCGAAGAGATTCGATGAAAACGACAATGCGTGGTATGCCAACCGAAACTTTGGCGGCAACTTTTCCGTTTATATCCAATTCTTTGCAAGACGAAAATGGTATCTACATCGGTTATAACGAATATCCAGTGTTTGTAGACTTCTTTAAGCGTGACCGCGAAAGAGTTAACTCGAATATGATGGTTATCGGAAAGTCGGGCTCGGGAAAGAGTTATGCCACAAAAACACTTTTAACCAACTTCTCTGCCGATAACTGTAAAATCTTCATTCTAGACCCGGAAAACGAATATAAGGAATTAACTAAAAATCTTGGCGGAAAGTTTATCGATGTTGGTTCTTCTTTGCAAGGTATTATCAATCCTTTCCATGTTATCACCTCACTTGACGCTAGCGAAGAAGAAGTTGACGAGTTCGATGAAAATGGTGAATTGATAATCAAAGTTCAAACTGTCGACGACTCCTTCACTCAACACCTTCAATTTTTGGAACAATTCTTCCGCGTAATTTTGGAAGGTATCAGTTCGGACGCGTTCGAAGTTTTGAACTCGCTTATTATTGATGTCTATAAACAAAAAGGCATCACTTATCAAACCAATCTTTCCAAGTTTAAACCGGAAGATTATCCAATTTTCGACGATTTATATAATCTTATTTTGGAAAAGCTTAAAACGGCAAAAGACGACTTTTTGTTGCGAAACTTAATGACGGTGGAAACTTATATCAAAAAGTTTGCGACTGGTGGAAGAAACAGTGCGCTTTGGAATGGTCCAACATCCATTGAAACAAACGAAAACTTCGTTACTTTCAACTTTCAGTCGTTGGTTGCGGGGAACAATCCAACAGTTACAAACGCGCAAATGCTTCTCGTGTTCCGTTATCTAAACAACGAAATTATCAACAACAAAGACTTTAACCAAAAATATCACAAAAACAGAAAAATCATCGTGGCGGTGGACGAGGCACACATCTTCATCAATCCGAAATATCCAATCGCTCTGGACTTTATGGCGCAAATGGCAAAGCGTATCAGAAAGTATGGCGGTATGCAAATCGTCATCACGCAAAACCTTGCCGACTTTGTCGGTTCCGACGAAATCAAGCGTCAGTCCACGGCAGTTATCAACGCGTGCCAGTATTCTCTCATCTTCTCGCTGGCGCCTAACGATGTTAACGACCTTATTGAACTTTACTCCAAATCTGGTGGTATCAACGAAGAAGAACAGAACTCAATCGTGACGGCGGGCGTTGGTCAAGGGTTTTTAATCACTGGTCCAACATCCAGAACAACAGTGCAAGTCACTGCACATGATTATGTCAAGCAACTCTTTGGCGGTTAATAATTAGGTTAAAAATAAAAAGGAGTCATATGTCGAAAACAATTAAGGGGGGTATAATTGGACTTATTTCTGCAATGTCATTTTTGCTTGCAGGACTCTTTTTTGTTGGCTGTACATACGATATCTCCAATGTTTCCGTTTCAGCAAGCGCAAATTCCATAACTCTTGAACTTGACGGAATGAACGAAAGTCAGGATCTGGTTTTTACCATAAATAACGCGCCAAGCGGTTTTTCTAATACACTAAAATTTAATGTTGACAATGAAGGAGTGGTGGAAATTTCTTCGCCAGTCACAAATGGCAACACAACCACCGTGACTGTCACAGCACTTGCCGGCGGAACGGCAACCATTATGGCGATAACAGAAGAAGGGTATAAATACACCACCGTGCAAATCAATGTTATTCAACACTCCGAAACCTTGGAATTTAACAACTCTTCTCTTTATGTTTCCAACTCCACACCTTTTGTGGTTGGCGATGGATATTACTACTTCGATGCAAACACGACAGATAAAAATATGTCGTTTTACTTCTTTGAAAATGACATAACTTCTTTAACTTTTAGTGCCATTGAAAATAATGAAATTATCTTCAATTCATCTCGCTACACAATTGGTGAGCAAGCGTTTTTGTTTGATACGGCATACATCGAAGGTGATAATTTGGTTGTTACATTAAACGGCGAAGAAGTTGCAAGAACGGCACTTGGAAGCACCTTCAACTTTTTGGCGTTTTATGATTATTCGTCAAACTACACCGTTCAACTTGCGTGCATAAATGAAGTTTATATTTTGGAAGATTTGGATGTTGAAATAACAGGCGGATATGTCACGACCAGTAGCGACATAACTTTTGGTGTAATTGAAAATAGCGAAATTTTAATCGCGCCAAACACCACCGGCAGTTTTGATGCCAGCACTTTCATTTTGAAAATCAACATAAAAAACAACAGCGAACTTGTTGATTTTGACTTTTCAAGGTCTGAAATTGTTCAAATTGACAACTATGATTATAGCGAAGAAGGCATCGAAGGGGCGGTTTATTATCTTAAAATTTCATACAATGTTTTCAATAACATTTCAGACAGTATAACGGTTAGTGTAAAATATAGCCAACTCGATATGAATGTGCAAGATAGTAGCGTAAGTTTTTGGCAAACTTTTGACATTCAAGTGATTGTTGTGCCGGTTGAAATTTTACTGAACGGGCAGGGGGCTTCTGAATATTCCAGCGAAGATAATCCACTTATCGTATATAACCAATATCAAGCGCCAGAATATGGTTGGCAAGAACTGTTGGTTTCGCTCTCGGCAGGCGTGAATATTCAACCTGCATATTCTTATGCTTACATCGAATTTAATGTCAGCAATGAAGAACTTGAGTTTCAACAAAGTGCAACCACCAGCAGTGGTTTAGAGTATTTGGCATCAATTTCAAGCGGACAGAGAATTACTGATTTAAGTCAGTCTTTTCAATTTAGAGGTCACAGAGGAATATCGGCAGACGACACTGTTAGTACTTTCACAATTTATGTTGTTTGCGAAAATATTTTGGATAACGACGGCAATCCATACACACTTTCTGTTGATGTTTACTATAAAATCGTGAACGGCGTTACAATTATTGAACGTAACGGAAATTTGGGACAAGGTTCGACCATTTATTTGGACTATGTTGACGCTCTTTCCGAAACGGTTATTTTGGACAACTATTTATTTGCCGATGCCATTTTCAAAAGTATCTCATTTGAATTTGTTTCTGGCAGTAATGTTGTTTCTTTTGTAACTTTTGAAAATTGTTGTGTTGATGCCGGCAATTCCATATATTTCCTATATTTTGGCGTCAACTCGCGAGCTGTTGGTACAGGGATTTATAATATTATTTTGGATAATGGAACTTACATCACAATCACTTTCACTGTGGTGAACACACTTAAATCAAGTAGCACATACATAGACATCTCGGAAACCGGGAACATTGCATATTACTCTTTTGAAAGTTCAAATAACGATGATTTTTATGATGTTTTAAATTTGGAGCTTCTCAATCCAACCGAACTTGTGGACGGAACTTATACGACAATATTCTCACAAACTTCAAGCATATCTTTTGCAGGTAACATTCAAAGTATCGACGAAACTACGGGTGCAGATTGGAACGAAGGTGTGGTTACATACACTCAAATTAACACAACAATGTTCACCTTTGAAACGCGTGCAAACGGCGTGACGCAAATTCAATTTAGGGTGACGGGCTATACAGTCAATGAAAACTACCAAAGCACCACCACTATTTTAATTTTCACGGTAAATATCGTTTCATATTCGCTTCTCACTGAATTTTACTATCTTAACAATGGTACTTATGCTGTGGACAATGTGATATATTATGGTAGCAACAACATTCCGGACTCGGACAGACAGGTTGTTTTGACGGTTAATGCTTCGCCGACTGAATCTTTCAATTTTTATCAATATACCTTTACTGACGAATTTTTGCAAACATTTGCAGATTATGCCTTAAATTCAAGCAGCGCAACAGGATTATCCTTCACAATCGACAACACCAATTTTAGTCAATATCTTTCTTCAAGTTTGGTTCAAGAAGAGTATGATGATAAGTTTATATTCTATTATGTCCAAAACAACACTTCAAATAACACCAGCGCTTTGGTGACGGCAACAACGGTGAGAGTTGTAGTTGGTGGGTTTGAAACAGAAGTGACACTCATTTTTGAAAACGGCTTTATGTTCTATGTGGAAGGAATAATAAGTTTCACATACACAACGGGTGGCAATTTCAATGCAAGTCTTACTTTCACAAATCAATTTACAATCGGTCAAATCGGCACTTTTGACCTTACAACAATGACTTTTGTTTCACAACTGTCGCAACAATCTGTGGAATTGGTTATTCACGCATATGTACGTCAAAGAAATTATAGCCGAATGACTTATGACATCAATATTTCTTCTGAAATATACATTGCTGTGGACGACATTTCAACCGCTGGCGCTATCGATGAACTTATCTTCACAAACAGCAATTTGGAAGAAACTTTTACGGTTTACATCACACCACAAAACGCTACAAATTCGAATTTGACCTTTGAATATGTTCCAACCAACGAAATCTCGGACAGTTTGATTGAAGTCACAATTGTTGAGCGCGTTTTAGGAACATACACCGTAACAGTTTCGGCACAGCGTTTCTATGACACCACCGATAACATAGACGAAATCAACGACACTTTGGCGGGAACACTCTATATCTATCCATCAGAGTGGGGTGAAAATGCATCGGTTATCCTTGGCTATACGCCGATAAGTATCGCAATTTCCTATCGCAATGGCTCCGAAAATAACCGCTTAATTTTGGAAACAGCAGACGATATTTTAGCGATAGGTACGAACGAAAAAACGCTTTCGAGTCACTATGAAATTCGAAATATCATCAATCTTGAAAACGCATCAACTTCGCTTATTACTTCAATCGGCATCATTAACGGTGAAGTTATCGGCTTCTCGGGCAGTATTGTCGGCACAACGTCGCAAGCGGGCATAATGAATGTTAATCTTACGGGCAACACGCAAAATGTGGGAATTTATTACACAACTGTCGGCAGCGATTTATATTATGGTTTATTTGCTCAAATTAACGAAGGAGCATATATTAAAAATCTTGCGATAACCGGCTCTTTCGGGCAAGATATTCAACTCACTAACTCAAATAACTATGTTGGAATTTTGACAGCGATAAACTATGGCAAAATTTCCAATGTTTCGGTCACCATAAGTTCTAGTTGCAACATAACACCTTCGAGTCAGTCGTATATCGGCACACTTGCGGGCGTAAATTACGGCGAAATTGTGCAATATTTTTCCGCTTATAATGCCGATTATTATGATAGTTTAGGAGATGATTTTTATTACACCATAGATGATGTTTCGGGCGAGTTTGGTTTTGATAATCAAACAGTGAAAAATATGGCATACTTTGAAGGGTTATTGACTATTAACGCCACAAATTCGGGTAATATCTATATCGGCGGTGTTGCTGGTGCCGCCCATGGTGATATAATAAGGCAAGATGACACTTCACTGAGTATTTATGGTTATTCCAACTACTCTGCATATGTAAATATTCTCGTAACGGGTGGCAATGCAAATGTTTACGCGGGCGGAATTGTTGGCTATGCTTACACCGAATCCATTCTTAACCTTAACAATTTGATTGTGGGCGGTGAAGTTGATTGTCAATATCAAACCGCCAGTGGCTCATCGTATGTTGGCGGGATTGTTGGTTTTGCCACAATGGAAGGTTCAAGTGAACTTGAAATTAACATTTTTAACAACATTTCGCGTGTCTTCTTGCGTGGGAAAGAATATGTCGGTGGAATTATTGGTTATGATGATTATATCAATTATGGAAACAGTGGGGGTATTTATTATAACGAATTTGACGGCGGACTTATTATATCTTCCAACAGCATTCAAGCAGTGGATGACGGAAGAAGTGCTTATGATGCGTCAATGATAATTATTTATTCAGATGCGGACAAACTTAATGCAAATTATGATGATACTATTATTTTTGCAGTTGGAAACGCTGTTGATGGCAATCGAAGTTTTTATCAAGGGTTAAACAATACTTCAGTGGATTTTGAAGCAATTTCTTATATTAATCGAACATTGATTTACAATTCAATCGTTACTAGAAATTCAAATTACAGTTACACCATATCAGAAATCTCCACAACTCACTATTATGCCGACTATTTGGTAATTAATGGTGATAATGAAATTTTGACAAGTGAAACCTTTGAATTTAAATCAGTGGAAATTGGTGTTTCCGCAGAAGAAGACCAATTTAGGTTATATAGCGAAGATGGTTCTTTGTATGTTTACCTTTCTTTCTATTTCAACGCAGATTCTTTCATAAGTGCACAAAACGACAATTTGGATGCACAAGACATTGTCGATGACCTTAACACTTTTTCACCAGATTCGGAATTTTATCCATTCAGTTTGGAAACTCGCGATGCCGAGATAATTTCTTCCACAACTTCGGTGGTAAGTGTTGACTCATACGGAATTATCACCACTTTGAGCGAAGGAAGGGCGACGATTAGATTGCAAAGTATTTTGAATGTGCAAGAAACGATAAGCATTTATCTTTATGTTGTTAACTTTTTCAATAAAGATGTTGAAGGTTCAGTTTTCTATACCAGCAACACGGCAGATGCCGAACAAGTTGTTAATAACACACAAATCAATGTTTATGGTTCACGCCAATCCACGATTTATGCAGTGGCGACTTATGATTATGAAGGAGAAGATTGGTCTGTTTCCACCGATGGTGTTTTGCGTTATCAAAATATGAGCATACAACTTGCTCAAAACACTTCTCTCCAAGTTTCTGTGGAAGGCACAGACGGCTCCGATGGCAACTATACAAAAAGCATAATCAACGGACAACAAGTAACTTTCATTAGAAAAACGGCAGGACAAACAAACGGCAGTGCTGACACATACAATCTTAGCGCTTATGTTGCCACCGAAATTGACGGCAACACCTACAAAAAAGTGATTGGCGGAAGCAACTCGATTGAAATTGATGTCAGATATCTTGAAACCGCCACCAGCATCAATATCACATCCAGCGGGGCATCAATGCAAACGAGCGATAGCATAAAAGAAACAATATACATCACTTCGCTCAACGAAGAACTTATATATTATCGCATATATTTGGTGGATGACAATGGTGAAACAATATCCATTGTGCAATCAAGAATGGAAACACAAGACTCAATAACTAATTGGACGCAATATGTTAACACATATTCCAGCGACACCGATCTTTTTGAGTTGTATTTTGAATATTCAGACAGCAATCTTTTCAATATAACACTTTCAGTAAATAAAAACAGCGAAATCTATCAAAATCGCGAATTTAACGATATTTATGGCAACTATGTCATTGTTTTCTATGCCAACGAACTTGATGCTGAAGATGCAGTTTCTTGCTCATATAAATTTTATTTGAGCGAAGCGGAAGTTTCCAACATCACGGCAAGCAACTATTCTAACTTCAACGACATCTCCACTTCTGACCAAACAATTGTTCCGTCGCAATATGGACTTTTAGAAATTACAATCGACCCAATTGAAGCGGAATTTAACACTTTCACAATATCCAATGATGATATGAACTATCTTGACGGTGCAGGCGTGGCAATGTTTACTTTTGTTTACCAAACTTCTGTCAACGGAATTGTAACATTTATTCCAGACAGCGAATTTGGCGAATACTCGAATGGTGTGTTTACTTTCACATATGATGAATTGATGACTTATATCGACGATGTGAACGCTGGCATTGAAGATAAGAACTCTCACATAAAATATAATGGAGTAATCTATCTTCGATATTTGATGCCTTCAAGCGGAGTGGAAGATAGTATGTCAATTCGATTCAATGTTACTGTGACTTACACGAAAAACAACGAACAACGCGAAGCATACACTTCCATTGATTTAACCACAAAACTTTCAAATTATGCCATCTTGTCATTTGATGATAAAGACGAAAGCGATGTTTACTATGTTGCTCGTGGTTTGAGTTATAATTTGACATTGGAATACTATGGCTTTGGATTAAGCGATATTACAATCACGGTTTCTGACGATTCAATCGCCCAAATTACTGGCTCGAACAGATCGTATGTTTTAAGTATAACTTCCGACGAAATATCCTACACCGACGACATAGGTCGCCGAATCGTTATTTATGTCAACGCCAGCAGGGTGGTGGACAATCGCACGATTGAATACACGCAAGAAATTGTCGTTTATGTTATGGAATATGTCTTTAATTATGAATACACTGAAGGCGTGAACGAAGATATTGTCAGCGGAATGAGCGATGGTGTCATCTCCACGGCAATAGGCAATGCATATAGTTTGGCTATCGATGTTTGGGATCTTATGGAATACGACTCATCAAATGCTCAAGTGGTGGCAAATGTTCAAACGTTCATCAACGGTTTGACGGCGAACACCACCTTCTCGGTTCATAACAATTTGACAGGGTTTACTTACACTCTTTCAAGCGGCAACACCATTTATTCTGATTATTACATCATTAACGGTCTGGTGTTCACTGCTATAAGGCTTTACGAACCAGAACAAGATATATACTACTTCATTGTCAGCGGTGAATATGCAATGCGAAATGGCATATATCTAACTGGTAGCAACAACACATATGAAAAGCACGAAATATACTCTGTCTTCTCCTTCTCAATACATCAACAAAGCACAGATGAAAGTCCACTTCCAATCGAAAGTTATGAAGACTTTCTTGCAATGGAAGACGGTGAATACTATATTCTTTTGACGGATATCGTTCTTCCAAATCAGGACGACATAACTTACGATCAATTCTCGCCAATCACCGCAAATATTGCAGGTTTTGACGGAAATGGCTACACCATTTTAATGGGCGGCTCGTATTACTACGATTCTTCCGTTCAAAACTTTGGCGTGTTTGAAAATATCGGCGGAAATAACACAAGTGCCGTTTTCAAAAATATTTCAATTGAAATCTACGCTAATATGAGTGTTGTTTTGGAAGCATCTTCCTTTAATATTGGGCTTTTGGCGACCACCAACAACGCTATTGTGACAAATTGTAGCGTTACAACCACCAACAATTCCACTTTGTCGGTAACTTACACCAATTCGGTTTCGAGTGCGTATGTTGCTGGTTTGGTTGGACTCAACACAGGTATTATCACAAACTCGATGACGTCTGTTGATATCATCACAAATGTCAATCTTTCGGGCTTTGTTAACTCCAATTCAGGAACAATCTCATCTTCTGCATTTAGGGGTGGCAGTTTAGTTAACGACACCAACAGCGCTACGGAATACACCGCCGGTTTTGTTCTTCAAAACTCTGGCGAGATATACACTTCATATGTTTCTGGTGTGGAAGACGATACAGTTGATGCTGTATTCTATCAAGGTTCGGATGATTATATTCAATCGGATAATACCGTTGCTGGTTTTGTCTTCACCAATAGCGGATATATCGGCGATTGCTACACGAACATCAATATCCAAACCACAGGTTCATATTCTGCCGGTTTTGTCTTCACTAATGAAGAGAATGGCGAAATACGCACTTCCTTCTCGCTCAGCACACTTTCGAGTAACGATACATTCAGTTTTGGTTTTGCAAGGTCGAACACAGGCTATATTTGGGACTGCTATTATCTCTCTCAAAGAGCGGGAATTTACAATTTGACGAATGTTAACGGCGTTGTTAATAACAACATTAGTATAACAGTGCAGAATGATGTTAACATTGCCACTTCCGATTTGTATACTGACCCAACTCGTCACAATGTTCAAGCAATTTCTTTGCAAGACTTTATTATCTGCGATGAAGGTGATTTCGAAGAATATTTCGCAAATTATGCTTACACTGACAACCGAAATTATAATTCCGTTTGGTTCTATAATAATGAAAATCGAACGAGTGACTATAATGGAAAATCCTTCAACTTATATAGGTTGGAACTTGTGGCTCCAAACATCACTGCCTTCTCGCAAAGATATCTATATTCCACCGAAGAAGTTACCGACGAAACCACAGGCTTGACCACGGTTGTTTATAACTATGTCAACACGGAAGAAGCTGGCGTTACGGGAAGCGTATACAATCCAATTCTTCTCGACTCTGCCGACCACTTTGAAGAATACATCCTAAATGAAAACGACAATAATAACTATAACTACTCCTACTATAGAATTATCAACAATATCGATTACTCCGAATATACAGGCTCTGGCAACAGCAACCTATACACCACAAAATTTTTGGGATACATTGAAGGTAACTTTTTGACAGTTTCTGGAATTCATATGGTGGTAAGTTCAAGTATGCAATTTGCCGGATTGTTTGCCGAAGTTGGAAGTTTGACAAGGTCGGACGCTATCGGCACACTTTTGAACTTCAACTACGACCCTGACGAAGTGGTCTTCACCAATACGCAAGTTGTTGGCGGTGTGGCTGGTGTTCTCTACTCTGGCACAATCGTCAATGTTAACTTGGTGAGCGAAGATATTATGATAACAGGCCGAAATATCGTTGGTGGTATTGTCGGAATGGCGCTTGGCAGTTATACAATCGAAAATGTCAATTCTTCACTCTCTGCAAGGGCGACCTACTTTGTTGCCAGTGAGACTAACAATTTTAATAGCGCAATTTCTGTTTATTCTTATTATTCTTTCGCTGGCGGGATTGTCGGTGTGGCAAGCGGCTCGGGAACTTTGAAGCACCTAACTGTCGACACGGGAATTTCCGTTATCGGCGCAAAGGCGGGTGGGCTTATTGGTCTAATCGACCAAAGTGTAACAGCAACAGACCTTAATTTAGATGTAGACGAAGAATTTATGATAAACGCATTTGATTATGGCGGGCTTGTTGTTGGCGAAACAAAGGGTGCTGTCAGCGATGTTACGGTAAATGGCACAGATGAAGCGATGAGCATATTTAGCAAACTTCCAAACATTCCAACTGCTGTTGGTGGTTTTGCTGGCATAATTGGCGGCGGTGTTTTGGATAATATTTCAATCACTCAAAGTTTAACGCTCAGCACGGAAACTTCTTTAACTGGAATTGAAAATGTTGGTGGTTTAGCGGGTATTGTAAATGGCGACACAACCATAACAAATATCGACATCGACGCCGACTTTGTTGGGTTCAGTGTTATCGGTGGTGTGATTGGTCTTATCACTGGAGATTTTGTAAGTGTGGATATGACGAATATTAACTACTCTGGAAGCATCAGTATTTTGGCAACATCCTTAAGTGAAGCAGTTGCCGGCGGTGTGATTGGATTTGTGGACGGGCAAGTTTACATTTCCTTAACTGCCACGTTGAGTGACGAAGCAGTCAGCGATTTGGTTGACTATTATGGAAATTACGACGAAGTTTCGCTTTCTATTTCACAAGCAACGATCGACCGAGATTTTCCAATCGACGCAAATGGACAAATTCTCGAGAGTTATCGCAATTCGGCAAACAACATAAATGTCGATGCCACCATTCTTCTTTACGTATATAACACTAACACTATCATCCACTTTGGCGAAATTATCGGACAAATGGATAGTGGGACGGCAATGGTGTATAACACAATTTCAATCTCGTCCTTGAATGCACAGGTATATGATATGGTTTCTTCCGACCGTGAAATTGTTTCATCGACAATCACGATTGCGGAAGTAAGTTACGAAGAAACTGTGAATGATGTAACATATAATGGATACGCTTACTCTAACACTATTACCGGAGCTTTCCTTGCGCGCAACACTTTGTTTGACGGCGATTATGTGAAGAATAGCAGTGCTGGGAATTATCAGGCGGACACTTCGACTATAACTTCCGTTTCACCGGTTTACTATCAAGAAATCACATTCTCTTACTACAACGACTCCACATCGTCATATAACTTAAGCATCAACAATGTTGGCACTTGCGCCGGTGCCACATTCTTTGGTTTAGATGTTTAAAATCGGAAAGTTTTGAGAATAATGTAGTTAAAGTTTGAAAAATATCAAAAATTGATTGCTTTTTTAGAAAAAATATGATATCTTATCAACGAAATTAATAAAAATTTCCACATAAGATGTCTTTTAATGCAGTTTTCTTAAAAAAATAAAAAAAATTTTTAAAAAGTGTTGACATTGGCGTTCAAAACTTGTTATAATAAGTTGGTTAATAATCTAATGTGGAAAAGAAACGCTGTTTTTAACTAAATAATTAGGAAACGAGTTGACAATACCTTGTCATCTTGTTTCCTTTTTTTAAACTAATTTTTAGGGGTGTTTTATGTCAGTTGCAATGAAAAAACAAAAATTCGGAAGTACAGAGAGATTTACTTTCTCTCAACTTAAAAACTATATCAATATTCCACCACTTCTTGAAATTCAGAAAAATTCTTTTCAAGATTTTTTGAAGAATGGTATAAGAGAAGTTTTAGACGAGTTTTCGCCTATCGTTGATTATAGCGGTAAGGCTAAACTCTATTTTCTCGATATTGTTATGGACAAAGAACCGAAATATTCTCAAAAAGAATGCAAAAGAAGAAGCTCGACATATTCCATCCCTTTGAATGTTAAGGCTCGTTTTGTCGTGGAAGAAACTGGTCAAGCAGTGGAAGATGTTGTCTTTTTGGGCGACATTCCTTATATGACGAATGACTGCACTTTCATCTTCAACGGCGTTGAAAGAGTTGTTGTTAATCAAATTATCAAATCACCAAACTATTATCTTCTTCGCGATAACAATCAAGACAACTCTACTTTGGTTGGTCAAATCATTCCAAAGCGTGGGATGTATATCGAAGTAAAACAAGGTGCAAATGAAGTTTTGAATATTGTTTTGGATAGACGCAACAGAATCACGCTTGGACTTTTCCTTAAATGCTTTGGCTACACTTCCGATGAAATTTCCAAACTTTTCGGTGACCACAGGCTTGTTAAACACGTTTTGGAAAAAGAACCACAACAAACACAAGAAGAAGCGCTTTTGGAATTTGCAAGAAAAACTCGTCCTGCTGATGTTCCATCTGCTGAAACAACAAGAAGTTATTTAAACCTTTGGTTCTTCTCTGACCAATATTATAACCTTTCTCGCGTTGGAAGATACAATTTAAACAAAAAACTTTCCATTGCAAAAAGAATAACCAAACAACAAGCAGCAGAAGATGTTGTCACAGAAGACGGCGAAATTTTGGTGAGAAAAGGTATGGAAATTGACGCCGAAACTGCCAACAAAATCAAAGCAAGCGGTATCAACGAAGTTTGGATTCAACTCCCTGACAAAAAATATCTCGTTCGTGGCAACCACAGAGTTAAACTTTCCGATGTTTTCCCTTGCGACGAAAAAGAACTTGGAATTTTGGAAGAAGTTTATTATCCAGTTTTGAAAGAAATCTTAAAAGAAAATAAATCCAAAGAGAAACGCCTTCAAGCCATCAAAGAAAGAGCGAAAGATTTGATGATAACCACACTCACTATGGACGATATTTTGGCGTCAATAAGTATGTATCTTGATGTGCTCGAAGGTATTGCAAAAACCGATAAAATTGAACACTTGTCAAACAAAAGAATTGCCACTGTTGGCGAACTTTTCTATGACCACTTCCGTTCAGGTATCACAAAACTTGTTTCGAATGTTCGTGAAACTTTGCAAGGTAAGGAACTTTCTGAAGTAACACCGCGACAAATTGTTAATCCAAAAGCAGTTAATCGCGCACTTCGTGAATTTGTGGCATCTTCGCAACTTTCACAACTTATGGACCAAGTCAATCCACTTTCTGGAATCACACAAAAACGCCGTGTTTCCGCTGTGGGTCCTGGTGGTATCAAAAAGGAAAGAGCAAACGCTGAAATCCGTGATATTCACTACACTAACTATGGACGTATTTGTCCTATTGAAACACCAGAAGGACAGGCGATTGGTCTTGTTAACACTTTGACAAGTTATGCAAAAGTGAACGAATATGGTTTCCTTGAAACTCCATATCGAAAAGTGGATAAAGAAACAGGTGTGGTTTCTGATAAGTGCGAATATTATATGGCGGATATTGAAGACACAGCATATATCGCTCAAGCGACAGAACCACTCGACGAACAGGGTAGGTTTGTCAACAAAAGAATTATTTGTCGTCATAAAGACTATGTTGTTGATATTCCAGCAAAACAAGTTGATTTTGTTGATGCTTCTCCAAGACAATTTATCTCTGTGGCAACATCACTTATTCCTTTCCTTAACTCAAACGAAGCTAACCGTGCACTTATGGGTGCGAATATGCAACGTCAAGCGGTTCCACTTTTAAGACCAGAAGCCCCAGTCGTTGGAACAGGTATGGAAGAAATTGTTGCTCGTGACTGCGGACATTGCGTAATTTGCCGCAAAGACGGTGTGGTAAGTTATGTTAGTGCTGACGAAGTGAGAGTGAAAAACTCTGACGGCAATGAAGATATCTATCCACTTGTTAAATTTGAAAAAACAAACGATGAAACTTGTGTTAACCAAAAACCTTGCGTAAAGAAAGGTGATAAAGTTAAAAAAGGACAAATTATAATCGACGGGTATTCTTGCGATAATGGTGAACTCGCTCTTGGGAAGAATGTTCTTATCGGATATATGAACTGGGAAGGCTACAACTATGAAGACGCTATCATCATCAATGAAAGATTGGTTAAAGATGATGTTTACACGTCCATTTGCCTTAAAGTTGAAGAATTGAAGTGCAGAACAACCAAACTTGGTGACGAACAAATCACTCGCGATATTCCAAACTTAGGTGAAGAAGCTCTCAAAAATCTTGACGAAAATGGTATTATTCGAATTGGTGCCGAAGTTAGACCTGGCGATATTTTGGTTGGTAAAGTTTCTCCAAAAGGCGAAACTGAATTAAGTCCAGAAGAAAGACTTCTCCGCGCTATCTTTGGTGAAAAAGCAAGAGAAGTTCGCGACACCTCTCTTCGTGTTCAACATGGTAAAGGTGGCGTTGTTGTGGATGTTCAAGTCTTTTCAAGAAAGAATAAAGATGAATTAGAACCAGGTGTTAACGAACTTGTTAAAGTTTTCATTGCTCAAAAGAGAAAACTTTCTGTTGGCGACAAAATGTCGGGTCGTTATGGTAACAAAGGCGTTGTTTCCATTGTTATGCCAGAAGCAGATATGCCATTTATGGCAAACGGAAAACCACTTGATATCATTTTGAATCCATTGGGTGTTCCTGCTCGTATGAATTTGGGACAGGTTTTGGAAGTACATCTCGGACTTGTTGCAGGTTCACTCGGTTGGAAAGTGGCAACCCCTGCTTTTGACGGCGCAGATGTCGACAAAATCAAGGAACTTCTCATTGAAAATAACTTTCCAGAAGACGGAAAAGTGCAACTCTACGACGGACGAACGGGCGAACCTTTTGAAAACAAAACAACCATTGGAATTAAGTATATGTTGAAACTTAACCATATGGTTGATAGCAAGATTCACGCACGTTCAATCGGTCCTTACTCACTCATCACACAACAACCACTTGGTGGTAAAGCGCTCTTTGGTGGTCAAAGATTTGGTGAAATGGAAGTTTGGGCTTTGGAAGCATATGGTGCATCTCACGTTCTTCAAGAAATGCTCACTGTCAAATCCGACGATGTGACAGGAAGAGTAAAGACTTTTGAAGCAATCGTGAAAGGCGAACCAATTTCTGAACCGGGAATTCCTGAATCCTTTAAAGTTCTTGTGAAAGAATTGCAAGCACTCGCACTTGATGTTAAGATATTGACAGAAAATGATGAAGAAATCGACTTGCCAGAACTCTCACAAGATGAACACGATAAGCCATCACTTGAAAACGAAGTGGAAAATGATCTTAAGAATGTCACACTCGACCTTGATGAACTCATCAATTCTGCAAGTGATGAAGAAAAGAAGAGTGACATTGAAGAAGCAATCGAAGAACAAGTATCCACACAAGGGCTTGACGATATCGATTTATTTGACGATTTCGGCGATTTTGATGAATAAAGAGAGTATACACTTACAAAAGAGAATATATATTAAATAATTTTAGGGGATTGTTATGTTTGAACTTAATAACTTTGAAAAAATAAAAATTGGTATTGCTTCACCAGAAAAGATTAGAGAATGGTCGCACGGTGAAGTGACAAAACCTGAAACTATCAACTATAGAACGCAAAAACCAGAAAAGGACGGCCTTTTTTGCGAAAGAATTTTCGGGCCAAAAAAGGACTGGGAATGCCACTGCGGAAAGTATAAGAAAATTCGCTATCGTGGCGTAATTTGCGACAAGTGTGGTGTTGAAGTAACGCGAAGCAAGGTGCGCCGTGAAAGAATGGGGCATATTGAACTTGCTTGTCCTGTCACACACCTTTGGTATTTCCGCACTGTTCCTTCTCGTATTGGTATGCTTTTGGACCTTACTCCAAAAACTTTGGAGCAAGTAGTTTATTATATCAACTACATCGTAACAAACCCTAAAAACACTGATTTAGAATATAAGCAAATTTTAACAGACAAAGAATATCGCGACACGATTGAAAAATACGGTTATGGCAGTTTTGACGCTAGTATGGGCGCCGAAGCAATTAAAAAACTTCTTGCAGATATCGACCTTGAAAAAGAAGCAAAAGAATTGAAAGAAGAATTAAAATCTTCAAAAGGGCAAAGAAAAATTAAGGCTGCCAAAAAACTTGATGTTGTGGAATCTTTTAGGAAAAGTGGGAATAATCCAACTTGGATGGTTCTTGATGTTATTCCAGTTCTTCCACCAGACCTTCGTCCTATGGTGCCATTGGACGGCGGAAGATATGCCACAAGCGATTTGAACGATTTGTATCGTCGCGTTATTAACAGAAATAACCGTTTGAAAAAACTTATGGAACTCGGCGCTCCTGATGTCATCATCAGAAACGAAAAAAGAATGCTTCAAGAAGCAGTCGACAACCTTATCGACAACGGTAAACGTGGGAAGGCTGTTCAAGGCTCCAAGCAAAGAGATTTAAAATCGCTCTCTGCAATGCTTAGCGGAAAACAAGGGCGTTTCAGACAAAACCTTCTTGGTAAGCGTGTTGACTATTCTGGTCGTTCGGTTATTGTTGTTGGACCAGAACTTAAAATTTATCAATGCGGTCTTCCAAAAGAAATGGCATTGGAACTTTTCAAACCTTTCATTATGAATCGTCTTGTGGAAATGAACCTTACAAACAACATCAAAACCGCAAAACGTATGATTGAAAGAGAAAAACCAGTTGTTTGGGATATCCTTGCTGATGTCATCAAAGACCATCCAGTGCTTTTGAACCGCGCCCCAACTCTTCACAGACTTTCTGTGCAAGCGTTTGAACCTGTGCTTGTGGAAGGAAAAGCAATCAAACTTCACCCATCTGTCTGCATCGCTTTCAACGCTGACTTCGACGGTGACCAAATGCCTGTTCACGTGCCACTTTCAATTGACGCAAGAACAGAAGCAAGAACTTTAATGCTCGCTTCCAATAACATTTTGAAACTTGCCGACGGCGAACCTGTCGTAACACCAAGCCAAGACGTTGTTTTGGGTTGCTATTATCTTACGCTTGTAAAGCCGGGCGCAAAAGGTGAAGGTAGTATTTTCGCATCAAGAAATGAAATGATTTATGCTTACCAAACCAAAAATCTCGACCTTCAAGCAGAATGTCAAGTTAGACTCACCAAGGAACATAACGGAAAAACTTATTCAAAGCGCGTGACGACAACTGTTGGACGAATTTTGTTTAACAACATCATTCCGCAAGACCTTGGCTATGTTGACAGAACAATTGAAGATAATATTTGCGAATTGGAAATCAACAAACCTGTCAAGAAGGGTGAACTTAAAAACCTTGTTGCAGATGTATATAACAAATATGGCACAACAAAAACTTCCATTTTGGTGGATAACCTTAAAGAAGTTGGATATAAATATTCCACACTCGCTTCCGTTTCTGTCAATATTTACGACATTAACGAACCAAAAGAAAAAGCGGAAATTTTGAAAGAAGCAGAAGCACAAGTTTTGGAAAATGAAAAATTGTTGGCAAGAGGTCTTATTACGTTAAACGAAAAACTCGACGCTAACATTGAAATTTGGAACCGTGCTGTTAACAAAGTTACCGATACCGTTGTTAAATCTCTCGACGTCTTCAATCCATTTAGTTTGATGGTGCTTTCGGGCGCGCGTGGTAACACAACCCAACTTAACAATGACTGTGGTATGATTGGTATTAAGTCGACTGCATCAGCAGCCAAGAACGACACAGCAATCAAATCATCTTTCCGTCAAGGGTTAACTCCGATTGAATACTTCATCAACTCTCGTGGTTCAAGAAAAGGTTTGTCGGATACCGCTCTTAAAACCGCTGACTCAGGTTATTTGACTCGTCGTCTTGTCGATGTTGCACAAGATGTTGTTGTTACAACCGAAGACTGCTTTGCTGATAATAACGAAAAAGTTAAGGGTGTTATTGTTACTGAACTCGTTTCTGACGGTTTTATTCAAGAATCTTTGGACGAAAGAATCTATGGCCGTGTTGCTGTTGAAGATATCGTAAATCCAAAAACTCACGAAGTTATTGTTAAGGCAAACGAAATGATAACCAAAGAACAATCCAAAGCAGTTGTTAATGCTGGAATCAAAGAAGTGGAAATCCGTTCACTTATCACTTGCCGCTGCAAACACGGCGTTTGCGCAAAATGCTATGGAAGAAATATGGCTGGTAAGAATATGGTAAAACTTGGTGAAGCAGTTGGCATTATTGCTGCTCAATCCATCGGCGAACCGGGCACGCAACTTACGATGAGAACTTTCCACACTGGTGGTTCTGCAGTTGCTGCCGATATCACTCAAGGTCTTCCAAGAGTTGAAGAAATCTTTGAAGCAAGAAAACCAAAAGGTGAGTGCTTGCTTTCTGAAGTTGCCGGTCAAGTTAAAATCAAAGAAGATGCCAAAAACTATATCATCACAATCATCACAGGTGATGGCGATGTGGACTATGAAGTGCGTAAACCTGCTGTTTTGAAAGTTAAGGATGGAGATAGGGTTGAACCGGGCACACAACTCACTGCCGGCGCAATCTATCCAGCTGACCTTTTGAGAACAAAAGGGCTCAAAGGTTTGGAACAGTACCTTCTTTCCGAAGTTATCAGGGTATATCGTGGGCAAGACGTTAAGGTGAACGATAAACATATCGAAATTATCATACGTCAAATGCTTAAAAAAGTTAAGATTGAAGATGCGGGCGACACTGACCTTCTCACCGGCGAAATGGTTGATATCTCCAAGTGCGACGAAGAAAACGAAAAAGCACTTCGCGAAGGTGGCAGACCAGCAATCGCAAGAAGAATGTTGCTCGGTATAACAAGGGCGGCTCTTATGACCGAATCCTTCCTTTCCTCTTCTTCTTTCCAAGAGACTTCAAGAGTTCTCACCGATGCCGCATTAAAGGGTAAAGTCGACAATCTTGTTGGTATTAAAGAAAATGTTATCATCGGAAAACTTATCCCAGCAGGCACAGGGCTGAAAAGATACCGTTCAGTCGTTCCTGTTAAAGTGGAAAATGACGAAGAAGCAATATAACTTAAAAAATAACTCTTTTTTAGAGTTATTTTTTTAATAAAACTTGAAAATTTATCTATATTATGTTATACTAAAAATGCAAAGATTATTGATTGCCAAGAATTCAATAATAAAATTAAAAAAGGGGGATTATGGAAACAAAAATTTTAAAATTAACTTCATTAGATGCGGAAAAATATCCTGATATTAAAGTTGAATGTAAAATGGTGAACGACATCCAAGCATATGCTGAAGCATTTATTACATACCAAAAAGAAAGAGGTGTGAATGTTAAAACTGCAAAAAAAACCGCATTGGTTTCTGCAAGAGTTGGTGAAATTGGCGAAGAAGTTGACACAAGACCAAGAGTTTCAAGAGATGACAAAATTTATGTTATCGGTGAAACAAAAGGTAAAGTAAAAGTTGAAGGTAGTATGATTGTTAAAAATCCAGACGGAGAAGAATATATCGTTAAACCTGATAAATTTGCTTCAAAATATAAAGAAACTGAAACACCGGGAGTTTATGCTTCAACTGACAAACCTATTAAATATATTGAATTAACTGAAGATATATGTTTTATGGCTCCTTGGGGTGAAATGATGTTTGGACTTAAAGGCGCTTGTTTGAATGTTACAAATATTGCGGAAGGTGATGTTTATGCTATTCAAAACGAAGCATTTGATAAAACATACACAGATGTTTTAACTTCTACAAAAGACGAAAAAACTATGTAACTTAATTCTACCATAAAAAAATGATGCAAATTCGCATCATTTTTTTTGATTCTAAATCTTTTATATTCCATAAATCAGATATAGCAATGGAAATTTATATAATAACTTGTAAACATTATGATACATTAACAACTTAAGGGATTTAGAGTTAAATTTATTCTTAAATAAAAAATATTGACTTATAAAGTTGAAAAAATTAAAAATTGCGTTTATAATAGTGGTATGATATTTTCAATAGGTTATGCGGGAACTAGTATTGGAAGGTTTATACAGATTCTCAGAGAGAATAAGATTTCGCTTTTGATTGATGTTAGAAGTTTACCTAAGAGTAAATATTTTAAAGACTTCAACAATAATGGCTTAAAATTTTCTTTGTCAAAATTTGGTATTAGATATGAGAACTGGAAAAATGAATTTGGTGCGAGACAAGACAATTTAGAGTTTTATACAAACTCCATTTTAGACTACGAAAAATTTGCTCAAAGTGAGCAGTTTCAAAGTGGAATTTTAAAGTTGAAAGATTTATATAAACAAAGTGGCAATGTTTGTTTGATATGTGCAGAAGTAGACCCTATAAATTGTCATCGAGCAATTCTTTGTGCTAAAGAAATCTATGTAAACGATATGAAAGTTATTCACATCATTGCAAAAAGAAATGGTGAAACATATTTTGAAAGCCAAGAAGATTTTGAAAAGAGATTATTGCATAAAACGAAGACGAACAATTTAATAGATGCCTATCGTAGACAAAATAGAAAAATTAGCTGTAAACTAACTTGAGATGCTTGGTCAGCCCAATAGAGTTAATCACAACATTATTGTGGTTAACTTTTTTGTTGAAAGTTTAAGAAAAAAATATGCAGACAATTTTGCATATTTTGTCTATGAAACGAATCAGGTTAAGCTGGTAATTTGAATATTTTATGCTATCAAGAACTAGATATGATAACTTTTTATGTAAAAAAATTAAATAGTTTGAAAGATATTCAACTATTTAATCTTTAATCTTACATATATAAACTTATAGGTTATGAGTTGGACTTCTATCAGCCGTTTTGCCAGAAGTGTATGTATATGCCGAAAATGGTTTTGTGTTGTTTCTTGGATAAGTCTTAGCATAGTTGGACATAGCTTCGTCAAGAAAATGGGTTTTTATATCTCTTTCCCAAATTTCTTCATAAGATAAATCTCTACGCTTTGACATAGATTCTAATTGTTTAAGTAATGAAGAGTTAATATTACTACTATTAATCAAACGATATTGTTCATCTGTATAATTTAATCCTTTGGCATCAAAAACTGGAGAATAATTAGGATTTGTTATCGCACCAAATTTTTTGCTATAAACTCCTTGAATAAGGTGTGGAGTTAAAATACTACAAGAAGATGTTTTTTCTTCTTCATCAAGATATCCATCTTTTAATATAGGAATTACGATGTCAATTTTTCCGTCTCTATGTTGAATAGGTTGTATATAAGGTTTTGGTATTTTTACTACAAAGCATAGATTATCATCATTGGTAAATGTAGATATTTCTTTATTTAAATTAAAGTTCTTGTCTTCATTGCAACCAATGTCATAAATATATGCACTTGAAAGTGAAGTCCCTCTAAATTTTATTCCAACATTAAAAATTTCTTCAATAGTTTTTAAAGGATCAGCCTCATTCTTTACAATTAAAAAATATCTATAGATTTGATTTGCCATACTTCCTCCATGCATTATATTGTAACATATAGTATAAAAAAAGTCAACCGATTTTTTAATACTATAATTACCGTATTTTTTTAGAAATTTTAATTTTTAAAAAAAAATAAATAAATTTACTTGATGTCACATTAAGGTTCGTTTTGTTTTTTCTGGTGCAGGTGGAGGGGGTCGAACCCTCATGAAGCTACCTTCGCAAGATTTTGAGTCTTGTGCGTCTGCCATTCCGCCACACCTGCACATTTTCGCACAGAAAGTTTTTTTGCTATCTTTTAAATTTTGTTTAAATTTATTGTCTTTGTCAAACAACTTTTTCAGTTCTCTTACAGACAAAATTTTCAAAAAGTTTGAAAAAGAGCAACTTTCATCATTTATGCATTTAATATTAACATATTTAGATGTTTTTTGCAAGTGTTTTAAAGCAAATTTTATTTTTACGCCTAAAATCCTTGCAAAAATTGAAAATTAAAGATATAATATAAATGAAAGAAAAATTAAGGTAAAACGAAATGATTTTTAAGAAATTTTTTAACCAAAATTCCGCGTTGGTCAAAGAGTATGCGGAAAAGTTCCAAGTTTTACCATCAACAATGTATCTTATTTTATCTCGTGGACTTAAAACCGAAGAAGAAATTGCTGAGTATCTTTCAATGCCAAAACTCTTGGACCCTTTTCTTATCAAAGGTATGAAGGAGTTTGTGGAGCGAATTGAACTTGCAAAGAAACTTGGCGATAGGATTTTGATTTTTGGCGACTATGATGTTGACGGAATCAGTGCCACGGCAATTATGCTCAAAACATTAAAAAAACTTGGAATTCAAGCAGATTTTTACTTACCAAACCGTTATGTTGACGGTTATGGTTTATCGTGCGATGTTATTAACAAGATTGAAAAGAAGTTCTGTCCAGATCTTATCATCACGGTAGACTGCGGAATTTCTTGCTATAAGGAAGTCGAATATGCGAAGTCAAAAGGGATTGAAATCATCATCACCGACCACCACGAAATTCCAGAGCAAATTCCCGACACTCTTGTTTTGAACGCGAAAATTAAGGGACAGGATTATCCTTTTACGGAAATTTGCGGAACCGGAATGGCGTATAAGATAAGCGAAGCGCTTTTGGGGCAGAAAAAAGCGGAAGAATTTTTGCCTATTGCCACCATTGCCACCATTGCGGATATTGTTTCTTTAACTGGCGAAAACCGCAACATAATTAAACGCGGTTTTCAATGTTTTGATAAGTTGCCGACTGGATTAAAACAACTTTTCAAAGACAACAAAGTTTCTATTTCAAATCCGAACGCGACTGATATTGCCTTTAAAATTTCACCTAAAATCAATTCATCTGGCAGAATGGGGCACGCGGAAGACAGTTTGATGTTGTATTTAAGCGAAAATCCAGTGGAGATTCGCAAATATCTCAATAAAATTACAGAACATAATTCAAAACGTCAAGAACTTTCTGCAAAAATTATGGAAGATTGTGAAATAGCGATAAAGAAAATGGATTTATCCAAAACTCGCGTCATTACTCTCGCTTCTAAAAAGTGGGACCAAGGCGTTTTGGGTATTGCTTGTTCCAGACTTGTGGAAGAATATAACAGACCGGTCTTTCTCTTTTCGCAGGTTGGCGATACCTTACACGGCTCAGGGCGCAGCATCGACGACATCAACATCCACGAACTACTTTCTTCTATGAGCGACATTTTGGAAACATTCGGCGGGCACACAATGGCGGCAGGATTGACGCTGAAAAGAAACAAGTATGAAGAGTTTTCAAACAGAGTGAATGCTTTTGTTTTTGAGCATATCAATGATAAAGTTTTTTTACCAATCAAATATTATGACCTTGATGTGAAGTTGGAAGAAATCGATGAGAGATTTTTGAAAGAACTCAAACTTTTAGAACCATTCGGCTGCGACAATCCAAAACCAAAATTCAAAATAACTGCCGAAAATGTTAATATACAACCAATGCGCTTCAATCCACTTCATTCCAACATTGAAATCGGTGATTTGGAACTTGCATATTTTAATTTTTACAAGAACTACCATTCTCTTTTCTTTTCGAGATATAAGTCCTTTATTTTTGAATTTCAAGAAAACGACAAGAAGGGAATGATAGCAGATTTTGATGCAGGAAGTTTTATTATCGATAATGCGCATATGTTCACATATCCAATCCAATTCGAACAATTTTTATATGACGAAGATGCAGTAAGTTTTTCTTTCTATCCAGAAAGCGACCTTTTGAATTTTGTGGCGGGCACGCAGGGCGGAATTTACGGCATTTGTTTCGTGACTTATTCGGCGTATGAATTTGTCAACTTTCTCAAAAACTATACCAAGGATAATCTGTCTCATATTGGCATTTATGACGAAAACTGCATAGGTTATAACAGTCTTCTTCTTTCGCCACGCGGTGTGGAATGGGCGAAAAATTTCAACAAAATCGTCTTTCTTTCGCCAGTGCTTGACAGTGGATACATTTCCGAAATTCAAAAGATATCCAATGCGGAAATATACCTTCCGATAAACGCCAAAGAAGACAAAAATCGCTTTAACAACATAAGTTTATCGCGCGAGAGTTTTGGCAGAGTGTTTAAAGCACTGACATCCAAAACCGGCAGTTATTATTCGCCAATCGACTTCTATGAAGCGAAACTAAAAGGTAAAGTTTCGTTCGACACCTTTTATGTCGCTTTTTTAACTTTCAAGGAACTTGGCTTAATTCAAAAGGCAGACGACAATTATTTTTCTTATTTAGAAGTAAAAAATGTGAAAAAACCTTTGACATCTTCTAAATTTTATAATAAATTATTATTAGTAAAGAATTCATGGGGTAAGAATGAAAGAAATAACCATTGAAAAAATAAACAAAAATTTCCATTTGACGCCGCGAGAACGCAAACTTGTGGATAAAATTGTGGGGGAAGAAATCAATCTTGACCGCTTAAATTATGTTATTGACACAATGGCGGAATATTATATGGGTAACGAAGTCTTGATAAGTTACTTGCTTTTTCAATACTATAAAGTTTTTGAAGAACACGCCAAAAACTATGTCAAAGAGTTGACGAACAATCAAAAAGAACTTTATGAAACTTTCAAACTTCTTCGCAATGTCAACACGATAAGTAAGAGCGGGGAAGCAGAAGATATCAAGCGGATGTTTATGGCAATCAGTCGCGATATGCGTGTGGTTATTATAAAGTTCGCCACGATTGACTATGACCTTAATCGCATCACTCTTCCAATGGATGAAGAAACGCGAAAATTTGTCAAAATTGTGTCCGAAATTTTTGCGCCACTTGCAGAAAGTTTAGGACTTTCCAAATTTAAAAGTTCTTTCGAAGAAAACACCTTCAAACTCTTGGAACCAAGGGCGTATAACGAACTTAAAAACAATGTTCTTCTCAAAACTGAAGACAATATGAAACAAATGGAAATTGTTGAGAAAAAACTCAATAAAATTCTCAAAGAACTTAACATTCAAGGCGAAATTCAAAAGCGACAGAAACACTTATATAGCGTATATAAGAAGTTGAAAAAGAAAAACATCACAATCGGCAAGGTGTATGACCTTCTTGCTATGCGTGTTTTGTTGCCGACCGTGGAAGATTGTTACGCTGTTTTTGGTAAAATCCACTCGATATACAAACCAATGGGTGGGCGTGTTAAGGACTATATTGCCAATCCAAAACCGAACGGCTATCAAAGTTTGCATACCACAATCATTGCTGAAAACAATAGACCTTTGGAAATCCAAATTCGAACCTTTGATATGCATAAACACGCGGAATATGGTGTGGCGGCGCATTGGATATACAAAGAAAGGCGAACACACAACAAATTCGACAGCAAGTTTGCTCGCATAAAGCAAATCCTCGATAATTCCGATGACCTTTCGCCACAAGAGTTTTTGGAAACATTAAAAAGTGACCTATATGGTGAAAGCATTTTTGTTCAAACACCAAAAGGAAAGGTTTTGGAACTTCCTGTTCATTCAACTGTTATTGATTTTGCTTATGCCATTCACAGTGAAATTGGGAACAAGTGTGTGGGCGGAAAAATTAACGGCAAACTTTTTCCAATAACCACCGAACTTAATAATGGCGACACCGTGGAAATTATAACGAACCAAAACAGCAAAGGTCCTTCTCGTGACTGGCTTAAACACGTCAAAACTTCTTCGGCGCGCAGCAAAATTCGTTCCTTCTTCAAAAGTGAGTTTAAAGAAGAAAACACGCGACTTGGAAAGAATATTTTTGAGCAGGCGTTAAAATCTAAAAATATCAACCTAACCAAAGTGCAAAAAGAGAAATTTTTATCCGACATTATCTCATCTATGATGATGGAAAATGTGGATATGCTTTTTGCCGAAATTGGCGGTGGAACTTTGTCGATAAATTCGGTTATGGGCAAGTTTATGAATTTATATTACAAAGAAAAAGCGAAAGAAGCAAAACCCGAAGTTATCGAAGTCAAGAAAAGTAAGGACGGCATTTTGGTGGACGGCGACAGCGGACTGTTGATACGCTATGCTGGCTGTTGTTCGCCGGTTATAGGTGATGACATCATCGGTTATATCTCACGCGGTAAAGGCGTGACGATACATAGAAAAGAATGTCCAAATCTCAAATATCTAGAAAAAGAGCGTCTTATAAATGCCAAGTGGGAAGATGATATAACTGCAAAGTTTACCACAACAATCAAAGTTGTTGCTGATAATGATAATACTTCGGTTGATTATATTAACAATATTGCTAAAAATTTGAAAGTCGGCTTACGTGGCTTTTCATACAAGAAAAACAAAAACGATATTATCTTCGACATTAAGTTTGAAGTAAAGGGCAAAGAAGAACTCGACAGCGTGATAAAAACTTTTGAAGGTGTGAAAGGAGTGCAAAGAGTTTACAGGAGTGAGTGATGAAAATTGTTTGTGAAAATAAGGATATAGAAAAGGATATGCAAGACCTTGTCAATCTCTTTTATGCCGAGAGTGACACACCTTTTTCTATACACCACAGCGATACCACTTTAAGCGGGACAACCACCAGCAAGATTGAGATAATAACAAGCGATTCGAAGAAGGAATATATCAAATTTTTCTCACTTCCACAAAATTTAACATCACTGCGCGAAAAAAGTTGGAAAAAAGGTAACTTTAAAAACCATTTATATCAAGTGCTCTCTTCAATTTCTAAAAAATCGCTGCCGTGGGGCAGTCTTACGGGTGTAAGACCATGTAAGTTTGCACGCGAAATGGTGGAAAGAGGGGAAGTGAAAGAACATCTAATCCCAGAAGTTTTAATGAAAGATTTTTATGTCAGCGAAGATAAAGCCAAACTCACATTGGAAATTTTACATAATCAAAAATGCATTATAAAAAACGACAAACTTGTCGACCTTTTCATTAACATTCCAATATGTCCAACAAAATGCAACTATTGTTCTTTCATCTCAAACGAACTTTGCAAGGTTGTGGATAAAGTGGAAGAATATCTCGACTGCCTTTTGAAAGAACTTCGCGCCATAAAAAAAATGATTGCGGACAAGTCATACATCATTCGAACAATATACATCGGTGGTGGCACGCCGACTGTTTTGACAGATGTGCAACTTGAACGGCTTTTGGAAGAAATTAATTATCCAGTTACTGAATTCACCGTGGAATGCGGACGCGCGGACACAATAACGCGTGAGAAAATGGAAATTCTGAAAAGACATAACGTCACAAGAATTTCGATAAATCCGCAAACTTTTTGCGAAACAACTCTTAAAAGGATTGGCAGAAAACAAACAAACAAGCAAATTTTTGAAGCATATATGCTCGCAATGGAATACGATTTTGTGATAAATATGGATATTATTGCTGGGCTTCCGGGCGAGAAACTTGGCATATTTAAAAGAACGGTCAATACGCTTCTGGAATTATCGCCACAAAATATTACAGTTCATACTTTAACATACAAAAACGGCACTTGTCTTAAAGATGACAACTCGCAAGTGAGTGAAAAAGATGTGCCAAAAATGGTTGATTATGCCGAAAAAACTTTAATGGAAAACAACTATAAACCATATTACATTTACCGTCAAAAAAATCAGGTTGGCGGTTTGGAAAATGTCGGCTATTTCCGTGATGGCAATGTGTGCATTTTCAATATCGACAGTATGGAAGACGTGTCGTCGGTCATCGGTATTGGTGCTGGTGCAATTTCAAAACGCGTATTTAATTTGGAAAATCGTATTGAAAGAGAACCGAATTGCAAATATATCGCAGACTATATTGAACGAATAGATGAAATGATTGAGAAAAAGATTAAGTTTTTTAGTTAGACTAAAAGAAAAAGGATAGAAATTTTTTGTCATTGTTGTCAATTTTGCCAAAAATTTAATTAACAAAAATGAATTTGCGAAAATAATTTGCAAAAATTCTTTACTTTTTCAAAATTTTATGGTAAAATATCAAGGTCGATGAAAACATTCGCACAGTTTGGTGGATACCTTCAACCCCTTGCTTTGTGAATGTTGTTAAAATTTTAATGAAGGAGAATGTTATGGAAAACAAAAGCGAAATCATCGCAAAGTTCAAGCAATCTGAAAATGACACAGGATCTGTTCAAGTGCAAGTTGCTCTTCTTACTGAAAGAATAAATCACTTAACTGAACACTTAAAAAAGAATCCAAAAGATAACCATTCCAGACGCGGACTTTTGCAAATGGTTGGTAAAAGAAAAGGTTTCTTGCAATATCTTAGAGATAGAGATATTGAAGCATACAGAAAACTTATCAAAGAATTGAACATTAGAGAAATTAAATAAAAGAAAGGGGGGAGCGTGTTTTTTTGCTCTCTTTTTTCAAAAATAGGAGTGAATATGAAAACTGAATTATCTAAAAAATTTGAAATTGAAATCGCTGGCAAAAAGGTTACTTTCGAAACGGGCGCTTTGTGTGGCCAATCCAACGGCTCTTGTCTTGTTTCTTGTGGAGAAACAATCATTATGGTCAATGTCACAATGAGTGAAGAACCAAAGCCGGGAATTGACTTCTTTCCACTTTCTGTTGAATATCAAGAAAAAATGTATTCCGTTGGCAAAATTCCGGGCGGATTTAAGAAAAGAGAAGGGCGTCCTTCCGATAAGGCAATTTTGGTTTCGCGCCTTATTGATAGACCACTTCGTCCACTTTTCCCAAAAGGATTTTTTAATGATGTCGTTGTGGTGGCAACCGCGCTTTCTATCGACCCTGATGTAAGCCCAGAACCACTTGCAATGCTCGGTTCATCTTTCGCACTATCCATTTCTGATATTCCATTTCTTGGACCTACCGGCTCGGTTTTGGTTGGTCTTGTTGATGGAAAGTTTGTTATCAATCCAAATCAAGAAGAACGCGAAAAGAGCGACCTTCATTTAACAGTTTCGGGAACAGAAGAAGCTGTTTTGATGGTGGAAGCAGGTGCAAACGAAGTGCCAGAAGAGCAAATTCTTGATGCGATTATGTTTGCACACGAAGAGATTAAGAATATCGTGAAATTTATTAAAGATGTCAAGACACAAATTGGCAAACCTGTCAATCCAAACATTCCATATTACACAATCCCAGAAGAAGTAGACAGCGAAGTTAGAAAGTTTGCTGATAAAAAATTGGATTATGCTCTCGACACATTTGTTCGCGGCGAGCGACAAGCGCGTCAGGACGAAGTAACGAAAGAAATACAAGAACATTTTGCTGAAATTTTTCCAGAAAAAGAACGCGAAATTGGCGATGTGCTATACAAAATGACTAAAGAAAAAGTTCGTGCCAAAATTTTGGATAAGGGCATTCGTCCAGACGGTAGAACATTAGAACAAATTCGCCCTATTTGGTGCGAAGTTGGTTTACTGCCAAGAGTTCACGGAAGCGCCGTTTTCACTCGTGGCGAAACGCAAGTTTTGTCGGCATTGACTCTTGGAACGGTCAGTGATGTTCAACAACTTGATGGACTTGACGATGAAGAAGTAAATCGTTATGTTCATCACTACAATATGCCACCATATGCAACAGGTGAAGCAAGAATGATTAGATCGACAGGTCGTCGTGAAATTGGTCACGGAGCACTTGCGGAAAGGGCGCTCGAACCAGTTGTTCCAAAGGAAGATGTTTTTCCATACGCTCTTCGAATTGTTAGCGAAGTTTTGTCTTCTAATGGGTCTTCTTCAATGGCAAGTGTTTGTGGCTCAACTTTGGCATTGATGGATGGTGGTGTGCCAATTTCTGCGCCAGTTGCAGGGATTGCAATGGGACTTATCAAAGATGAAAAATCCAATAAAGTGGCAGTTTTATCCGATATTCAGGGTTTGGAAGACTTCCTTGGCGATATGGATTTCAAGGTTACTGGCACGGCAAAAGGTGTGACAGCCATCCAAATGGATATAAAAATCAAAGGTATCGACAAAGCAATTTTGACAGAAGCATTGGAAAGAGCAAAAGTTGGCAGAATGTTCATTATGGACAAACTTATTGCTTGCATTTCTAAGCCAAGAAAAGAAATTTCAAAACACGCTCCAAAAATTATCACCTTCGAAATCGACCCTGAAAAAATCAAAGATGTTATCGGTTCCGGCGGAAAAACCATTAACAAAATCATTGCTGAAACCGGTGTTAAGATTGATATCGAAGATGATGGCAGTGTGTTTATCGCATCGGTCGACAGCGCAATGAACGAAAAGGCAAAGAAGATTATCCTTTCGATTGTTGAAGATATTGAAGTTGGTGATGTTTATGACGGAAAAGTTTCCAAAATAACTTCTTTTGGTGCTTTCGTTGATTTAGGACTTGGCAAGGAAGGTATGATTCATATTTCCAAACTCTCTTCCAAACGTGTGAACAAAGTGGAAGATGTTGTCAAAATTGGTGACACTGTGGAAGTGGAAGTTATCAAAATTGACGAAAAAGGCAGAATTGACCTTAAACGTTTGGAAAAGAAAGAAAAATAAAAAAACGCAAAAATTTTGCTTAAAAAATAAAAAACTTCACATTTTAGTGGAGTTTTTATTTTTTATTCACCAACAAAACTCTTTTTTCATATATAAAGATAGGAGTGTGAAAAATGAGTAATATGTGGAAAAAGATTTTGATTTTATTGAGCGGTTATGTAAGTTTCATCGCCTTTGCAGTTGTTGGCGGATTTATTTTCTTAAAAAACGAGAATGAAGAATTGAAGAAAACGGCGAAAATAACGCTTATTATTTCTTTAATATTTATCGGCTTATTGGCAATTTTTGCAATATATAACTATATTGGTTCGATGTGTAGCGGATATCTCTCATCAGGCGCCTATGACGCTTACATTATCATCAACAACATCATTTTGATTGCCGAGATTGTCGTCTACGCTGTGCTGATAATTATCGAACTTGTGAAAGGTTTAAGTAAAAATAGAAAAAATATATAAAATAGAAAAATGCCTAAGCATATCAGAAAAACACAGAAAAACAATAAAAAACTGCATTTTTTCGCAGTTTTTTATCTTCTTATTTATAACAAGTTGGAGTTTTCACAATTTTCAGTCGGTCGTCAGTGGCGTTAATTTCATAAAATTCATCACTAAGTTTTTCCATTCTTTGTTTATTTAATTTTGAATTTAGGTATTGTTGAGTCACTTCGTCTTGCGGGATATCATAACCACCTTCTTTAAGGCGCTGCCTAACTCGTGACAAGTTGACGCCAAGGATGTTTGTGTTGACAAAAAAGATGATGACTTGATAATTTTTAAACTTCTCAATAAGCGCAAATTTATCATCTTTCGACAAAGAAGTTTCAAGCACAACAGCGTCGTTTTTGCTTTTCGCTTTTTTAAGTTCCGACGCGATAAATTCGTTGGCAAGTTTCAATTTCTTTTCGCGCGGCGAGTCGCTTTTATTTAATTCCACAAAAATTTCTGTTCCAAGATAGCGCGCGCCACTCAAATATCCTTGGTTATACAAATTGGCGATGAGTGTCGACTTTCCGCTGCCGTTCGGTCCAGCAAAGACATACAAAACACCTTTTTTACCCTTAGAATCCAAGTTTTTTGTGAGAATTTTATAAGTTTTTGAGTATGGCATTATTTCAAAATTTTTCAACAAATCATTTATTTCGTCCATTATCCACCTCTTTTTTAGTATATCATAACATATTGATGTTGTCAATACATATATAGATGTAAAATTTAGTTCAAATTGTTTGCTTATTTATTTTAAATTTGTTATCATTACAATGTTAAGGAGATGATTATGTTTAAGAATAAAAAAGTTGTTTTATTAAATTTTGCACTTTTTCTTTTGACTTTTTCGATTGATATTTGTTTTATTGTTCTTGGCAAACCTTATGTATACAAAACCACTGCAAGTGTGCTTTTTGTGATTACAGGCATCATCAATTTGATTTTTGTTTGGAAAATGGAACAGCGAAATAAACTTTTCAAATTCTTTATGCTTGTTGGGCTTGTTTTTGCTTGCGCGGGTGACATTGTTTTGGAAGCTTTCTTCGTTTATGGCGCAATTTTGTTTGCCATCGGGCATATTTTTTTCGCTATATCTTATTGCATTTTGGAAAAAGTTTGTTGGCGTGATATTTTTATCTTCGTTATCATTTTTGGAATTTCACTTATTATTATTTTTGTTCCAACAATTTTTAATTTTGGTTCATTACTTCCTATTGTTGTCATATACGCACTTATCATTTCCTTTATGCTTGGCAAAGCAATTTCAAATATATTTAAAAAAGAAAATCAAGGTGCAAATTTTCTCATTATGTTAGGAAGTTTATTATTCTTCCTTTCAGATTTGATGCTTTTGTTTGCGAGATTTGCCGATGTTTCAAAAGCATTTAGTCATGCTTGCCTTATCCTTTACTATCCAGCAGAAATTATTTTGGCAACATCAATTTATTATTCCAATCTTAAAATTGATGAAAAAATGCCATTTTTCAAACGAATTTATTGCCGAACTTTTCAAACAATTTTCCGAGCAATAATTCCACTTATGCCATATCGTCAACCTAAAATTTTGGAAGGTATGGATGAAATCGTTAACACTTTGAAAGAAAAAAAGATTGATAATGTTTTTCTTGCAACCGACAAATCTATTCGTGGTTTGGGACTCACAAAAGAACTTGAAGATAAAATTGAAAAGAATGGTGTCAAACTCACAGTCTATGATGATGTTTTGCCAAATCCAACAATCAAAATGGTGGAAGATGGACTTAAAGTGTTTTTAGAAAATAATTGCCAAGCACTTATTGCTTTTGGTGGCGGCTCTGTTATTGATTTTGGCAAAGTGGTTTTAGCTCGCGTGGCAAAACCTAAAAAGCGTGTGGAGAAAATGAAAGGCTTGCTTAAAATTTGCAAAAAACTACTTCCACTTTTTGCCATACCAACAACGGCGGGTACTGGAAGTGAAACCACATTAGCAGCAGTTATAATTGATGATAAAACACATTATAAATATGCCATTAACGACTTTTCTCTCATTCCACATTATGCCGTTTTGGATTATAAAGTGACTTTAAATCTTCCACCTTTTATCACGGCGACAACCGGTATGGATGCACTTACGCATGCAGTGGAAGCATACATTGGACGGTCGACCACGAAACTTACTCGCATAATGGCAGAAGATGCTGTTAAACTTATTGTCGAAAATTTGCAAACAGCTTATGACGAGCCACACAACGAAGTGGCAAGACAAAATATGCTCAAAGCGTCATATTTTGCTGGAGTTGCTTTCACAATTTCATATGTTGGCTATGTTCACGCCATTGCACATTCGCTTGGTGGTCAATATGGTGTGGCACATGGAATGGCAAATGCTGTGATTTTGCCAAAGATGTTGAAAGTTTATGGTTCGGTAGTCAACAAAAAACTTGCCAAACTTGCCAAAATTTCAGGTGTGGCAGATGAAAATGATACCACACAACAAGCCAGCGAAAAATTTATAACTTTCATTGAAAAATTGAACAAACATTTTGATTTGCCAAGTTATTTTAAAGAGTTAAAAGAAGAAGACATTGAACATCTTGCCACAAATGCCGAAAAAGAAGGAAATCCACTTTATCCTGTGCCAGTTTTGTTAGATAAAGATGCTTTAAAAGATTGTTATAGGCTCTTTTTGAAAAAATAGAGAATAAAAAATAGGTGATTAGGCAATCAATGGAATTGAATGCAGTGTGGGGTTTGAATGAAAAATAAAGATATTATACCAATTTTAATGTTTGGTGATGATAAAAACGAGATTACTTCCGCAACGCGATTTGCAGAACAATTTCCAGACAATTTTAAAAATGTTGAAAGAATAAAAAGATTAAACATACGTAGGTGTTATATCATCTTTTATGACAATCCAAAAAAGTCTAAATTTTTAAAAAGATTGGAAATGGTTTATGTTTTTCACGGAGGAAGTTGCTCAACAGGTGTGTTTTTATATAAAAATTGTCTTGTTGCAATAGCACAACTTGGTGGTCCAGCAGCGGTTGGGCTTATGGAAGAGTTGTCGGTGTTTGGTATTGATGAATTTATTGCAGTGGGTTCTGCAGGGTGTTTAGACGACAAAATAAAAAACAAGTTTGTGCTTGTCAGTAAAGCAATACGCGATGAAGGTGCAAGTTATCATTATTTAAAACCTTCAACTTTTGTTTCAACTTCTTCAACTCTCAACAAAGAACTTGAAACATATTTGAAAGAGAACGAATTGGAATATGTGAAAGGCATAACACGAACTTCGGATGGTTTTTATCGAAGCACACTGAAAAAAACAGAGTTAAGCAAAAATTTAGGTGCGGTATGTGTGGAAATGGAATGTGCATCGTGGGCCAGTTGTGCAAAATTTAAGAAATTTAAGTTTAGTCAAATTTTATATTTTAGCGATATTGTTATAGATAATAAGCAACAGTGGCAAAGAATAACAAAAACGCATAAAGAATCTTTTGATAAAAAAGAAATCATTGCTCAAATTGTTAAAAAAATGATTGACGATTACGCAAAAAAATAACATCAATAACGATGTTATTTTTGTTTTTAGGTTTGATTTGGAGTGTTTTTGTCTATGCAACAAGAAGATTTTCTGCATAAGAATTATCAACAATGTCGCTGAACAAAGATTTTTCTGTGATAACGCCGGCATTTATCATAACATCCATAAGCGTATCAAAACTTGAACTGTCCATAATCAAATCATTACTCCACGCGTTTATAGCGATATATTGTTCAACTGCAATTTTAAGCTCTTCGACTGTGTTGCCGTCAAAAGATGGTAAGAGTGCTTTTGCCACTGTTTCAGAGTCGTTTGAAACAATAAATTCATAAGCCTTCTTGATTGCTGATAAAAATTTTTCAATCACATCACTGTGTTCACTGATATAGTTTTCGCGTGCAATGAAACAGGTGTATGGAATTGAACCAGAAAGTTCACCTAAACTTGCCACGATTGCTGAACCTGAAACTGCTTCAACAATGTTGGAAGCGGTAGGTTCAAAAAGAGTGCAATATTTTACGCTTGAATCGTTTTGCCATACGGAAGCAGTAAGGTCAAAAGCAACATCTGTTCGCAAATTTATCTGATTTGCTCCTTCACCAATTTCGTAGCCATTTGATTCAATGATATATTGCAAAGTCATTGCAGGAAGTCCACCTGCACGACCGCCAATGATTGTTTCTCCGACTAAGTCATCCAAAGAAAAATTTTCCACATTTTCCTTTGAAACAATGAAAGAACCGTCGCATTGCGTGAGTTGACCGAACACAACCGGGGCATTGCTAACACCTTCTTGGCTGGTGTATACTGCCGTTTCAGGACCTGCCAAAATGATATCCGCCGAACCTGTTAAAAGTGCACTCATTGATGTGTCTGAGCCGCCGCCGTTTGTGAGATTAACCGTCAAACCTTCTTCTTCAAAATATCCGTTGTTTATGGCAACATAGAGCGGAGCGTAGAAAATGCTATGAGTGACCTCGTTGAGTTCAATAACATTATAATCTTTTTTGCCACAACCGACGAGCAAACCTGTGGAGAGCGCGAGAGTTAAGACAAGAGCAAATATCGTTAGTTTTTTTAAGATTTTCATTTTTCCTCCTTACAAATTATTTTATGAATTGACAAAGAATTATGTTTTTAAAAAATGCCCATTTTCCTTGATTTTTTGCGTGCATTATTATATAATTTACTTAATTTTAACCAAAAGTGAGGCAAAAATGTTAGACAAAAAATATAACGCACAAGAAAAAGAAGAGAAATGGCGTAAATATTGGCAAGATAATGAGATATATAAATTTGTGCCAGACGGCAGAAAAGTTTACTCAATTGACACTCCGCCACCAACAGTCAACGGAAATATTCACATTGGCCATATTTTTTCTTATTCGCAAGCAGAAATGTTGGCAAGATATAAGCGTTTGCGCGGTTTTAACGTTTTTTATCCATTTGGATTTGACGACAATGGTTTGCCAAGCGAAAGATTGGTAGAAAAAGAACAAGGCAAAAAGGCAAGTGAGATTGGAAGAGAAGAATTTTCTAAACTGTGCTATGCCACAACTGATAAATATGAAGCAGATTTTAAAGAACTTTTCAGCAAGGTTGGCGTAAGTACCGACTGGAATCTGCAATACAAAACGGTCAGTCCTTCAACAATAAAAATCAGTCAAACATCTTTTCTTGACTTGGTCAAAAAAGGGCATTGCTATCATAAAGAAGCACCAGCGCTTTGGTGCAATGAATGTTTAACTTCAATTGCGCAAGCAGAACTTGAAACAAAAACCATTAAAACAACATTTAACTATGTCAATTTTGAAACTGTGGAAGATGGCGAAAAATTCACAATCGCAACGACACGTCCAGAACTTTTGCCGGCGATTGTTTGTGTATTTGTCAATCCAGAAGATGAAAAACATAAGCACTTAATTGGCAAAACCGCTCACATTCCAATCATTGATGTCAATGTTCCAATAATGGCGGACGAAAAAGTTGCCATAGACAAAGGAACAGGTGTTGTTATGTGCTGCACTTTCGGTGACCAAACTGATATTGAGTGGTGGAAAAAATATAATCTTCCACTCAAAAGCATTTTCACGAAAGACGGCAGAATTGTAAATAGCGTAAAGACTTATGGCGGAATGAAGATAAAAGAAGCAAGAAAACAAATTGTGGAAGACCTAAAAAACGGTGGCTACATCGTTAAAATTGAAGAACTTGAACACGAAGTTCAAACACACGAAAGATGCGGAAAAGAAGTTGAATATGCCGTTATGAACCAATGGTTTATCGACATAATGAACCATAAAGATGACTTCTTGCGAATTGGTAACGAAATTAAGTGGCATCCTGAACATATGCACGCACGATATAATGACTGGGTGAAAAATGTGGCGTGGGATTGGTGCATCTCTCGTCAAAGGTATTTTGGTGTGCCATTTCCGGTTTGGTATTGTCGTGACTGTAACGAACCGGCCTTTGCTGATGTGGAAGATTTACCGGTTAATCCACTATCATCCAATCCAAAAATTTCAAAGTGTCCAAAATGTGGATGCACAGAATTTAGACCTGAAACCGATGTTATGGACACTTGGGCGACTTCTTCAGTCACTCCGCTTATCAATATGCGATACGGCGAGAAAAATAACTATGAAAAAATCCTAAAGCCGATGAGTTTGCGTCCAAATGCTTCGGAAATTATTAGAACTTGGGATTTTTATACGATTGTTAAAAGTTTTTACCATTTTGGCATACGACCTTGGGACAATGTTATGATTTCTGGGTATGTTATGACGTCCAAAGGTGAGAAGATAAGTAAAAGCAAGGGAAATAGCGAAGTTGAACCGATTGATTTAATAAAACAATATTCTGCCGATATAATTCGCTATTGGGCAGGTTCGGGCAGACTTGGAACAGACATTGTTTTCAGTGAAGAAACACTTGACCGCGGAAGAAAACTTATCAACAAAATTTGGAATGTTTCAAAGTTTATTGAAATGCATTTGCAAGATTTTAAAGATAAAGATTTTAGCGAATATGAATATGTTGATAAATGGATTTTAGGTAAATTTCAAGAAATGGAAGCGGGATTTGTTAAATATCTCGACGAATATGAAGTTGGGCTTGCACTTAATCATTTAGAAAAATTCTTTTGGAATTTCTGCGATAACTATGTTGAAATTGTTAAACATCGTTTATATCGACCAGAAGAGTTTGGCGAAAAGGCGAGATATTCAGGTCAAAAAACAGTGTATATGATTCTTTTTAAACTTCTTCAAGATTTTTCTGTTTTCTTTCCTTTCATTACTGAAGAGATTTATCAAGAGATTTATCATAAAGAAAAGTCCATTCATTTGACAACAATTCAAGAGTTTGAATATTCTTATAAAAATGAAATCAAAAATGGCGACTTAATGGTGGAAATCATAAGTTCTGCAAGAGGTGAAAAAACAATCAACAATGTTTCTCTTAAAACTCCAATAAAGAATTTGGATTTGGCGGTTAGCGATGAACTTAAAAAATCCATTGAAATGTCGATAAAAGATTTTAAGGCGACACTTTTCATTGAAAACCTTAATTTTATTGATAAAACTGAAAACTATGAAATTAAGAAGATTGAACTTGATTTTGAAAACGCCTAACCCTAATTGATATATCATAAATTAGCGAAAATTTAATATTCCCAAAAAGTTTTAAGTATTAAAGTCGTAAAAACACAGAGATTTCGTTACTTAATATCTTAATATTTGTAATATTTTTCTTACAATATTTTCGGTTGTTGAGATTTTAATTATAAAGCGGTAGTCAAAAACAACGACTACTGTTTTTTTAATATTACTTCTATGTTTAGAGTGTTAGCAAAACTGTTATACTATTTTAATAAGAAAAAATATGTGATAATTTTGCATATTTTTAACAAATTTTAAGATTTATTCTATTTCAAGTTTATCTATATCGAAAAACGGGCTATCCAAAAACTCTATAAGCGTCATATCAAAACCTTGTGCGATAAGCATAATTGTGGAAAGAGTAACGGTTTTATTTTTTTCTTTCATAATGCAACCGAGCCGACTATGAGAAATACCGCTATTTTCAGCTAAACGGTATTGAGTCATATGTTTTTCATTTAAAAGTTGGCTTATTCGCATTGCGACGGCTTTATTGACGTTCATAAAACACTCTCATCAATTAAATATTATCAAATTATTAAAATAAAATTATGCAAGTATACTTGCATAATTTGTTTTTTTGTGTTATAATGTGTCAAAAAGGAGAGTATTATGGAAGAAAAAAAGAAAAATATATTAAAGCCGCTTATGATTATAAGCATACTGACTCTTGTTCTTATAGTTGTTATAATTGCTATGATACCAGCACTTAAAATTGGAGAACAGGAAGAAAATCAATATTATATTGGAGATACAGTTACATCCAATGGTGTTTCAATTACTGTAACATCAGTTGAAAATGCGCAAAAATATGGTACTTTTACAACTACTTCATTTAATTTTATTATAATTTATTTTGATGTTATGAATAATTCGTCTTCTACAATATCAATAAATCCTCTATATTGTGAATTAAGTATGGGAGATGTAGTATTTGATTGTAAAGGTTATGATTATGACATTTATGATATTGTTCCAGGCGGAACGGTTTCAGTTTCAATGGCTTATGAAACGGTCAAAAAATCCACAGAAGCGGATTATGTTATGAAGTTCGGATATGGATTGTTACATATGAAAGAAATAAAAATAAATTTAACCAATAAGAGTATGTAAAAATAAAATAATTGATGATATATTTTAAAAATATGGAGAGGGAAATATGTTTTTGTTATTATTTTTTGTATTTATGGTATTAATTTTTGCGATTGCTTTTGTTATCGTTTATTATGTTAAACAAAATTATTTAGCCAATCAGAAAAGAGTTAATGAACTTGCTGACAAAAAACTTATTCAAGAAAATTTTAAGATGAACAGAAGGATAGTTATCGAAGATAATATCACAGCAAATAGAACTGAAATTGAGATGAAAAAATTTATTGGAGTAGATGAAGAAAATGATAAAATAGCCTTAGTTGATTATAAATCTGCTGATGTTGTGATAGTAAAATTTGAGAATATACTTAATTATGAACTTTATGAAAATAATACTCTTCAAACTTTAGGTGTTGGGATTGGGGGAATGTTAAGAGTAATGGATGCTACAACAGTGGGGAATTGCAGGGATTTACGATTAATTGTAAGAATAAAAAATTTAGAAAAATCTCAAGTTGCTTATGAACTTGTTGCAAAATCGTTTGGTCTTCCAAAAACAAGCAATGAATTTAGGATATGTATGCAATCAGTGCAGGAAGCTATTTCGTTTCTAGAAGTAATTATCGACAAAAATAAAACAATGGGAAAACGAGAACATTCATAAAGCAAATCATATGATTAACAATTTTCAAATTGCACTCAAACTCGCACAAGAAATTTTCAAATAAAATGATTTAATCAAATTAAAGATTTCAAAATTATTTGCAAATTACACAATTCAATCATCTGCAAAAAAATGAACCTTGAAGAGAATTCAAGGTTCGTTTTTCTCATGTGGTGCGAGCGGTGGGACTTGAACCCACACTCTTTCGAACATGCCCCTTAAACATGCGCGTCTGCCATTCCGCCACGCTCGCATTTCAACTATTATATTATAGTGAAATTATTTTTATTTGTCAAGAATTTTGAGCAAACTTTTTATCTTTTTACGATAATTATTGGCAAACAATTTAGAAGAATTTATGTTAAATAAATTAAAAAATATATTATTTCTTATTAAAAATCGCAAAAAAACTTAAAAAAATTAATTTTTTAATAAAAAATGCATATTTTTTGTATTTTTCGCCATATTTTCACAATTAATTTCTCGAACTTTAGTTTTTAAATTTTTTTCAAAATTTGCAATTTATTTGATTTTTTTTAATATATAGTGTTATACTACTAAATATGAAAGATAACTTTTTGACGAAAAAAATAATAACTTTTGCTGGATTTTTTCTGGCAATCGTTTTTTCGTTATTTTCTCTTTTATCTTTTGTTACAATCGACTTTGACACGGCGAGTAGCGAAAGTCAACTTGAAAGTTGTAATGAGTTTATTGAAGAGTTAAATGCGTTATATCAAAATTTTGGACTTGTTCAGCACGGCGAAGAATATGTTATTGATAAAGACGATGTCCAAGTGGAAGACGGCGAAGAATATGTTTCTGCATCGCTTCTATCGGCAAATACTATTACCACTTTTTCCGCTACCGAAACTCAACTTGTTGCATTGAGTTCGCTTGAAGAGCGCTACACAATCACAGAAGATGACGACTCTTATACCATTTCAGAAAACGACACCACAAACAGAATTATTGTCTACTACGAAGGTTCGCTTGACGCATACAACACAGAGTATTACGTCGAATGGCTTGGTTATCATATTTATCAATACGAAACACCAGAAGACACGGAAGATGCCTATCTTTATTATTCCAGCCTATCTTATGTGGAAAGAGTGAGTTATGACTATGTTATCACCACTGAATCCTTAACATCATCTGTCACCACAACATCAAGTGAATATCTTTCTTGGGGAGCATCAGTGACTGGAGTTGACGACTTTATAACATATCTCGACTACATTTACGACAATGACGAATCGAAACTTGAAACAGTGTATGTTGCCGTTTTGGACACTGGTATCAACACGGGACACGAATTGTTTGAAGGGCGCATTTCTTATGAATATTCCAAAGACTTTACCGGAACAACATCAAAAACGGGCTATAATTTTGAAGACGACAATGGTCACGGTTCCAAAACCTCGGGCATTATCGTCGACCAAACAAAAAGCAATGTGCAGATAATTGCGCTTAAGGTTTTGGATGAAGAGGGGTCGGGCACGTTCAGTAGTGTCGTTGCTGCAATCAATTATGTTATTTCATTAAATAAGGACCAAGGAAGCGATGTTGAAGTTCGCGTTATGAATATGAGTCTTGGCTACCAAAGCACTGACGGCTCAGTGGTTCACTACACAGAACTCGAAAATTTAATTCGAACTGCTTACAATAATGGCGTCAGTCAAGGCGATAATATAAGCATTATGTCAGTTATTGCCGCAGGTAATGGCTCGGCGAACACCGTAACAAGTTCTCCGTCAAATGTCTCAGAAGCGATTGTGGTTTCTGCAATCGACCAAAATATGAACTTTGCAAATTATTCAAATTATGGTTCAACAATCGATTTTTGTGCACCGGGAACGTCGATTCTTTCTGCGACCATTGATGAAACCACCAGAAAAGCAGATGGATCGACGAAAACTGAAACAAATAGGTATGTGACGGACTCGGGAACATCCTTTGCCGCTCCGCACGTTACTGCGGTTATTGCACTTTTGCTTTCCAGTGAATATTACGCTGCTTACAGTAATGCAGAACTTATCAGTGCGTTGCAAAGCGAAGCAATCGACCTTGGCGATGAAGGCTACGACATCGAGTATGGTTATGGCTGTATCAACATTTCCGCTTTTGGCACCAGTACGATAGGCGAAATAACTTTTAGCGTGGAAGAAGAAAATCACACAGAAAGTTTTTCATTGGAACTTTCCTATTCATATGGTGACGGCACTTGTACAATCTATTACACCACAGATGAAACCAATCCTACTCTTAATTCATCAGTCTACACAGGACCACTAACTATCTCCAAAACCACACAAATTAGAGCAATGGCTGTTTACAAAAACAACAGTGGTTTGCTAATAAAAAGTGAAATAACCGTAAAAACCTATTACTTCAACAATATCGACCTAGATAGTTCATTTGAAGTTTCTGGAAATTTGTTTGGCGGAACAATTGAGAAATACAATGGAAATTTAACTACCTTAAATATCCAAGGAACAATTGGCAATGTCAAAATAACGGCAATAAGTGCGTTCGCATTTTCCAATACCACTGTTGAAAATGTTATTTTGCCTTCATCTTGCACGATAATTAACAGTTACGCTTTTTATAACGCTACCAATTTGAAAACGGTGACCGGAACGGAATCGGTGACAAGAATTGGCAATTATGCCTTTGCAAATTGTTTAAATTTGGAAAGTTTGGAATTTAAAAATATAGAATATATTTATCAAAATGCCTTCAACAATGTTACGCTCACCACATTAACGCTTGGTGGGAAACTTAAGTCTTTCGGCGAGATGTCCAATTTCCGCGTATACACTTTGGAGTGTTATACTGGCAGTAACTTCGATGATTTGTTTGAAGAATATGCTGTAAAACTTGTGTCAATTAATCCAACTTTAACCGCAGACTCTTCAGCAACACGCGTTATCACAACAACCGGTTCTGTGACTTTGAGTTATAAGGCGTATGGCAAATATCTCAATTCTTCCACTTACGGCAATGGCAATGGAAAAACTTGGCAATTAACAGATTCTTCTAATAAAAGTTATGGTAATGTTTCTTGCGTGGTTGATGATAGTTCTTTTGATGGCGAATACGTTGTTTCATTAACTTTTAATATAACTGGATTGTCGAATGTTGGCAATTACACTTTCACTTTCAGTGTTAGCGACGAATTTGATAATACTTCCGACACACTTTCTGTGACAGTTTTGGTTATTCCGTCCACAACCGATTGTTATGAGTTGCAGATTGAAGGCGAACACATCAATGTTTATGTTGACGGTGAACTTGTTACGGGCAACACATATACTATATATAGCAGTGTGGAATACAATATTGTTGTGGTAGCGGAAGATAGTTATGAACTTTCTTCCAAAGTGAGTGTTGATAATATTGAACAAGACTCGACAACTTTCACTCTTGAGAATTTTTCAGGTGATGTTATAATCTCGGCGACAGCCACTGCAATTTCCAACTTTAACCTTAACTTTATTTATTCTGAAAATGTCACCGTTTTGGTGGGTGAAGAAGAAGTTGATAGTAATCTGAATGTTGACCGAAATTCCACAGTAACCGTTACTTTGAATGTTAAAGAAGGCTATGAGATATATAAAGTATTGGTGAACGGCGAACTGGTGACATTGGACGAAAACAATTCCTTTGTTTTGGAGAACATTCTTCAAGATTACACCATTTCGGTTTATGACTCAATCCAAACTTTCATTATCAACATAACTTATGGTAATGGCGGTTATGTTTCGGCAAGTGGCATATATTCTGTGGAGTATGGAACTAGCGAAACGATAGAGATTGTGCCGGAAGAAAACTATGAAATCGACTATGTCACTGTCAACGGCGAAAGAGTGAGTATAACCGACAATACTTTAACGCTTGAAAATATCACGAGTGATATGAATATAGTTATCACCTTCGTTGAAATCGGCTCTTTAACAGAAAATCAACTTACCTTGCTTATTATGTTCTTAATTGTCTTGGGGATTGCATTTATATGGGGCGTTGTTGAGATTGCGCTCAAAGTTCAAAAAAATAAAAAATATAATTATAAAAAAAATTATACTAAACATTTTTAATTTTTGTTTATAATATGATATACTACTAGTGGGATTAAATTCCAAAAATTTTAAAGGAGGTTAATATGAGTTCAGCATTGATTGCGGTTATTGTCGTTGTTGCAGCTATTGTTTTGTTGGCAATTATCATCGGTATTTGGATTTGGTCGACTTACAACACTTTTGTCACTCTTAAAAATAATGTTGATGAAAGTTATTCAACAATGGATGTATATATGAAAAAAAGATACGATCTAATTCCTAACTTGGTGGAAACTGTTAAGGGTTATGCAAAACATGAAGAAAAAACTTTGGAAGGTGTTATGCAGGCGAGATATTCTTGTATGTCTGCAAACGACATTGAAGAAAAAGCGAAATATGAAAATATGCTCTCTGGCACACTTAAATCTTTGTTTGCTGTAACGGAAAACTATCCAAATTTGAAGGCAGACCAAAATTTCATTGATTTACAAAATTCTCTTAAATCTTTGGAAACCGAAATTGCAACAGCAAGAAAGTATTATAACGGTTGTGTTAAAACTTACAACATAAAACGCGAAAGATTTCCTTCAAACCTAGTTGCAAAATGGTTTAAGTTTGAAAAACGCAGTTTGTTTGAAATTGTTGAAGCGGAAGAAAGAAACGCACCAAAAGTACAATTCTAATAACAATCTATTTAAATTTGTTAAAAAATCGCCATCAAAGTTTTGGCGATTTTTTTTTGTAATAAAAAAGATGATTAAATCATCTTTTAGTTCTCTTTATTGCTCTGCTCTTTTCCTTCTTTAGATTGCTTGTTTAAATCAATTAAATACAAAATTCCGCTTGCTAAATGTAAAACAAAACAAATGATATACACGATCAAGCTGACAATATTTTCATATGAGAAAATATATATGAAAAGAAGGAATACTGCGATAAAATCAAAAACAACGGTGGAAATTAGAATGCATTTGAAAGGTTTTTCAGTTATGTTTTTATTGTCTTTTGTGTGACGAAGCAGCGTTGCTGATAAACCAAGAGTCACAATAAAAACTGTAATAAAGATAGAAAATAACGCAATTTTCATATATGCGGTGATGTCTTCAGCGGTATTCAAAGACTGCAATATTATCTCAACTATGAAATCAATAATAATAAGCGAACTGGCAACCACAGCGATGATAGATGACAAAAAACTTTTTCTTTCAATTTTCATAATTTTATTCTCCATATGTCAATTGTATAGAAAAACACCAGTACGTGTCAAGCAAAAACCAAAAATATTTCAAGTGCCGATGAAAAAATATTATTTCAATATTTTATCCATAGCAGTGAGAATATCGTCACGCTTGGCGAAGGCAGAAAATCGTATATAGCCTTCGCCACACCTGCCAAATCCACTACCCGGCATGCACACAATATTATATTTTTCCAGCAAAAAGTTAAAATATTCCCACGAAGTTTGCTTTGTGGGAACTTTTGCCCATATATATGGCGAATTACCATAGTCGACAAATTCGAAACCACTATCTTTTAAACAATTTTTTAAAATCAACGCATTTTGTTTGTAATAATGTATATTTTTTCTACAAATATCTTGACCTTCTTCCGAAAGCACAAACTCCGCACCTTTTTGTATATGGTAAGGCACACCGTTAAAAAATATACATTGATGAAAGTTCCACATCTTGTTCACGCTTGCGTTTTGTCTGATCAAACTTTTTGGAACAATAGTAAAACCACATCTGAGATTGGTGAATCCGGCAGATTTTGAAAAACTGGATATTTCAATTGCACAATTTTTTGCTCCATCAATTTCATATATGGATCTCGGGCAATCGTCTTCAACAAAACTTTCATATGCATTGTCGAATAGAATGATTGATTGTGTTTGGTTTGCGAAATGCACCCAGTCGCCAAGTTCTTTTCTTGTTAGTGTCGACCCTGTTGGGTTGTTTGGTGAGCACATATAGACAAGATAACTTTGTTTTTCATTTAATTCATCTGCAAGCATTTTATAGCCATTTTTGCTTGTTAAAGGCAGAAATATGACGGAATTTTGGCACAAAATGTTGCTGTTGACATATGCTGGATATGTTGGATTTGCAATTACTGCCGTCAAATCTTGAAACAGTCCCAATATGTTTGTTACATCACAACCAGCACCATTGCTAACAAAAATTTCATCTTTGTCAATCTGTATTGAACGAGAACTATAAAATTTTGATACCATTTCTTTTAAAAAATCATAGCCAGTTTCGGGAGGATAGCCTTTAAAAGATGTCGCTTTGCACTGACTTTTTAATGCCTGTGTCATAACCAATGCAATTTTTTTGTCAAGTGGTCTTGTCACATCTCCAATACCAAGGTTTAATATCTTTTTTTTGGGGTTGAGTTTTTTGAATTCGTTTACCTTGTCTGTAACAATAGTAAATAGATACTTTTGTTCGGTCAAATAATTTTCATTTATCTTCATAATACACCCCGTCAAAAACATAATTGCACGTGCCAGTCATTGTTATATTTTTACCTACAACAATCTCCAATTTTCCGCCGTGTTGACTCACGATGACATCGTCTTTTATCAGTCTTTCACCACAGGCGACATAGGCAGTTGCGCATGCACCGCTGCCACAAGCAAGAGTAAAACCACTGCCTCTTTCACACACTTTTAAACAAATTTTGCCGTTTTTTATCATTGCCAAATCCACATTAACGCCATTTTCAAAACAAGGTAAATTTTGAATTTCTTGACATAGTGTTTGATAGTCAAAGCAAAAATCTTTAACAAACACCACGCAATGAAGATTTCCAACATCGGTTATATAAAGTTTATAGGTTTGACCCTGAAACGACAATATCTTTGTGTCGACAATTTTTGCACCGCCAATATTCACACTCACAACGGCACTATTTGAATTTATATTTTGAATTTTACAAAGCAAAATTTTGTCACCACTTTTAACGCTGATGTTTGTTTTGTTTAGTTTTTTTGCCATATAAAACGCTACGCATCTTGTGGCGTTTCCACAAAGCGTGGCACTACTGGCATCGCTGTTGTAGATGCGGATTTTTACATCTGCAACCTTGCAACTTTCAAGCACAATCACACCATCACTACCAATGCCAAAATGTCGATCACACATATTTTTTATTATTTTTTTTGAAATATTATTATTTTTGACACCAATTTGGTCAATAAAAATATAGTCGTTTCCAACTCCGTTCATTTTGAAAAACTTAATCATAATAACAATATATTAAAAATTTTGAAAAATGTTGAAAGATAAATTAAAAGAT
>CAZFRA010000003.1:0-92259 GCA_964521165.1 uncultured Lachnospiraceae bacterium
AATTCCTTTTTAACGATGATCAGTTTAACAACAGCCACTTTCAATTCTTTCTTTTCAAGCGATAATGCAAGTTCGATTAGTTCAGTCGATGTCAAAATTTCATTTTTATTTGAAGCGTATAACATCCCAAACGCAACAATTTTGTCTTTATAAAAATATCCAACCACTTTATGATTGCGTTTAAATATTTCTTTAAAATTTTCAACACTGTTATGTCTTAACAAATCTTCATTATAGCCTTCATCAAAAACTTCTTCTTGTAGCGCAAAAATTTGGTTTATATGGTTTTCACTTAATTCTTTTAACTCATCCATATCTCACACCTTGGCCACATAAAACATAAACCCTAAATGAACAAAAAATGTGTCTTTTAAAAATTCTTTCTTCAAGTTCTCATAATTTTCTTCGAGAAAATTTAATCTTTCAAGATTTTTATTTGAAATCGCACCACACTCTTTTTCTTTGTTTAGAGAGTTTAGGATAAAGTCGATAATTGTATGAAAAAATTCGAGTTTTCTCTGTTCAGGCATTCCGATATTATTAATTCCGCTTTTGACTAAAGAAAAATTCTTAATACCGGACTCAATAAGAATACTTGAAATTTCTCGTCCAGAATATCTAAAACCGGTGTATTTCGTTTTATCTAAAAAAGACAACGCTTTCTCAACCATTTTTGAACCATAACAAACATTTAAGCCGTCATCAATGTTTCGTATGAAAAACAAACAGCCTTTCCGGCAAAATTTTGTTATAACTTTTAACATTTTCACAGGTTCTTTTATATGAGCAAATAACGCCAAACAATTCACGACATCAAACTTGTCAATTTCATATTTCTTTAGAAATTGACTTGTTTTTTCTTCCAAATCTTCACATTCCAAATCAATTTGTTCAAAAAAGATATTATTCTCTTTCGAAGTTGTCTTTATTAAGTCCAAACCTAAATATTTATTTATTTTAAAATTTTTAAACCTACAAAGCCCAACACTTCCATCGTTGCATCCTAAATCTAAAACATTTATCGCTTTGTTTTTACGAAGAAACTTGGAATAAATTTCCATATCAAAATCGTAAAGAAGAGATTGTTGCACTTGAAGCCTATTTTGCTCGTGTATATTTTCCGATTTGAAAATGTTTATCTCTTTCTCAGCAATACTTTCTCTTAAATTTCTCAACTTTTCCCCTTTTTATTTTTTCTTTCTTAGAATAATTTTTATCGCATTTTCTAACCTAACTTGCAAGGTCGGTTTTTATAATTTTTAGCATTTTATCCACTGGGTCTTTCGGACGACGCTTTTTATCCACCAACGTTCGTACACCCCAAAACAGATAATACATTATTCCAGCGCCTAAAACGATGGCGAATAAGTAAAGACACATATTTGCAAACCAACCATTTTCTTTGTTAAATTCATCAAAAAAGTAAATTGGACTTGTTACATAAGGAGAAATATAAAACATATTTACCCCTCCCTTATCTTTGAAAGCCACATTGAAAATTTGCGCCACACAACAACAAACAAAAAATACTGCCAAACCTTTAAAGAAGTCATACCATTTTTGTCCTGCACGGCGACTGAAAAATAGATAAAGTCCAACAAACACCAATGTCATATGCCAAATGTATGCGTGTAAAGTCAGTGTCAAATATTCATGATTAAGACCACTTGGCTCGGCAAACGAAATTGCTCCACCGAAAAGATTGAATGTAAACATAAAATTATATATATAACTCAACACTTTTTGGTTTTTGATAAATACACATATAATACAAAGGTACATTGGCACAGAACACAACTGAAAAGGAAAAATCCACCAACTGTATTCACAATCTTTTACAACATAAAAATAAAAGAGTTGTTTATAAAGTTCTGTTAAAATCAAAAAACCACCAACAACACCTAAAAAAATCTTGTTTTGTTTTTCGTTTGTCTTTCGCAAAAACCACGCCAAAAGCACGGCAACGCATCCACCAATAATAACAAACAAAATATGAAATAAACCGTAAGACTGCGGCTTTGTCATTTCCCACGCAGTCCATTTAAAAAAATCTTGCATATAATCTCTCCGAAAAAAGTATATCAAAAATCTTCGTTATATGTAAAGAAAATATACGAAAAAATTAAAGAAAAACCTAAATAACACGTTTTATAATACTCTTTTCGATATTACTTTTAAAATTTAAGCATAAAATTTTATAAACACGCTATTGAATTTTGTCTATTTTGATGATATAATACTTAAAAGGAGTTTGTATGGATATCTATGTTTGCACGCAGAATGAGTCTAAAATAAGAGCAGTTAAAGAAATCTTTCCGACCGCAAAAATCCACATAAAAAATTCACAAAGCGGTGTTTCTTCCAAGCCGTGTAATCTTGATGTTCTCAAAGGCGCATACAACAGGGTGGCAAGTATATGTCAAAAAAATGGTTTAATTATTTCCATTGAAGGTGGACATTTTAAAATCAACGGCAAATATTACATCTCCGATGTTTGCTGTGTTAAAGATTTGAACGGTTATCGTTTTGGCTTTGGCAATTTTTACGAGATTTCGAAAAATATGTATGCCTGCATAAAGCATAACATCTCGTTAAATAATTTAATCAAAGAAATTACACTTCCAAAATTATATACTCAAAATTCTAGTGGACTTTTTAGACAAAATTTAAGTGTTATCAATTTTCTCACAAACGGCAAAATGACGCGAAAAGTTGGTAATATGAAAGCACTTAAAGATGCTTTGTCGCAAAAATATGTTCAAAATTATCAACTAACCTATCGACCAAAGTTTCATCTTTTGTCTTTAAGCGAAAATGAAAATTTTAAAAAATTGGATGAAATTTGTGTAAAAACATTAGCAAAAAACAAATAATAAAACAAGAAATTTACTTTTTTGTTATATTCTTTTTGAAAAAAATATCTTATGTGCTAAAATGTCTTTTTGAGGAGGGATATATGTTTTCTTACAATCGTTTTATCGAAAACCGCAAAAATTTTATGAAATCACATCGAAATAAAGATTTTGTTTATATCGACAACAAAAGTGATATTCTCATTTCTGCACCGCACGGCGTCAGCCAAACGCGTCTTGGTTTTCATAAAGTTGCAGAAATAGGGTCAGTTGCTGTTGCTCTTGAACTCACAAACCGACTTAAAACAAAACTGATTGCCAAAACGAAAAACAATTTTGATGATGTAAACTTTGAAAAAATAAGCCCTTACAAAACAAAGATATATCGTGAACGCAACAAAATCAAATATATGGTCGATTTTCACGGTCTAAGTTCAAAAAGAGAGACAGATATCAATCTCGGCATAAATCTTGGAGCAAACATTCAAAGAAATGTTCCGCTTTTTGAGAGTCTTGTGAAAAAATTAAAGAAAAACGATTTCAAAGTTTCAATTGACACTCCATATTTTGCTTCAATAAAAACAATTTCTGGCAGTTTTAAAAACAGAATGTGGACTTTGCAAGTTGAAATAAACTCTTCCATCACAAACAATCCAAAAAACAAACAAAAACTGTCCTTGCTTCTAGATATCTTTGAAGATTGGTTTAAGGAAATGATAAACGAAAAACATAAAATTATCAACAAGGCGGGCACGGTTTTAATTAACAAAACAACCAAAAAAGTCGGGCTTGTTTATCGAGAAAAGTTGAATGATTATTCCTTTCCAAAAGGTCACTTGGAACTCGGTGAAACTTTTGAAGAGTGTGCTATAAGAGAAACAGAAGAAGAAACAGGCAGAGAATCCAAAATCATCTGCCCTTTACAAGATATATCCTACAAAAACAAAAAAGGAAATATAATTATCAAAATGTTTCTTGCAAATGATATTAGAAAAACCACAAAAGCTATTAAAGAAGAAGATAAAGAAAATTTATTTTGGTTCGATGTTAAAGATGTTGAGAAAAAATTAACATACGACAATAATAAAGAATTTTGGAAAATAAATCTTCCACTCATAAAGAAAAATATAGACAAAACTTAAAAAATGCAAAGAATCTTAAAACTTTGCATTTTTATTGTTTTTTATACATTTATGAGATTTTTGATAACATTCTCGAATTTTTTCCGGCATTTTTGACACATCCAAATTTTTCAAATTTTTATCTGTTTCATTTTTAACCGCTTCTTGATAATACCAACACTTGAAATTGATTAAATCTAGAGTATCTTTCAATTTTTCAATTTCGTTTAAAATTTTTTCACGTTGTTTTTGGAACATTTCATATCTCTTAGATAGTGTTGCATCACCTTCAGCACACCAATCAAGAAAAATTTTTATATCTTTGATTTGCATACCAGAGTTTTTAAGACATTCAATCAACAACAGAACTTCCACATCGTTATCGTCAAATTGTCTTATTCCATTTTTTCGTTTAACATTTCTCAAAAGACCTACCTTATCATAAAACCTTAGTGTTGATATTGATAAATCAAACATCTTGGAAACTTCGCCAATAGTATACATTTTTTTCTCCTAAAATTATTTAAAATTACTTGACCTAAACTTAGGTTTAGGTTTTATAATTGAATTATATCATAGTTATATAACTATGTCAAATAAGGGGGGGAAAAAGAATGAAAAAACAAACTGCTGGACGAGATAGGCTTGGAAATTTAGCACCAAAATTTGCCGAACTCAATGACGATGTTTTATTTAGTGAAGTTTGGTCAAGAGAAGATAAACTTTCTTTGCGTGACAGAAGCTTAATCACTGTGACGGCTTTGATTTCAAAAGGTATTTTTGATAACTCATTAAAAAGTCATATTCAAAATGCAAAAAACAATGGTATAAGCAAACAAGAAATGGTGGAAACTATTACACATCTTGCTTTTTATGCTGGTTGGCCTAATGCTTGGGCTGTTTTTCCAATGATGGAAGAAGTCTATGGACAAAACGATAATTTTTCGCCAATATTTAAAATTGGAAATCCAAACACGGCTTATAGCAAATATTTCATCGGAAACAGTTATCTCAATCCTTTAAATACAAAAGGGGTGGTTATTGCCAATGTCACTTTTGAACCGAGTTGTCGAAATAATTGGCATATTCATCACAAAGGCGGACAAATTCTTCTTTGCACAAATGGAACAGGATGGTATCAAGAATGGGGTAAAAAAGCACAAAAATTATCTGCCGGCGATGTTGTTTATATTGCACCAGAAATAAAACATTGGCACGGAGCAAGCAAAGATAGTTGGTTCAGTCATATTGCCATCGAAATTCCTGCTGTTGATGGTTCAAATGAATGGTTAGAAAAAGTTAATGATGAAGAATATTTTAAATTATAAAGGAGATTATTATGAGCGGATATATTGCAAAATTAAGTGATGATGTTAAAAGAGAAAAAGTTTCATTTAAAAATAGGTATGGGCTTAAAATTGTCGGCGATTTGTACACAAGTAAAACCATAAAACTTAAAAATCTGCCAGCGCTTATTATCGGCGCACCATATGGCGGCGTTAAAGAACAAGGTCCTTGCGTTTATGCTAACGAACTTGCAAAACGCGGATTTGTCGTTTTAACTTTCGACCAATCTTTTATGGGGGAATCGGAAGGTAAACCGCGCAATGTTTCTTCACCGGATATTTTTGTTGAAAATTTTTCCGCGTGCGTTGATTACTTAGGATTTTTAGATTTTGTTGACAGAAACAAAATTGGTGTTATTGGCATTTGCGGTTCGGGCGGTTTTTCACTATCAGCCGCACAAGTCGACATAAGAATTAAAGCGGTTGCCACAGTGAGTATGTATGTTATGTCTGACTCTGTTCGTCTTGGACTATCAAAAGAAGAAGTTTTGAAAACAAAAGAAAAACTTTCTCTTCAAAGATGGGAAGATTTTAAAAACGGTTATCCACAGTACCTTCCATATTTTCCTGAAAAACCTTTGTCAGATGTGCCAAAAAACTTAACCGAACCAACAGCAGAATGGTTTAGATTTTATGCACTTAAACGCGGTTTCCATAAAAATGCACGCGGCGGTTTCACAACAACGAGCGATATGGCAATGATGAATTTTAATTTACTTGATTTTGTTGACGAAATTTCACCAAGACCAATTCTTTTTGTTGTAGGAGATAGAGCACATTCAAAATTTTATAGCGAAACTGTCTACAAAAAAGCACTTGAACCAAAAGAATTGTATATTGTTGAAGATGCTGAACATATCGATTTGTATGACCGTGTGGATCGAATACCTTTCGATAAACTTGAATCCTTCTTCAAAAATACTTTTAAAGGTAAATAATATAAGTGTTGTTTAAATTAAAATCTTATAGATAAAGATTGTAAACAATGAAGGTGAAAATTTTTGTATGAAATTTAAAAAGCGAAATTTTCGCCTTTTTTTAATTTTTATTTCAAATTTTCATTGTTTTTCTTTGTTTTTTAATGTTTTTATATATAAAAGAAGTTTTTTTAAATATACTTAAAATTATGTTGAATTTTTAAATAAAATTTTGTATAATAAAAGACAGGTAGGTGAAAAATGCAGGATATTGAAACAATCTGGAAACAAATCCTTGAAAAACTTGAACTTCGAATTTCTTCCGTTTCATATATGCTTTGGATAAAAACAATTAAACCATTGCAAATTGATGAAAAGGATAATTTTTATATCGTTGCGCAATCAGTGACTGCCAAAAATCAAGTGCTTCGAAATTTTTTAGATAAAGTCAGCGAGTGTTGTTATGAAATTGTTGGTAAAAAATTGGAAATTGTCGTTCTCGACCAAAATGAAGAAGCGGAATTTTTGAAAAATAGTCAACAAAAAGAAATTGTGTCGAAGCATGATGAAAAATCGCCGTTTATGGAAAAGTATACTTTTGATAATTTTGTAGTTGGGAAAAGTAATCAGTTTGTTTATGCCGCTGCTCGAACGGTAGCTGAAAATCCAGGAAAAAGATACAACCCTCTTTTTATTTATGGTGGTGTTGGCCTTGGAAAAACACACCTTTTGCACGCAATCGGCAACTATATTTACGAATTTTCTCCAGAACTTAAGATAAAATATGTAACTTGTGAACAATTTACAAATGACTACATCGCTTCACTTTATTCTTCATCAAAAAATAAATCAATTATGGAATTTCGTGGAAAATATCGTAATTTAGATGTTTTAATGATTGATGATATCCAATTTATTTATCGTGCAAAAGAAACGCAAGAAGAATTTTTCCACACTTTTAACGAACTTATAATGAATAATAAACAAATTATTATTTGTTCTGACCGTCCACCAAAAGAAATTGAAAATTTAGAAGACAGGCTTAAATCTCGTTTTTCTAGTGGACTTATTCACGACATTCAACCACCTGATATTGAAACAAGAATTGCCATTCTCCACAAAAAAAGCCAGTTAGAAAAATATTATGCCGAAGATGATGTTATTAACTACATCGCTGAACATATTGAAAGTAATATTAGAGAGTTGGAAGGTAAATTATCAGAAGTGTATTTCTTAGCAACTTTAAATGGTAAAAAAGTAGCAACAATGGAAGAAGCGGAAGAAATTTTCAAAAAAAATAAAACTTTTGAAACAAAAAGTGAACTTACAGCCGAAAAAATAACAAACACTGTTTGTGAATATTTCAAAATTGATTATAAAGATATTGTTGGTAAAAAGAAAAATAAAGAAGTTGTGGAACCAAGAATGATTGCCGTCTATTTAATCTCTGAACTTCTTAATCTTCCACTTGTTAATATAGGTAAAATTTTTGGTGGAAGAGACCATACAACAATTATGCACTCTCGTGATAAAATTTCAGAAGAAATAAAAAACAATAAAAAAATTGCTAAATATATCGATGAAATAAAGAAAATGTTGTAAAAAATTAAAAAAATTTTAAAAAAACACATAAAAATTTAAAAAAATATGTGTTTTTTTTAATTTTTTATTGAAATTTTTATATAAAAATACCAAAATTTAATAAAATATGTTAAAAAAAATAAAAAAATAAAAAAAATTGCAATTTTTTTTATTTTTTTAATATTTTCACACTCCTCACATCTTCGATAAATAGGGTTTTTTAAAGTTTTTAATTAAATTTTTATTAAAATAATAAAAAATGTTTAAATGTGGAAAAATAAAAATATTTATTCACATATTTATCCACATTTTTCCAACACTAAATATTGATTATTTTTAATTTATTTTTCAATATCTTTTTCCATATTTAGTTTTTTTAAAAAGTTATACACATTTCCACCACCATTATGAATATTAGTATTATACTAAAATAAAAATAAATTAAAAATTTTAGTTGCGCGCGAACGAAAATTATGATATAATGTTTTCATCAAATTTAAAAGGAGAAAAGTAAATGTTAGTTAGTTGTCACGGTGTGGAACTTTCAGATTCTTTTTTGAGTGTTAGTAAAGCAATCTCAAATAAAGTCACAAATCCAATTCTTGAAGGAATTAAAATTATCGCAGAAGATGATACTTTAACTTTAAGCGCAACAGATACAGACCTTTCAATTGAAAGAAAAATTAAAGCAAACATTAAAACAGAAGGTGAAGCAGTTGTTCCGGGAAAATTTATCACAGAGTTTATAAAAAAACTTACTAATGAGATGATTGAACTTGAACTTAATGACAAAAACCAAATGTTAATTCGTTACGATGACAGCCATAGTATAATCCAATGCTATAATGTTTTAGAATATCCTTCATTTAAAAAACTTGAAAGTAGTGATTATTTTGGTATTTCCAAAAAAGATTTAAAAACAATCATCAACAAAACGAGATTTTCGGTAGCGATTGATGACAGTCGTCCAATCCTTAAAGGTGTTTTGTTTGATATTAATAAAAATGAGTTAAACGCAGTTGCACTCGACGGATACCGTCTTGCCAAAGTTAAAAAGAATGTTTATTCAAACCTTACGATGTCGATTGTTATTCCAGTAAGAAGTTTGGACGAGATTGCACGTCTTTTAGACGATAGCGATGATATTGTCAATATCTATGTCGACAAGTCTACTTTAATGGTTGATTTTGGTGAAACAAAAGTAACAACTCGTCTTCTTGAAGGTGATTTTGTCAATTATAAACAAATCATTTCAGCAAACTATGAAACAATTAGTGTAATCAACAAAGTACAGTTTGAAGATGCTTTGGAAAGAGCGTCACTTTTATCAAAAGTTGGTCAAGGAAATTGTGTTAAATTTGAAATTAAAGAGAAAAATCTCTGTATCACATCAAATTCAGAAATTGGAAATGTAAATGAAAATGTTCCAGTTAACACAACTGGAAAAGATTTACTTATCGCGTTCAATGCGAGATATTTCATCGAAAGTTTGCGCGCAAATCAAGACGAATTTATTAAAATTTGTTTTAATAATCCGGCAAATCCTTGTGTTATTGTACCAATTGAAGGTGATGAATTTTTATATCTTATCTTACCAGTTAGAATGATAGGTTAAAAAAGGTTTTAAATTTATTGTAAAAGAATTATACTAAATTCGTAAGTGTAAAAAACTTTTTTATTATATGTTTTTAAAATTGGAAAGTTTACCACAAAGAGATGGTGGTAAAAACTTACTTTGTGAAAAAAGAGATTAGAAATTAAAAAGGAATAATTGAAAATTTGGGTTATTCTTTGAACGACTTACAAAACGCTTCAATCAAACTTTGCAATTTGACAAAGATTTATCCTGATAACAAAGATTTGATAAAAAGTAAAATTGAGAATGTGGCTATTGATAAGATAAATAAAATTGAAGTTAAAAACTACTATGTAAATTTGGGAGATTTTAAGAAAAATTATAACCAAATTTTTGAAAGTGGAAAAATATATGTTATTAACGGTCAAAGTGGATCTGGAAAAACAACACTTTTGAATGCTATATGTGGACTAAAAGAAATTGAAAAAGGTTACTTAATCATTAATGGAAACATTAAATTGAGAAATTTATATAACCACAGAGATAAGATGGTTTATCTTTTCCAGGATAGTATTTTGTTTGACAGAAGTCTGAAAGAAAATATGTCTTATCCGGATGACAACTTAAATAAAAAGTCTAATGAACTTATAAAACGACTTGAAATGAAAAAACTTTTAAAACGAGAAGTTAGAGGGTCGATAAAAAATATTCTCTCGGGTGGCGAAAAGAAAAGAGTGGATTTGATAAGAACACTCAATAAAGATAAGGACGTTTACTTTTTTGACGAACCAACCAACGAACTCGACGAAAATAATGCTATTAAAGTGATAGAAGAAATAAAAAAACTTAAAAATCAAAACAAAATTATTATTATCATTTCTCACGACGCGAGAACAAACGAGATTGCAGATGAAATTGTTTCATTATGAAATAAGAAATTTGTCGATATCAAAAGGTTAAAGTCAAATATTTATCAAATTACCTAACCTTTATAGTTGACAAATTCTTTTTTTTTAGGTATAATAACGCTAGACCTTTAATGCAATTGGAAGTTTTTTATTAAGATACTAAAAATTTCTTTGACATTTTAAGTTGACTAGAAAAAGGAGAAAAATATGAAAAGAACATATCAACCTAAGAAAAGCAGAAAACATAAAGTTCACGGTTTTCGCGAAAGAATGAGAACAAAAGGCGGAAGAAATGTTTTAAAAAGACGCAGAGCACGCGGCAGGAAAAAGATTGCGGCTTAGTTTATGCATAGACTTCGAAAAAACAAAGAGTTTAATTATATTTACAAAAAAGGGGAAAAAGTGTCGACGCAACATTTCACCCTTTTTGTTGTTAAAAGTAAGTATAATAACTATCGGATTGGCTTTTCTGTTAGCAAAAAACTTGGAAAGGCAAATGTGCGTAACAAACTCAAAAGGCGACTTCGTGAAATAACAAGACGAGACATTTCGATAAAAAATTTCCAAAATTATGTTGTTATGGCGCGTGCTGGCGCAGAAGAATTAGATTTTAAAATACTTCGGGAAGAATTAAAAAAATTGTTTGAAAAATATGAAAAAAAGAAAATTGTATAAAACACTCTTTTTGCTACCTGTTTTGTTTTTTAAATACGTCATTTCGCCACTCCTTCCGCATAGTTGCATTTTCACACCAACCTGTTCGAACTATTTCATCGGTTGCGTGGAAGAGTTTGGCGTTTTCAAAGGCGCGTATTTAGGCACAAAACGGCTTTTTAGGTGTGTGCCGTGGCAAAAGAAAAGGGGGTATGACCCTGTTCCAATAAACTTAAAGGGGGAAAATTTATGGATTCTTTGATGGGAATTGTCTTAAATTATCCCGGTGGTATGTGGGAAAGTATCATCGGTGGTTTTAACTCTGCCATTGGTTCATACATCTGGTCGATTATTTTGCTTGCTGTGTTGGTGAGAATTGTTTTTGTAATTATCGATATTTTTAATAAATACTTTAATATGAAAAGTATGAACATCAACAACAAGATGAAGCCGGAACTTGATGCTATTCAAAAAAAATATGGACACGATAAAATACTTTTGCAAAAAAAACAACAAGAAGTTTACAAGAAATATCAATATAATATGGTGGCGACGTGTCTACCGATGCTGATCGTGCTTGTTCTTCAAATGGTGGTTTTCTTAACACTCTGGACAGGTCTTCAAAATGTTTCGAACTATAATATTGCACTGCAATATGAAAACACAAAAACAGTTTATTATAATGTTTTGCTTTTAAACGAAGATGATGGACTTTTTGATAACCTTTATAATAACAGTCTTAGCAGTTTAACATATGGTGAAGACTATGGTGTTGAAGCGGAAATTGATTTAGATGAAATGACAATGACTTTAAATTTTTATCTTATTGAAAGTCCAAATGAAATTTTGACACCGGTAATTGTGAATTTGGTGGATTACAACAGTGAAGACGGTATAATTGCCAATGAAAAAATTATAGAAATTATCAATCAATATGCCAACGAATATGTTGACGACGCAACCGGAAATTCAGTTTCTGCGCAGAAAGCGTTGACAGACAAACAAAAAAATATCAAACTTATGGCAGAAGATATTGCGGCAGATTATTATATTGATAACCTTCAAAGTTTCTTATGGATAAAAAATATATATAAATCAGAAACTCCAACAACAAGTCCAATATTTGACAAAAGCGAAATTGTAAGTTATTTAAGCAATTATTATACCGATGTCGAAGTTGAAAGCGTATATGAAGATGAAATTTTCGACTATGTTGTTGCTGGACTTAACAACAGAGATTTAGGTGTAAATGGTTATTATATTCTGGTTATTCTTGCAGTCTTAACATCTTTCCTTTCTATTTTTATCAATAACAAACTTATGAAAAAAGGCTCAACACAACAACCGGGCGGAAAAGCGATGTATTTCATTATACCAATCATTATGGGTATTTTCACCTTAATGTATACGAGTTTGTTTGCGATATACATTATTATTGGTCAACTTGTAATGATGATTTTCTCACCGTTTACCAATCTTATTGTTAAGAAGTGGGTGGACAAGAGTGCCCAAAAACAAGAGAAAAAACGTCAAGAAGTTATAGATGTTGACTATCGTCGCAAAGATATGTAATAAAAAAAGATAGTGCAAAAAGCATTATCTTTTTTTATCTTTTAACTTATCACCTAACATTTTGTTTACCAAAGGTTGTGAAGATGGTGGTGAGCATAACCCGATGAATTTTTTTGTTAAAATTAAACGATATTTTAGTTGTGTTGGCAGGTAACAACTTTTTGATAAAAATGTTTTTTATGTAAAAAAAGTAATTAAAAATATTGGACATAATGAACATACAACATTTTATTACAAAAGAAAAACTTTATTCTAAATTAAAAAACTTTCTATATTCTCGCATCACAATATCGGCAAGTTCTTCCGGCGAAGAAGTTTTACTGGAGAGTATCAGGTTATAGTTGGAAAAATCGGTATTATCCACGCCATAAAATTTTTTGTATCGCAGATTTTCCGCATTGAAACGTTCAATCAATGTTCGTCTTGCGGCTTCAACATCCTCATATTTTTCCAGGCCAATTCTGTCAGAGTTTGCCAATCTTTTTGCCATTTCTTCTTCATCAAGGTCGATAAAAACTTTGAATGAATGTGGAATAAAATGCCAAGCAAGGCGAGAATCAAAAACCACATTTTCATCTTTCCAAAGGTTGCCAAGTTCGGTGGTTTTCTTATCAATATAGTTATCATACTTTGGGTCTGACAACAAAAACTTATTAAATTCTTCAGCACTCATTCCTCTTTTATGTGCTTCTTCTTTAAAAATATCGCCAACGGAATAAATCTTAAAACCATATTTATCTTGCAAAATTTTTGCTACGCTACTTTTACCGCTGACAGGTTTGCCCGTTAAAGAAATTATCATACAAACTCCTTATTTGAAAAGTATTATACAACAAAAAAGAAAAAAAGTTAAATGAAAAACCAAAAAATAAAGAAAAAACAAAAATACTTTATAAATTTAAAAAATTTAAACTCTTTTTTAAAATAAATTTAAAAATAACGTAAATATTTTTGAAATTCTTAAAATGATGTGATATAATAATTAAGGAAGGGGAGAATGAATGGCAACACCACACAACGAAGCAAACAAAGGAGATATTGCTAAAAGAATCATTTTAACTGGTGACCCGAACCGTGCCACAAAAATTAAGGATATTTTAATGCCGGACGCCAAACTTGTGAATAATATCCGCGGAATGAAAACATACACCGGGACTATCAACGGAAAGAAATTGTCGATTATGGCTCACGGAATGGGTTGTGCATCAATGGGAATTTACGCACACGAATTGTTCGATTATTATGACGTGGAAAAAGCAATACGAATTGGAACAATAGGCTCACTTAAAAAAGAAATTTCGCTTAAATCGATGATAATTGCGAAAAAATCATTCACAAAAACGAATTTTGACAATTATTTTATTAATAACGGTGCAAGTTTTGTTGATGCCAGCGAAAATATGGTTAAGTGTGCCGAAAGAATTTTTGAAAAAGAAAACATTGAATATTATTCTGGAACGATTTTGTGTTCGGACAATTTTTACACAGATGAAAATCAACTCGAATTGGCAAAAAAATACGACTTGCTTGGTGTGGAAATGGAAAGTGCAGCGCTTAATTTAATGGCGCAAAAATTCAATAAACAGGCCTTAACAATTTGCAATGTTTCTGACAATATCGCCACAAACAAATCGATAAGCGCGAAAGAAAGAGAAGATATGTTCGAAAATTTATCCAAACTTGCTGTTCAAATTCTCTTTGAAGAATAAAAGGGGGAAAGAAAAATGCGTTCAGTTGAAGCAACAGGGAAGAATATCGAACAGGCGGTGGAAAACGCGCTTTTTGAACTTAAAGCAGCAAGAGAAGATGTCGATATTAAAATTTTAAGCGAAGGTGGTTTTTTGAAAAAAGCCAAGGTTTTGGTAACAATTTCGGAAGACGCTCTTCCAAAATATGAGAAGAAAGAAGAATTTAAAAAGCAAGAGAAAAACGAAAAAATTGAAGAAAAAGAAGATGATTTTGTGGAAAAATTCTTCGCCAAAAAGGCGGAAATAACAAGCGAGACGGCCAATATCCAAATTGTTGCAGACGAAGAATACATCAAAGTTGACAAAAACGACACAGTTGAAGAAGAAAAAACGGAATATTTCGAGAAAAAAGTTGATGCAGAAGATTTTTTAAAGAAACTTTTGAAGGCGCTGGGCTTAACGGCAGAAATACGCCAAGAAGAAGACGAAAGGTTTGTGCGCTACACTCTTACAGGCGACAATTTAAGCGAGCTTATCGGTCATCACGGCGAATGTTTATATGCAATTTCTTCATTTTTGAGTGCGGTTTGCCGAACGGATAATAGGAAAAAAGTTGTGCTTGATGTGGAGAATTATCGAGAAAAACGTGCAGAAACTTTGACCGCGCTTGCAAAACGTGTGGCATCCAAGGTGTCAAAAAGTGGAAGATATTATAAATTCGAACCAATGAATGCCAGTGAAAGAAAGGTGATTCACACTGCGCTGCAAAATGACGATCGTGTAACCACAATGAGCAAAGGTGAAGAACCACGTAGATATTTGATTGTTTTCCCAAGAGAATATCGTGAAAATTAAAAAAGAGCAAAACCGCTCTTTTTTTTATTACATTTTTCTAAATAAATAAAAAAATAAAAAATTTGGAAAAAATAAAAAAATGTATAAATTTAAATAAAAAGAACTAATAAAATAAGGAATTAACAATTTATTATTTATCTTTATTTATGGTATTTTCATTAATTTTTATTGATTTTTTTAATATTTTCTTATTATTTTTTAAATTTTTTCATTATTTTTAACAAATAATGTTTATTTTTTTGAAAATTATAAACACAAATCCAGAATTAACATAAGAACAAAACCGAACATAAATGACCATACACCAACAGTTGTTTTTTCGTTTATGTGAAGTTCAGGTAAAAGTTCTTCAATAACCACATATATCATTGCGCCGGCGGAAAATGATAAGAGCCAAGGCATAAGGAAAGTAAGTTTGCTCGCCAGAAAAAAGCCAAAAATGGCAAAAACAGGTTCAACAATTCCGCTTAAACTGCCAAAAACAAACGCTTTTCTTTTACTTTTTAAGGTTTGATACATTGGAAGTGCCACCGCCAAACCTTCAGGAAAATTTTGTAAAGCAATACCAACAGCAACCATAATTGCCGGTAAAAAATTGCCGGAAGTGGCAAAAACTGCGCCAAAAGCAAATCCAACTGAAAGTCCTTCGGGAATATTGTGCACAGTAACGGCGGTGAAGAGTTTATATGCCTTAAACCGCGTTTTATCCTTTTGTAAACTCGAAAAATGCCCGGTGATTATGTCTAAAAGAACCATAAAAATACCACCAAAAAGGAAACCGAACGCGACAGGAAAAATAAAAAAGTCTCCAAAATACGTTTCTGAATATTCAATTGCGGGAAAGAGCAATGACCAAATTGACGCAGAAAGCATTATTCCAGATGCGAAACCTATGGTCAACATATTGACAAGAGTGGACGGTTTCTTTAAGAAGAAAACGCAACTTGCGCCCAAAGTTGTCATAATAAAGATGATTGTAAAGCCGATTACGATGTAAAAAATATCACTCATAATTTTCTCATAAGTTTGTTTTGGTGAACAAAAATGCACCTTAGTATCATCGTATGTTAAAAAAGACAATTTCGTTCGACAGGTAAAAAAAATTAAAAAATATCAAAAAAATTCATAAAAAATTAATATTTTTTCATAAAAAATGGGTATTTTTTCAAATTTTTCTAAATTTAAACCTAATTTTATTAATTTTTTGAATAAAAATTTAAAAATAGCAAAAAATACAAGAAAAAACGCAAAAAAAATTAAAAAAAATTTAATTTTTTGAAAATTTATAATTACGGATATATCGTTAAAGTAGCAATTTTGCTGAAATCTTTCTTTTGAGCATCATAAAAATAATTTTTTTAATTTTCTAGACAATAAATTTGACTTTTTATGCACACTTTATTTATAATATTAAAAAAGGGGATTTTCTGCAATTTTTTAAGACTGCCCTGAAAGAATTTTTAGGAGACTAGTTATGGAATATTTAAGACGAAAATTTGGGTTTATAATTTTTGCGAGTATTTTGATGCTTGTAACAACTTGTGGACTCGGAACAAGTTTTTTACTTGGCGCGTCAACAACAAGTTACCTATCACAAGAATTGAAGGAGGACGATGAAGGCAAAGTATCCGCCTTGTCTGATGATACTACTGTATACAACGGTAAGTATGAAACATCGGCGTTGAGTTTTTCATCGGGCGACAGTGTGGATATTATCAACTCTTTAATTGTGACAGATTCAACTTCAATGTTGGGAAGTTTGGATGGGGTTGATATTCAAATTTCTAACTCAATTTTCGTTTACACTGGCGCAGGAACAGCAACACTATTTTCGTCCAGCAATTCTTCGTCAAGCATAAAAATCGACAATGTTGTTCTTTATGCAAGTAATGGCGGTTCGTTTAATGTGGATGATATTAACACAAGTATGATTGTTGGCGGACTTGTTTATGGCTCCATCGCCAGCAATGTAACTTATTACTATGATTATAGTGACAGCAAAGAATTTAAAGAAATTGGAGCAAATTTAACCACGCTTTTGGGACAAGTAAGTTTCCTAGCTTCTAATACATATACTTTTGATGGCACGATTTACACAATTTGGAATGGTTCATGGATGTTTAACAATAATGGTTGGGCTTATGCTGCAACAGAATATATTGAGTCAGCAAGTGCGTCAAGTACCCCTTGGAATAGTCTTGAAGGGGTATATCCGTATCCTGCACAATACATTTTGGATTATGCAGAAATAGATACAAATGAAGTTGTCTATTTATATGCAGGCGTTGGAGATGAATATGAATCGTCTAAAATCACTGTTTATCTCTCTGAATCAAACAAAATTGGGTTAGATAATACTTTTATTTTATCAAGAACTGGATATAGACAAGTGGGTTGGTACGTGTATCCTGATTCAATTGGAACAGGAAATCATTCGACAGAAGTTATAATAAATTTTGACAATTATCCAAATGGCATTTCGCTTTACGCAGCGTGGGAAATTGCAAATTATACAATCACATACAATGCGAACGGTGGGAGTGTTTCATCTTCTACTGAATCTTACACCATTGAAGATACAGTCACTTTGGAAGAACCAACACGCACTGGCTATGAATTCGACGGTTGGAAACCAGAGTCAACTGTTGGTAGTTGGGATAGTGGCAAAATATACAGTGATGAAGAGGAATTTTCTGGAATGTATGGCGATGTCACACTTGTTGCTCAATGGTCAGCATTGATGATTAAAGTTAATATCGACCTTAATGACTCAACTGCAAAAACAGATTCAAGTTCTGCAAACGGCTCAACGGCGGTAACTGGTGACACAATGCTTTCTTATGAAACAAACGGCGTTTATATTAGATATAACACTACAAACATATATTCCGACAGCGCCGGAGAAAACCAAATTACCAGTCTTGCACCAACACGCACTGGTTATGCATTTGCAGGATTTGCTTTATCAGCAAATTCTTCTGCCGTTATTATCGATGCAAACGGCGTTCTTTTGTATAACTGGACAACGACTAATATCAGCTCAAGTGCTGCCACCGATGAAGGAGTAACATTGTATGCTATTTGGACGGCAGAAACTTACAGTATAACATATTATTATCGCAATTCAAGTGGGACGCAAACTTCAACAACAGACTCAAGAACATTTGATTCAAGTTTCGAAACATTATCATCTGTCAGTGGAATATATTCATCAAATGGTTGGAGTTTAATTGGTTGGTCGACAAGTGATTCAAGCACGAGCGCAACTTATTCAGTAGGCGAAACTGTTTCAGATTACAATTCAAGCACCGATACTCTTTCGTTTTATGCGATTGCTTCACGAACAATACAAATAACCTACGATGCAAACGCGGGAAGTGATACGGTTTCTAGTCTGCCGAGTTCGCAAAGTGCGACGCAGAATTGGAATATGTATAATAATGTGTATAATGTTGAAAGTTTAACGATAAATTCAACTGAGCCGACACGGACGGGCTATACCTTCCTTGGTTGGTCAACAGATAGTTCGGCAAGTGCAGCGGATTCAAGTTATGCAGGTGGTACCACTGTTAATTTCACCTACAGCAGTTTAGCAAGTATCCCACTTTATGCCGTTTGGCAAGCGAATACATACTCAGTGACGGTTAATGCGAATGGCGGAACAAATGGTAACCAAACAATTAGTTCTGTGTCTTATGATGAAGCAACAAAAATTGATCTTGATATTAGTTGGGAAAAAGACGGGTACAGTTCGGCTGGTTATTTCTGGGCGTATGAAATTGATGAAGAACCTGGCTCTTACACAACAATTGATAGTTGGGAAGAAGTGACCGGTGAAGGGAACTATTATTATAACGGGCAGTATTATTATGTCCAAGTTGCAACTACTGTGAACAATTTGAATTTAACAGATCCAGGAATTTATTATTATGACGATGACGGCGACTATTATGTTTACAACTTAACATCAGAGAATGGCGGAAATGCGACAATTTATGTTCTTTGGGATGTGGACCAAGCATATGAATACAAAGTAAACTTTATTGAATTGAACGCAAGCGAAAATGTAACTATTTTAATTTCAACTAATGATTCAAGTTCAGAAATTTCTGAAGGTGGTACTTTCGCAATTTATGGAGCGTATAACGCAACGATAACTGTGACTGTGCAACTTGGTTTTAGTAGTAATTATTATTACTATGTATCTTCAAGCGAGTTAAGTGCGGCACCTGAATCACTTGGAACTGGCGATTTTATAACATCAACAAACAGTAAAACTTTCACTTTAGGTGGCACTAATGGTTATGGCACCACACTGAATTTGTATTTATATCAAGTATACACTATTGAATATGAAGACGGAGAAGGTGGAAGTATTGAAAGTATTGCCACCCAATATAAACTCCACGGGTTCAATGTGAATCTAGCGTCAAGACCTAGTTCGGTTTATAAAAATGGTTATACTTTCACTAACTGGACTGATACTAATGGTTCAACAAATTACGATTTTGGAGCATCTTATTCTAACAATGCTTCAGTTGTTTTAATTCCAAACTACACAGCAAGAACGATAAATTTTGTGATTAATGCCAACACAATTGAAGATGCGGACTATAATGTTGAAGTTGCAAGTTATACTGTTTCGGCATTATATGGTAATACAACTTTAAATGAAGGATTCAGTATTCCAATTGTTTCTGTTGTGGATGAAGATAGAGAAACTGTTACAAATATTATTGTGTGGTTTGTTTATTTTGACGGCACAACAGAATATGAACTCATCAATGGTCAAAGTGCAACAATGGATAGCGGGTGGTATACATATTTATTATTAGATTCAGATTTGTTTGGCGGCTCTAACGATAGTGATGCAGTGACAATTACTTTTAGTGCAGAGGAAGGCTCGGGCAGTTACTATTTAAAATATCAATTTGTAAACTCGACGATTACCTATCAAAATGAAGATGGAGTGGAACAAGGAACAAGTTCTTATAGTTATGATAGTAATATTACAATAGCTGATTACACTAATTCTGTCTCTAAAAACGGCTATACTTTTACCGGTTGGAAGGTTGTTTCGGTTGATATAGGTAACGGAGCAGTGGACGAAACTGGCACAACAGTTGGCGGTTGGACAATTGGAGAAATATTAACAATAACATCTGGCACAATTGAAAACTCTTCTGGAAGACATGGTAATGTTGTTCTACGACCTGATTATAGTGCGATAACCTACACAATCACATATACAGGTGGAAGTGGTTATGGCACAGCAAATGTTCCAGCCAATGGGTCTTATACAATCGATAGTGCAACAACATTCACAGATGCATCACGTACCGGATATGAGTTTACCGGTTGGAAGGTTGTTTCGGTTGATATAGGTAACGGAGCAGTGGACGAAACTGGCACAACAGTTGGCGGTTGGACAATTGGTGACACATATACTAGAACAACAGAAGATTCAAACTATGGCGATATTGTTTTGGAAGCGCAATGGAGTGCTATCTCTTATTCAATTCAATACAATTCTGGCATATCTAGCGCAGCATCCATTCCAAACTCAACGTCTTATACAATCGATAGTACAACAACATTCACAGATGCATCACGCACTGGCTATATCTTCCAAGGTTGGTATGTTTCAGAAGTTACAATCGATGGTTACACATACACATCAGGAACTTACGGCGGTTGGACGATTGGTAATGAGTATACAGGAACAGAAGCGGGTCAATACGGTAATATCACTTTGATAGCAATATGGGATCCAATCACATATGACATATCCTTTGATGATAATGCGAACGACGTAGAAGGCACGACTCCAACTACAATAACTGCAACTTATGATGTTGTAACCACATTACCATTTTCCGATGTTTCTCTTATACGCGCCGGTTATACCTTTAAGGGTTGGGCGAGAGATGCTGATGGTACAGATTTTACCGGCCTATCAACTGATGGAAATGATAACTACATCTACGCAACCAATTTAACAACCACAGATGGTGGGACAGTGACTCTTTTTGCTTATTGGGTGGCGGACGTTATCCAAATCCAACTTGATCCAGGCAATGACTACACCATACAAGGAGATACGTACATATACTTAATGTATGATGAAGGTTGGTATAGTGACTCATCTGCAACCGACGCAATCACTTCAATCACCATTCCAGTGCGCACCGGCTACACTTTTAAAGGTTATTACACCGGTGAAGGCGGTGAAGGAACAAAAATTATTGATGCTGACGGCAGTATAATTAGTGGAAATTTAACCTTTACTTCAACATCAACAATTCTTTATGCTTATTGGGTGGGCAACCTTATTGAAGTGGAGTTGAATTTAAATGATAAAAACAACGGAAATGGCTCGACAGAAGCAAGTCTTTCTGTGACTTATGTGGGTGGTGGCGTAGCAGAAATAACAAACAACACGGTTTACATTCGATACGGCTCAACGGAAATGTATGCTGGTAAAAGTGACGCTGATGATACGGAAGCGGTCGGCGGACAAATTATTGTTACGGCAAGTCGATATGGCTACACTTTTAATGGGTTTACTGCATCATCGGGAACGAGCACTACAATAATCAATAGTAATGGTTCTGTTGTGGACAGTGGGTTTACATCTTCCAGTTCCAGCACAACAATTTATGCTTCGTGGACAGCAGAAGAAATTACTATTAACCTTAACTTGAACTATGGTGACTTAGCAACAGGAGAATCGACGCCAACCCTCCCTGGCGACGACGAGTCGTTTACAATTACCTTTGACGGAACTGTAGAGTCTAGTTCAATTCCAATTGCAACGTGGACATCTGATGGTACAACATTATATACCTTTTCAGGTTATGCTACTGCAAGTGGAGTTCTTATTATCAACTCTGACGGCAGTTTGGTGGCAAATGTGTCGGGTTATACTGACGAAAATGGCAACTGGATTTACGTACCAGATGATTTGTCTACAACAGTGACTCTTTACGCACAATGGACGGCTTATGAAATTGGTGTGGCCTTTAGCCCTAATGGTTCTGGTGCAACAATTAACGGATCTTCAGAGACATACACTTGTGACATTTCGCTTTCCGATGGTTTTGATTTTGCAGAAGTAAGCAACAAAACAGTTAGGAATGGATATAGATTGCTTGGTTGGGCCACATCCGAAACTGCAGGAAGTCCAACATATTCCACAAGTTATTCATTTGCTGCAAACAGCGCCGAGTTAGAACGGTTCTTGGTTTCAGGTCAAACTCTTTACGCAATTTGGGAGATAATAGAATATACAATCACTTTCGACCTACAAGACGGAGAATGGTCAGCATCAGAAGGACTGACTTTAAATGAATCGAATGAATTAACCTTCACAATCGAGAGAGATCTTTCGAGTATTTCTGTGACAAAAACGGGATATGAGCTTAAAGGTTGGGAAATAACTGCTATTGTTGACGAAACAAACAACTGGGGTTCGGTTGGAGACACTGTTACAAGCCTTGAAAGTGGATACTATGGTAGTGTTTCTTTGAAAGCAATTTTGTCACCAATAGAGTATACCATAACTTATGATGTTGCTGACGGCGACGCTCTTGCAGACAACACAGAAAGATACACCATTGAAACTGACTTAACTTTGGTAACGCCAACACGCGCTGGCCATAAGTTTTTATACTGGACGGTTTCTTCTGAAGTTGGAAACTGGACTGAAAGTATTGAATATAGTGGATATGTTGGCACCGGAATGTATGGCAATGTCACACTTATTGCACAATGGGAAGCAATAACATACACCATAAATTTGGTAGATTTGCAATTTGTTGATTATATCACCTTGTCATCTTTTGACACTGGTGTAACAGCAGGCTCGAGCGTGGAAATTTATTTGGAATTCTCTGGTTCTGGCGAAGTTTTGACAAATACCACTTTTGGTTTTAACACAACAAGCAGTACTGTTTACTATGGTTCTCTTTCAGGAGCATTTACAACAGCAGTATCATCGGGAACACAAATTCTTTATATTGGAAATAGCGGAGCGGTTCTAAACACAGCAATAAACAACATTTCGTTTGCAAGTGCAAGCGGGTTTTCAGGAAATGTTGTTTTGGGAGCCGTTAGCGTTTATCGTTTCAAAATTTGGGAAAACGGAACGCTTACGCACGACTATATGCCAACAATCACTTCCAACGGGCAAGTTGGATTGTATGACCTTGTGACAGGTGTGTTCACGGCAATTACTGGTGCAACGGCGGCAAGCACCTATCTTGGCGATACTTACACATCTCGCACCACCACAACAACTTCTGTTGTTTTTGCAGGTTCGTTTAGCAACACGCCAAGTACAGCAAACTCGCCAACTGGTTTTAGATTTATTGGTTGGGCAAATGCTGACGGAGAACTTGTTATCACTTTCGACTCCAACAATAGTGCGTCGTTGGTGGCAAATGTGTCGGGTTATACTGACGAATATGGCAACTGGGCTTTGGCAGACAACACAACTCTTTATGCTGCTTTTGAAGCAATATCTTACTCTGTGACAGTTTATTATTCTTCGGCACAAGTTACAAACTCAATCGACTTAAATATCGGTTTGTCCAACTTCTCGTTTGGTAGTGAATCTGAATCCGTGAGCTCTAACGGGACATTTACGGCAACACGTGACTTCTTGAATACAGGCTTGACATTAACAATCACGGCATCGGAAAACTATTATATTGTTATTGGCACATCTTCTAATAACATCAGTTATGATAGCGCTTTGGCGAGCAGGGGAACGGCAACTTACACTTGGACGCCAACGAGCAACTTAACCCTTTATGTTGCAGTATATCAAATATACACAATCACATATAATGCGAATGGCGGAACAAACCCACCAAATGCATCCGAAAAAGTTCACGGCGTTTCAATTACTCTTGCAGATGCATCGTCAATGGTTAACAACGGCTTCACCTTCCAAGGTTGGAGCACGAGCATCACAGATGGTAGTGTGAATTATGACAACGAAGCAACCTTTGTCGAGAACGGTGACACAACTCTCTATGCGGTTTGGGAAGCAATCACTTACCATATAACCTATGTTGCAAACGGCGGTGGTTTCTTCAGTGAAAGTGGTGGTTATGGTGACACAATTGAAGGCGAAACTGTTGTGGTGGAATACACGGTTGAAGATGAAGTTATTCTTTTTGGTGATATCTTCTCGACCGGCGCTACCGACCAATATGAAAAATATGTCAGAGTTTATAAGAATGGTTATACATTGGTATTTTGGGAATTGTCATATAACGCTGCTGGTGGTATCTCCGGTTGGTCGGCATCACAAAACGACAGATATAATCCATTCTTTACAATTTTAGAAAATGATGTATACTACGGCGATGTGACTTTAACAGCAGTTTGGTCAGAAACTCCGATAACCTACACAATCACATATGATGTTAATGGCGGCGGCGCTCTTGCAAACAACACACAAGGATACACCATTGAAACTGACTTAACTTTGGTAACACCAACACGCGACGGTTATTCTTTTACCGGCTGGCAACTTGACACAACAACTGGTGTAACTGGCACGGCAGACGGCTCAGATGGTAACTGGACTAATGGTTCAACAAATTATAAAGATAATATCGGCACAGGCTTCCACGGCAATGTTACACTTGTGGCACAATGGAGCGTTATAAACGATTATACAATTGTGTATGATCCAAACGGCGGTACTCTTTCAGGAGCCACATCTGGCACATATGGAATTAACAACTCAATCATTTTACCAGATTCGGAAACAATCGCACGCGATGGCTATACTTTTACCGGTTGGAAGGTTATCTCGGTTGATATAGGTAACGGTGAAGTAACAGATACTGGTGAAATAGTTGGCGGTTGGGAAGTTGGTGAGACATATACCGGCACGATTGAAGCGGGTAAGTACGGCAATATCAGATTGGAAGCACAATGGGCGGTCGCTTCAACATCCTACACAATCAATATCTACACACAAACTCTCGACACCTACAACACAATGGCATCACTTACTGGAACGGCATATACTGAAACAGTTATTGATTCCACCTTCTTGACAAGCGTTTTGTCAGTTGTGGCAGGTAGTAATGTTAATTTGAACGGTTTCTATATCGGTAGCGACGGTGTTCTTACACTTAATGATGATTATACTATTTCTGACACTGTGGAAATTGGCGGTTATCAGACAATTGCAGGCTCAGGAACGGTTATCAACCTTTACTATAAATACGAAACCTACACGATCACATACACAACAACTTACGGTAGTTTTACTGACGGCTACACACAAACTTATAATATCTACACTTTTGTGAACGGGCTCACTCTCTTCATCAGTCCTGACAACGTTGCCTACACAGCATACGATTTGTCTGGGTGGACTATTTTAGAGTCGAGTGCCGGCTACATTTCTTGGACAGCAGCATTCGGTACTGGCACATATTCTAGTATTTTGGGTGGCTCAGGTTATAATATAGACTCAACAAGAGCGTATGGCGATGTGACTTTGACGGCAGTTTGGGAAGCGACTACCTACACAATCACATACGATGTTAATAGCGGCGACGCTCTTTCAAACAACACAGCAAGCTATACTATTGAAGACACATTCACTTTGGTAACACCAATGCGCACTGGCTTCGCATTTGACGGTTGGAGACCAGAGTCAACTGTTGGTAGTTGGAATAGTGGCACAACATACAGCGGTCAAGTTTCTGGAATGTATGGTAATGTCACACTTGTTGCTCAATGGTCACCATTGAAAGTTTTGGTTAATATCGACCTTAATGACTCAACTGCAAAAACAGCTTCAAGTTCTGCAAACGGCTCAACGGCGGTAACTGATGCCACAATGCTTTCTTATGAAACATACGGCGTATATATTGAATACAACAGTAAAAACATATATTCCGACAGCGCCGGAGAGAATCTAATTGCCAGTCTTGTACCAACTCGCGTGGGATATGAATTTGTAGGATTTGCTTTGTCGGTAGGCGGTAATGCTATTATCGATGCAAACGGCACCCTTTTGAACGACTGGACAACGGAAATCGACACTAATGCTGGCACCAATGGTGCATTAACTTTGTATGCTTTGTGGACAGCAAAAACCTACACAATCATTTTCAACAGTAACGATAGCGCGCAAAGTACAACATCTCAAACTTTCACATTTGACGGCACAGCACAAACATTAACAGCAAACGGATTTACACGCACCGGCTATACCTTCCAAGGTTGGGCGCTCTTCTCAACGGGAGAAAGCGTGGTTTTCCTTACTGACGAAGAAAGTTTTGCCTTTAATGCAACCACACTTGAAAGTATTACAACGGCGGGCGGCTCAATCGGCGCAAACGATTCACTCACTCTCTATGCGGTTTGGGCGGCGCTCACAATCAGCGTAATTTTTAACCTTAATGACGGTGACGGTGGTTCAACATCGGCATACTTTAACAACGACCCAAGTCTTATCACTCTCACAATGACGGTGAGATATGATAGAACATTTAGCGAACTTACAAACTCTGGAGAAGTGGCAGCAACCGGCGTGCCAGTTGTGACGCGATATGGTTATATTGACGCAGGTTGGTTCACTAGTTCAGACGGCGCTGGTTTGCAAATGACTGCGGAAACATCTGTTAGTGATTTTGAAGATTATATTATTAATTGGGGTTCCACTCCAACTTTAACACTCTATGTTCAATGGACGGCACTCTCAATTGTTGTGGTTTATAATTCAAACTATGGCACAGAAAGTAGCACCTACACGGCAGCAACAAATGCCACATTTGATAGTTCATACACAATTATAGGTTACGACAGTATTACTAGTTTTACGGCACGCACCGGCTACACTTTCGCGGGCTGGAACACAAGCGCGGATGGCAATGGCACTTCGGTTAGTGTGGGGGATTTAGATCCATTCAACTTGCCATATGTCACAAGTTTAGACAGTTCACAATATATTTACACCACCACGCTTTATGCTCAATGGACGCCAAATCCTTTCACAATCACTCTTGATGGAAACGACACCGATGAGAACCCAACAACTTATGTGTTTGGGTATAGCGAAAGTGATGCGACGATTTCCACAGACTATTCTCAAACTGTCATCTTGACAGCAATCTATGAAAGAGAAGGTTATACCTTCCAAGGTTGGGCTACATCCGAAACCGCAGAAACTCCAGAATATAACAGCACAACTTCTTATGAAGCAAGCATATTTTATGCATTAATAAGCACATACGACGCAAACAACACCAATATCACGCTTTATGCAGTTTGGGAAGCAGACCCGGTTACTATCACAATCAACTTCTATTATGAAACATTGACAAGTGCAAGAAATGGCTCGCAAACCGACGACACGACTTTGAATACAAGTTACTATGCTTTTGACTCACATGATTCATCTTTGACATTTGATGCGGGCACAGAACTTACAACAAGCCAACTTGAAGAATGGGCAGATAGTTTCATTTTAAGTTTAGAAACAAGAGCAGCATACAAAGGCTATACCACTTCGGGCGACAACAACAGCCTTGTCGTTCTCGGTGATGGCTCTCTTGAAATCAATCTATACTTCACTCGCGGAAGTTATGAGTTAACTATCAATGTTGGCACTGGAATTTCTTCCGTTACCGTGACGAGTCAAACAACATCTTCGGCAATTACTGGCACGACTTCTGGAAGTGCAATAACATATACTATATATTACGGCGAAACCATCACTCTTTCAGCAGCAAGCAATGCAGGTTACGGCGACCCTATCTTTACTGAAAATAGTGACCCACTCGCTAGCGCTCAACTCACAATCATAAGCGACAGAGAGATTAGTGTTTATGCAAATCCACAAGTTGTTCAATATACCGTGAGAGTTTATATCGAAGGGTTGGACGGCGAATACAGTATATATACAGGTGATTATACTCAAACTTTGGAAGGTTTGACTGATACAGAAGTGATTTTTACATATAATAGTCCTAGCATTACTCTTTCAGCATCGGGCAGTGACACCACGGCAACTTACACAATCACTGGTTTCACATATAGTAAATATAATGTCGGTAATGATGTGGGTGTTAATGGTGAAAATACTGACCGTACAATCGCAGGCGACGAAAGTTTGATTATCAACCTATACTTCACACGCAATTCGTATAACCTTACTTTAACAGCAGGCACCGGAATTGTAAGCGTGACTGCTGGCGACTCAACTGGCATTGAAATAACAATCAGTGTGAGATATCAAGATACAGTAACGATATCCGCAGTGGTTAGCGGTGGTTATTCGTTCTCCACTTGGACTTATAACACTGTTGCTGGCTTTACAATCTCTTCTATAGCAAGCAGTGAAACAACCATAACAATGGGTGCAGGCGAAAACACTTTAACTGCAAACGCAGCGATTGTTTCGTATTATGTTACCTATTCAGCAGGCAGTCTTAATGTGGTAGACGAAGGAATAAGTCTTCCATCAAGTGAAAGTTATTACGTTACAACCGACCTAACTCTTAGCTCTTCTTACCGCACCGGCTACAACTTTGTAGGTTATTACGTGGTTAGCGTCACAATTAATAATGTTACCACCAGCACCGACGGCGCAACAGCGGGCGGCTGGACGATTGGTTCCACTATTTATGATAATGAATTAAATGTTGGCACGGGGTATTATGGTAATGTTACGCTTGAAGCGGTTTGGATGGCGAATACTTACACAATTGAATATAATATCAACAACGGCACAGGTCAAGTAAGCGACACTAATGCAACTTACGACCAAGCAATTGCGCTGGAGAGTGTGACTAATGAAATCTCGCGCACTGGCTATACTTTCTCGAATTGGGGTTGGCCATATGCAACCACAAGTGTGACAACAATCACAAGCGACGACATTGCTTCATTCGGTGGCAACAATGACCAAGAAATATTGACAAACTACTTAACCACAAACAACAGCGCAAGCGGAATTTATTTCTACGATGGCGTGTATTACGCCTTCAATTTAACCGAAACTTCTGGGGGAACAGCAACCGTTTATGCAAATTGGACGCCAAACACTTACACAATCATCTTCTATGGTAATGGTGGAGAAACTGAAACAGGTGATACATATTATTATTCACAAGAATTTACTTATGATGTGTCATATTCCACCGGCGCGCCCCTTGCAAGTCAATTCTCGCGCACGGGCTACACTTTCACGGGCTGGAACACAAGCGCGGATGGCTCTGGCATTGCATATACCGCAAACGATCCGGTTTATAACTTCACAGCCGAAAATGGTGGCGAGGTTGAACTTTACGCACAATGGAGTCCAAATAGATATGCATTAACACTTAATGCCGGCAACGGCACTGGCACACACACTGTTGTTTACGCAGAGTATGCTTCAAACAAACTTTACTCGAACACAACAGACAATATAGAAGTAACACCAACTGCAAATCAAAATGGTTATACTTTTACTGGTTGGTATAATGGAGATACTCTTGTTATCGATTCAAACGGCACTCTTGTGAGCGACTGGATGACCGATGACGGAGCAACTTTAACAGCGGGATACACAGCAAACACCTACGAAATCACACTTAATATAAACACAACAGACAGCGTAACTTGGTTAGGCGTATCGGGCAATGGAACGGCAACAGTTTATTTCACATACGGCTCAACAGCAATTTATACTTCCAGAAGCGATGACTATCCATACACAGCAAGTGGCGAAATTGATAGTGTGACTCTTTCAAGAGATGGATATGACTTCCTTGGTTTTGCCACAGCCGCAAATGCCACAGTAGCCGATGTTATTGGTGCGGACGGCACATTGCTTTCGGCATACTTCACTGCAAGTGACAACACACTTTATGCAGTATGGCAAGTTAAGCATTATGAATTAACGATTATAATAAATGAACCAGACGAAGGCGTCGTTTCTGGTCTCACCATTTTTGGTGGCGTAGAATCAGAAGAAATTGAAGGTTCTGGCAATGTTTATTCCATAGCATATGGCTACACTGTTCGTATCAATTACAGTGTAAGCGCTGGCTACACCTTCACAGGTTTTACTGTTTCTGTTTCTGTTTCTGGGTCAGTAACAATTTCTAACAACGAGTTTATAATGCCGGCAAGTAACCTTACTGTCACACTCAATGTTTCGGCAAATCTTGTTAGTGTATCTTTAGACGCCAACGATACTGACGGTGCAACAAAAGTAAGCAATCTTCCTTATTCTGTTGTTTATATTGAATATAACCGAACAAATATTTATGCTTCCAGAAGCGATGACTATCCATACACAGCAAGCGGCGACGTGTTAACAAGCCTTGTTCCAACGCGCGCTGGCTACACCTTTAAGGGCTGGGCAACTTCGCCAACTGGAACACCGATAACATATGAAAGCGGTATGCTGATAAGTGCGTGGACAACTTCAACAGTGGACGGCACAACACTCTACGCAATTTGGGAAGCAAACACAAACACATCATTCACAATACACTACTATTTGCAAAATATTGATTATGATGAGATAACTTATTCATATGTAGAAACTTATAATACTTCCGGCACAGGCACGACCGACAATGATGTTGATATTTCGACATATACAACAGGAATTACAGGGTTTAGTTATTCTCACTATGTAACAAACAACAGTGATTCTACATCATTAAATCTCGCCGGTGGCGGCGATCTTATTATCTCGTTATACTTCACTCGCCTTACATCAACTTTAACAATCGACCTTGGTTATGGTGGAACATCCACATCAGTTCAAAGATTCTATGGTGATGACTACGAGATAACCAATCCAACTCGTGACGGCTACACCTTTACTGGTTGGTCAGGTAGCGGCGAAAATTTGACGGCAGGTAACGGAAGTTACACCTACACTTTTGTTGAAACAAACGAAACAATCACGGCTCAATGGACGGCAAACGAAACCACAATCACTTTATCGGCATTAAGTGGCGATACAGGTGTTACAATCGGATACACAACAATATATATTAAATACGCCACAAGCCAATTCTATATCTACAACGGCGACGAAACCGAAACGGTAACTCCAACCGCTTCAAAAACAGCGTATGATTTAGAAGGGTTCTACACTGCAGGTAACGAATTGATTATCACATCGCTTGGCGCACTTAATGGAACACAATGGACGATAACAGCCGCTTCCATTACTTTATACGCGCACTTCTCAGCGCACGAATACACAATCACATATAATGCTGGCGACGGCACACCAACGGCGACAACAGATACTTACACCATTGAAGATACATTCACTTTGGCAACCGCCGATCTCCTTGGCTATAATTTTGGCGGTTGGACAGTGTACACAGCGGACGGCAATTGGAGCGAAACCGAAACATACAACGGTCAAGTTTCTGGAATGTATGGCGATGTCACGCTTATTGCACAATGGACGCCAATCACTTACACAATAAATTATAGCGCAAATGATAGCGGGCTTATTGGAGAGGCAACAAGTTCAACTCAGAGCACGCAAGAAACTTATAATGTAAGTGTGACAATCCAAGAAAACGGCTTCATTTTAACGGGTTATGAATTTGTTGAATGGAACACGGAACCAGACGGCAGTGGTGACTCGTATGAAGCGGGAGAATCATATTCTGTAAACTTCTGCTCCAAAGACGGCGACAGCATCACACTTTACGCAATTTGGGAAATCCAATCATACACTCTCACAGTTGAAGAGTTAACAACCGGCGTGGCAAGCGTGTCGGTGTCAGGCGCTGGCGTGACAGTAAGAAATATTGATCAATATGGCGTTGGCACATATACAGTTGTTTATGGCTCAACCGTGACCTTAACAGCAACATATACAGACGGTTATATGTTTGGTAGTTGGACGATCACTGGTGAGACATCTTTACAAGGAACAGATATTTATACCGACACCTACTCAATGCCAGCAGAAAATGTTTCTGTTCAGGCAAATGCAAGACCAATTGAATATTTAATTATTTACTATTCAAATGGCGGAACTATTACAGTTGGCAGTGTTTCTTACGACACATATTATGAAGTTGAAATTGATTATATGGACACAACAACAATTTTGGCAGCAAGCGATACAGTTTCCTTCACCAGAACGGGTTACACCTTCCTTGGTTGGTCAACAAGCAGCACGGCAGAAGTGGCAGACGAAACTTACGCTCCAGGCGAAGATTACATGCACACAACAGTTGGTTCTTTCTCTCTCTATGCGGTTTGGAAAGCAAACACCTACACTGTAACTTACTATGCTGACGGTACAGAAGGAGCGGCTTCTTATTCAGACACAAATGCAACTTATAACTCTCAATACACCATTTTAGGTAACGACACAACAGGATTCTCAAAAACGGGCTATCACTTTGTTGGTTGGGCAACAAGTGGAGAAAATGCTCTCAACGGCATTGTGCAATATTCAGCGGACACAAGTTTCTCATATTCAACAGATGGCGGAATGACGCTCTATGCGGTATGGGAAGGAAATGAATATACTATCAACTACGATATCAATTTGGGTTCTTATTACCACACAACTTACAGCGGTTCAACTCTGAGCACAACCGCAGTTTATGACAAAAGTGTGACAATCCAAGCAAACGATTTCACTTTAACGGGTTATGAATTTGTTGAATGGAACACGCAACCAGACGGCAATGGTGACTCGTATGAAGCGGGAGAACCAGTTTCTGTAAACTTCTGCACAGGCGAAGGCAGTGACACAAGTGTGACACTCTATGCAATTTGGCGGGCAATCGATTACACAATCACAGTTGTTGATGACAGCGCAAAAGGTGAGGATGCAGTGACAGGAACCATCATAACGGTTTACTTCGGCACAGCATATAACTCAACAATCTTGACAAATTATAGCGCTTACACACGCGCTGGCTACACCTTGTCAGGTTTCTATATCAGCGGCACAGAAACAATGTTGATAACAAGCGCAGGTTTGTTTGTGGCTGGTGTGACTGGCTATATCGACAATGATGACGGTGATTATATCTATTGCTATGCAGGCAATATCACAGTCACAGCAATTTACACAGCCAACCCATATATCGTCAACTTTGATGTTAATCCAAGAGAAAACGACGAAGAAAATATAAGCATTTCCGTAACAAGCAAAACGGTTTACCAAGATTCAACATATGCTGGCACTGACGGTGTTTGGCCAGAACCAGTTTATGAAGGTTATTACTTCTTCGGTTGGTCAACACAAAACGATTATGTTGTTTACCACTTGTATAGTTCGGGCGCAGAAGAAGCTTATTATAACCTAAGTTTTGAAGCAATTTTCGGAAGCACTTGGCTGGAATATGTAACAAGTGAAAGTGTAGCAAGTACCTATATTTATGAATACACAACCATAGACGAAAACCAAATCGAATCAACTATTCAATTCGTATTCATTAAGACCGAAGCGCTTGCCGAAAATTTTGAAGCATCTTCAATTAGCGACATTCTTTACACAGTCGAAGAAGTTGAATCCTTCACTGTGGAAGCGGGTGATACTGTGGACGGAACAAGTTGGGGCGACAATGATGACGACGGCATTGCAGACATCACGCTCTACGCAATGTGGATTGGTCGAAACGATATTGAATACACAATCTACTATTTGCTTGAAGATATTGAATATTCTAGCAGTGCAACAGAATTTATTGAAAAAAATGCTGATGGTTCATATCCTTCTTACAATTTGGTTGTGAATAGTAAATTGAATTATGAGGGTGTTACATACACAGTTGCCCAAACTGAAAAACTCTCCAACGCTTTGGTTAGCGATAATGTTCAAAACTATATCCGCGCATACGAATATACCGGATTTGTGTATTATGCATATGAATATGTGAACGACACAATTTCATCGAACAACACAACAATCATCTTTGCGTTCTATACTCGACAAACTTACACCTTAAATCTTTTCGCAGGCAATGGAATTGCTGCAGTTTCGGCAAGTGGTGCCGGTGTGTCGGGTGAAGAGGGTGTATACCAAGTTAAGTATGGAGCAGCAGTGACGCTCTCGGCAACGCCAAGCGCGGGTTACACTTTTGAAGATTGGACGCAAACATCTTCCGACCAAGCACAAGTAAGTATATCCAATAATACATTCACAATGAATGTTACTTCAACCGTCAACTTAACGGCAACAGCCACAGCAAACAGCGATACTGAATATACCATTGAATATTGGTTTGAAACTTTGGATGGCGGATTTGAACAAATATCAACTTTGCAGGAAGATATTACTGAAACAGGCACAACTGACACATCACTTCCAATCAATACCTACACAATTAATTCATTTGCTGGTTATAGTTATGCTTATTATGTTTCTTACTCCACCACCGACACTACCGGCACAACTAGCGGCTCCACCAATATCGACGGTGACGGCGGCAGAGTGATAAGGATTTACTATGAACGCAACTCTTATTTATTCACTTTTACACAAAACAGACAAACCGGCTTTACTGGTGTTAATGTAACAGTTGGCACAGAATCACAATCTGAAACAAGTGGTATTAGCGTAACCTACGGTCAAAGCGTGACAATTTCTATCACAGTATATGTAGGTTACACCTTCAACGGCTTCATATCTTCCGATACAGATCTTATTGCAAGCGTTAGTGCGGGTAATGAAAATGTTGTATCATCGTCTGGCACAGGTGCAACAACTTACACCTACACCTTCAATATGCCAGCGGGAGCGTTTACTTACACAGCGGACATCTCATCAGACGACGATACCGAATTTACCATTGTTTATATGTTTGAAAAACTGGATATAGCGGACTCTACTGGCGTAAATAAATACGAAGAATTGAGTGAAATTTATCCAAGCACAACTGGCACAGGCGAAACAGAAGCGGAAATCACAAACACACTTATTGGTGATAAGTTGATAAGTGTTGCCGGCTTTGAAGTGTCAGCCGTTGGAAGTATGGACGAAAATGGAACTGTTTCCGCAGTTTATATTTCCGGCGATGGTGGTAGCATTGTTTATGTTTACTATGATAGAATTTCATATAATGTGACGATTAACTATCTTCGCGCTTCCGACCAATCAACCAACCTGACATCATCATATTCGGAAACTCACCGATTCGGCGAAACTTTCACAGTTACAAACCCAACAATCGCAGGCTACACAACAGGAAGTGCTAGCACATCTGTGACCGTGATTGTTGGCGGCGTTACAGAGAATGTATATTACACAGCAATTTCATATGATATCACGTATACAACGGGTAGCGGAGAAATCACTTCTAACGCTTCGGAATATAGCGACGAATATGATATTGAAACAGCAATCACATTACCAACCGCCGGACGCGACGGCTATACTTTTACCGGCTGGCAAGTGACATCGGTTGATATAGGTAGCGGTGCAGTGACAGAAACTGGCGCAACAGTTGGCAATTGGACAATTGGAACGACTTATTCTGAAGGTAGTGTTCCTGCGGGCAACTATGGACATGTTACCTTCACAGCAGTTTGGAGTCCAATTTTAAACAATGTGACCTTCAACTTAACCAATTTAACAACAAATGGCAGTTTAACAGTAGTGAGCGGAACGGAATATTCTGCGACTTTAATGGCAAACAGTGGATATAGTTTGCCAGAGTCTATTGATGTCACAATTGCTAATGTAAGTTTTACAAATTTCTCTTATGATAGCGAGACAGGAGAGATTACAATTTCCGGTGAATATGTTGCCGGCGATATCGTTATCACAGCAACGGGTGTGGCAAATAGATATCAAGTCAACTTCGTTTTGAACGATTCGAACAATTCCAACGGCTCAACAGAAGTCACATCAATCACGGTTGGCGAAACGAGTTTAACAATCACCAACGGAGTTGTAAGTTTGTATGCAGTGTTTAACAGCACTTATGCAACTCTTTATATATATGCAGAAGGTGAAACTTCAATCACATTCGACGCTTTTGTTGCAGCAATTGAAAGAGATGGTTACACCTTTGGTGGTTTCTATAACACTCAACTTTCAATTGGCGCTCCAACGGATAGCGCGACCGAACTTACTTCAAGTGATACACACACGAACTACTCATCCATATCCACATATTACGGATATTGGACGGCAAACACAAACACATCATACAGAGTTGAATACTACTTTATGAACCTTGACGGTAGTTATTCAAATGAGACAGAATATTACGAAGAATTGACTGGCACGACCGACGCGATTGCATCCGCTCCACTCTATAGCGGTGACACCACTGGCTTTATTACCCCAAGCGAAATAACAGATGTCACTATTTCGGCAGACGGAGAAACGGTTATTAAGTATTTCTACGCAAGAATGATCTTCACTGTAACAGTTTTGACTGGTGAAGGTGTAGCCAGCGTGACGGCAACTGCAACTTCGGGCGCTGCTAGTAGCACCGCAACCGGCAGCACAATTTCGGTTTACTATGGCGGAACAGTTGTTATCGACGCAACCGCTCAAAACGGCTATACCTTTAGTGGCGATTGGACAAAAGGTGATTCTTCGTATCCAGATTTAGTAACAGCGAGCGGAGAAGGTTTAAGTAGCACAGCAAAACAATTCACAATTAGCAACATTAGCAACATTAGCAACAGCAGCATTACTTACACCGCAACTGCTGAACCAAATGTTATCACAATCACGCTTGATGCACAAAATGGTGAATATGATGACGACGGCACAACCGAAATTTATTTGAAATATAACACTGGTTGGTATAGTGACAGTGACGCTCTTGCAGAAAACATAATTTCTTCAATCACCATTCCAGAACGCGAAGGTTATACTTTTGCAGGTTATTACACGGAAGTAAACGGCGCAGGCACACCAATCACTGACAGCGCAGGCAATTTATCTACTAGTGTTTTAACTTTCACATATACCGAAACAACAATTTATGCAAACTGGACGAGAAATTCCTATGACTTGACAATCACTTATGTATATTCTGATACTGTGGACAACAGAAGTAACGTTATTAACACTTACACCACACAAGTTGCTTTTGGTGTCACATTCGAAGTTACTTCCCCAACAGTGACTGGCTACACAGCAACATCGGTTGAAGTGACGTCGCCAAGCGGCTTTACATTGACAAGTAATAGTGCAACAACAATTTCTGGTGAAATGCCAGCAAGTGCAGTTAGCATCACAGTGACTTACACTCCTAAACAATACACGATAACCTTTGATGCAAACTCTGGCAGTGACAGTGTTAGTGGTGAAATGGAAAGTATAACTATCTATTACAACCAAACAATAACTTTACCGGAAAACGAATTTACAAGAGACGGTTATATCTTCCTTGGCTGGAACACAAGCGCGAATGGCTCAGGAACATCATACTCCGATGAAGCAGCAATCACAATGAACTCTGGAACCTTCTCTGATTTTAATGAGAGTTTAGCAACTCAAACCTTCACTCTATATGCTCAATGGACGGAAAGCACAAGCACACCATATTATGTGGAAGTTTACTTAATGGACACAATGGGTGGGTACGACGAAACTGAACCATCCGAAACCAAAACTTATTATGGTAGGACTGACACAACAATTGAAGTGACAGTGAGCGGCGATGAAACAACAATCACTTTCACTAACAACAGCATCAACAATACATTGTCTTATACAGGCTTCACAGTGTCAAGTTACACTCCAGAAGGAGAAACATCAGTTTCGGGCAGTGAAGACACATATACAACCTTCAAAGTATACTTTGCTCGCAATATCTACACCTTAACCTTAACGGCTGAAACAGGTGCAATTGCGAACTATGTAACAACAGATGTGGACAGCGAAACAAGTGGATATCAATACTACTACGAGCAAGAAGTTACAATCACGGCAACAATCTCGACAGGCTACACTTTTGCAGGCTGGCAAGTGGACAGTGGCGTAACACCATCGTCAATGAGTAGTCAAACAAATGGCAATGTTGTAACAACCACTTTCAAAATGGGACTTGGCGACACCACACTCTTGGCACAAGTTACTGTAAATTCTTATAAACTTTATATCGACCTTGACGCGACAGATGCGACCTATAATGATTCGACTTTGGAAGAAGGCTATTATGTTGAGCAAGCATATGGCACAACATATACTCTATTTACGCCATATCGCGCAGGCTATACATTCACAGGCTGGACTTTGGAAGGTTTGGACGGTTTCACTCCAACTGAACTTAGTGGAAGTACATACACATTTGGTGCAGGTGACGCCAAAGTGACAGCAAATTGGTCGGCAAATAGATATCAAGTAAACTTCGTTTTGAACGATTCGAACAATTCCAACGGCTCAACAGCAGTCACATCAATCACGGTTGGCGAAACGAGTTTAACAATCACCAACGGAGTTGTAAGTTTGTATGCAGTGTTTAACAGCACTTATGCAACTCTTTATATATATGCAGAAGGTGAAACTTCAATCACATTCGACGCTTTTGTTGCAGCAATTGAAAGAGATGGTTACACCTTTGGTGGTTTCTATAACACTCAACTTTCAATTGGCGCTCCAACGGATAGCGCGACCGAACTTACTTCAAGTGATACACACACGAACTACTCATCCATATCCACATATTACGGATATTGGACGGCAAACACTTACAACTTAACAATCGCTGGCGACAATGTTACCGTAAGTGTTAGTGGTGCAACAGGTGAAAACAATTCGTATGGTGTTAAATTCGACGCTAGAATTACTTTAACGGCGGAAGTAAGCATAGGTTATTACTTTGTTAACTTCGAATCCACACCGTTTACATCCACTGACAACCCATATACATTTAACTACACAACAGCAGACGATGTGATAATCACGGCAAATGTTTCGGCATATAATTACACAATCCAATATGATAACAACACAGGCTCGGGTAATTTGGACGATACACCTGCAACTTATGACCAAGCAGTTGCTCTTGACGATGCTAGTGATTTGGCAAAACCTGGATATGCCTTTACGAGTTGGTCGACAACACAAGACGCTGAAGATTATACCGAAATCAGCGGAACGTTAAGTGGTGACGGCACCGAAGCAGATTTGGTTACTGCTTACATCAAAGAAGAATATAACAGTGCAAGCGGAATTTACTATTATAACGGCACTTTCTATGCTTTCAACTTACTTGCAACACAAGGCACAACAACCGTTTATGCACAATGGTCGCAAATTAATTATAATGTTAACATTAACGAGCAAAATGGCAATAACGCAACAGAAGTTAATGACTTAACAAACGTTGGATATAACATCGCAGTTGAAATTGTTGGTGGTGAAGATTTGTTAAGACAAGGCTACACCCTTGCAGGCTTCTCCACAAGCCAAACTGCACTTTCAAACTTCACAACAATCTCAACAGAAACATTGGCACCGGTTAGCGGAACAGATGATGCAGTGACCTTGACAAGTTATTTGATAACAAACAATATGTCCGGCGGAATTTACTACTATAATGGCAAATATTATGTCTTCAACTTAACAACCACCAATGAAACAGTACAAATCTATGCAATTTGGACAGAGTCGACTTCTTATTATATTATTGAATATTATTTCGAAGGACTTAACTACTCATATCTTCTCGAGCCTGACGATACGGAAACAATTGAAAGTGTAACAACAGGCACATCAGTGACAATCACTCCAAAAACAGTCACTGGTTTCACAATTGACTACAATAACAGCACTTCTTTAACCGGTACTGTGACTGGCGACGATAGTCCACTCACATTCAAACTTTACTACACACGCAACACGTATACTGTTCAAGTTTACACTCCTTCTTTTGAAACAGATGTTACTGGCGTAAGGAATATTGAGGTGACGGCAGAATATTCAACAGATACAAATTATAAATATAACGACAGCGTAACTGTGACTGTGACTCTTGAAGACGGCTACACCTTCAAAAACTTCACAGAAGGTGTCAACACCTATGAAAGCGAAAGCGACGGCGTAACAGTTAACGGCAGCACCGTGACATTTAAATTCAACATCACAGCAGACAGAGTTTTAACCCTTAATCTTACACGCGGAGAATACACCGTCACAATCAAACATATGTTTGCAACTTTGGGTGGCGGATATGAATCACTCGAAGGATTTGAAGAAGGTACTACAACATCAATGTATGTTGACCACACAATCACCGAAGATGATTTGGAAGACTTCATTTTGTCCGATAGTGAAATTTCTGGCTACACCTATTCTTCATTTAGCGGTATCACAGTTTCAACAACAGTAGAAAATAATGTTGTAACAATTTATTACGCTCGCAGAACATACACTTTAAGTCTTGACCAAACAAACACTGGTGTTTCCAAGGTGTCGGCAAGTGGTACCTATGTGACAGAAATCTCGGAAACGGCAAGTTACATCACATACGAAGTAACTTATGGTGCAACAGTAACTTTGGAATACACTCTTAACACCGGATATGAGTTTAGTAGTTGGGGCGCAACAACAGGCAGTGGCGCAACCGTGGAAGTAACGGCAGGCAGCGGCACAACCGGAACATTCACAATGCCATATGAAAATGTGACGGTAAGCGTTCGTGCAGCGTCTGAAAAAGTTCAATTCCAGTTCGTTTATTATCTAGAAGGACTCGATGGCGAGTATTATGTACAAGATAGCCAAGACGTAGATATCCAAGAAGCAGAAGCGGGTAGTCCAATTGAAAACATCCTTGAATATAATTTACGCACATTCACTGGTTATGAATATTCTGGATATGATAACGAAACTATCATTGCAGCACCAGTAATGGAAGGTTTAACAACAACTTACACACAAATTTGGGTAAGATACACAAGAGCATTTGTCAACATTACCATCATTCTTGGCACTGGTGTGACAAGCGTGACTTTGACTTCAAGTGAAACGGTTGGCGATGTGACAGTTGCAGACAAATTTAAAATTAGCACCACAATCGAAACAACGTCAAACACTATTCAGGCAGCGTATGGTTTGAGATTAAACCTTTCTGCAACATATAGCAGTGGATACGAATCTGTTTCGTATATATTTAGTGATGGCAATGTTTCTGAAGATAATGGAATATATTACATCATCGTTCCAGCAACAGAAAGCACTTTACTAGCAACCACAACGTCGGAAATTGTCCAAATCATGCTTGACGCACAAAATGGCGAAGATGATGACGACGGCACAACCACACTTTACTTGAAATATGGCGAAGGTTGGTATAGCGACGCTCTTGCGGAAAACACAATTTCTTCAATCATCATTCCAGAACGCACAGGCTACATCTTTGCAGGTTATTACACATCCACTGGAACACAAATAATTGACAGCACTGGCAATATTTTGAGCGGTAACCTAACCTTCACAGTAACCCTTGCAACTATTTACGCTCAATGGACGCCAATCACTTACAATTTAACATATAACGGCAATGAAGGCACAGGAACAGATGGTTCAGTTACCAGTAGCACTTTTACACACGATATAGCACTCACTTATGATGTGGCAGTGGCACTTCGAAGTGATATAACTTGGTCAAGACAAGGCTATACCTTTGCAGGCTTCTCCACAAGCCAAACTGGACTTTCAAACTTCACAACAATCTCAACAGAAACATTGGCACCGGTTAGTGGAATAGATGATGCAGTGACCTTGACAAGTTATTTGACAGAAAACAATATGTCCGGCGGAATTTACTATTATAACGGCACATATTATGCCTTCAACTTAACGTCAACAAGCGGTGCAAATGTTCCAATCTATGTTGTTTGGGATGCGATTAAATACACAATCACATATTACGCAAACAACGGCACAAATGATTCTTACACAACCGAAAGCATTTCTTACACAGAACTTGTAACCATTTTAAATATTGATAACGCAAACCTTGGGTACACTTTGACTGGTTATGAATTCAATGGTTGGAATACGGAACCTGACGGCAGCGGTTCAAATTATACCGCTGGGGGACAATATTCTGGTTTGGTGGACGGCAACACATTTGAACTTTACGCTCAATGGAAAGCGAACACTTACACGATTAACTATAATGGCAATGCTAGAGACGCTTATAACACAATGACGCCATCGACTGGAACATACGACACAGCATCGGCGCTTTCTCCAAATGGTTTCTTGCGAATAGCGTATACCTTTGCAGGTTGGACAACAACAGAAGGTGGCACAACAAGTCAAGTTACCACAATCAGCGAAACATTGACCGGTGACGGCACCGAAGCAGATTTGGTTACTGCTTACATCAAAGAAGAATATAGCAGTGCAAGCGGAATTTACTATTATAACGGCACATATTATGCCTTCAACTTAACATCAACAAATGGTGGAGATGTTACAATCTATGTTGTTTGGGATGCTATTGAATACACAATCACATATAATGCGAACGGCGGAAGCTTTGCTGACCAAGAATTAGCAACACAAAAATATACAACTGTTTCAGGTGTTGAACTTAGAAACAATAACGATATAACTTTGGTTGGACACAGACTTATCGGCTACACAATCGAAGTTTCTGGCGTCGACGCAAACAACTGGTTGACTGTTTATACAAGCGCGGAAATTTCACTTTCATTTAGCAATAATGACGCCGGTTCGTTCACAATAAGTAGTGGACTTTACGGCAATGTCATACTCACGGCAATATGGCAACCGCTTAGTTATAACTTGACCATAAACTATGCCTATGCCGATGATAGTGCACTTACTGGAAATGTGGCAACTGCTCACACATCAACGAGAACTTATGCGACAACATTTGATGTTACATCTCCATCAATCACCGGCTATTACATCTCAAATGTTGTTGTAACAACGGCTCCGGATGGATTTACTCTTTCAAGTGGAACAACGGATAGTAATGTTGCTGGAACAATGCCAGCAGGCAATGTTATAATCACTGTTTACTATTCGCCAGTCGAAATCGCTTTGACGATTAACTACAACAAAGCAAGCGGCACAACAGGCACTATCACCGAACTTGATTACGACACGATTTATGTGCTTTATGGTCACACTTACAGTTCAGCCTATACCAAAAATGGAGATTCAACATCCACCGTTGGACTTGCAACTCTAACCCGCACCGGCTATACCTTTGCAGGTTGGAGCCTTAACGCAAGTGGAACAAATGCGATAAACGGTAACACAACCGTGGCTATCACTTCCGACCAAGAGATATACGCACAATGGACGGCAGGTACCACATCATTTACAGTAAACTATTACTTTGAAAATCTATATGATAATGGATATACCATTGACAATGATTACACACAAAATGGCTCAGGCACAACCGACGCACAAATCACACTTGCTATGTTGAGAGAACTTATAGGTTATAATGACACAAGCACAACAGAATTCCCAACAGTTACCGGCTTCACAGTTGACGAAGGTTTGATCAGTCTTACAACAATAAGTGCAGATACAACGACGGTTATTAATGTTTACTTCACAAGAAACTATAACACTCTCATCATTTCAAGAGATGCACAAGTTTCAAGTTTCACCGTGACAGCAAACACAAGCGGTGCATTTGGCGAAGTGACAGCAGAACTGGTTCGCTCAACAAACAACGGAAACATTTTTGAAGTGAGATACGGCGCAATCGTTATAGTTGAAGCAGCATTCAATGCAGGATATGAATTTGACTCATTCACAGCAACCATACTTGAAGGCTTTGACGGCACGACAAATCCAACAACCTTCACAATGCCGGATGCAAGTGTTGAGATTTTAATCGCGTCAACTGCATCGATATTCAAAATTACTTTGACTGCTACGGACGACGGTGTAACATCGGAGGGCACAACTGAAATCTATTTGAAATATGGCGAAGGTTGGTACAGCGATGATTCTGCAACCAACGCAATCACTTCAATCACCACTCCAACTCGCACAGGCTACACCTTCTCATCATACAGTAACGGCTCAATCATTATTATTGACAGCAATGGTAATATTGTTGGTTCCACAACCTTCACAACAGCAGACATCATATTGCAAGCACAATGGAATGCACTTGCATATTCCTTCACGCTTACAACCGACCTTGGTATCACAAGAGAAAATGTGACAATCACAATTAACAACAATATTCAAGATGAAATTCCAACTCAAGTAAGATATGGACAAAGCATAACAATCGCAGTTCCAACAGGCGCAATTGTTAATGGTTATGTATATAGTCAAATCTCTTACACAATGGCTGTTGAAGGTCAAGCGGGAACAACAAGCGGAGCAACGGAAAGTGGAATAACAACAATCACAATCACAGTGACAGGTGCACTTTCTGTGACAATCACCACAACTCCAAAGACTGACTCACAAATCAAAGTTGTTTACGCTCTTCAAAAACTTGATGGAACATATGACATAACATCAGAAACGGAGATAATTGACGGTGCAACAACAGGTACGCCAATTACTTTGGCATATTTGATAGAACTTGATGCAATCAAGTCCTTTACAGGTTACTATTACTCGACATTCGGCGATGCTATATACAATCCTTCGGATGTTTTCACAGTAATATACAATTCTAACATTGAAGGTAGCGATGATGATTATACTACAGTTTATATCTTATATTTGAGATATCACTATGGTTTAAAACTCACCAGTGCAACTGGAGTAACAAGTTTCACAATTGAACTTGAAGCATCGGGCACTGGCGTTTACTCAACCGACTTCTCTGAATGGCGTGTGCTTTATGGCGCAGGGCTATACATTTCTTATGCTCTCGCCGACAGCTCAGGTTACATCTTCAACGGCTTTAACATTGTGGCAATTGATACAACTGGATATGGAGCCGATAGTTCAGAATATTCAAACGCAACTCGATACGAACTAGAATTTGAACAAGATTCATCAAGTAACATAATTGGCGTTGGAACATATTACTATATGGATGATAACCAAACGAGAGTCGATGTTCTTGAGTTGACATATGTGGATGGAAAATATTATTTGAGCGCAATGCCAAGTTATTATCTCTCAATCACAATTGATGTTGAGCCAAGAACATATCAAATTATTTACAACACAAACTATCAAGATAATAGTATGACTGATACAACACAAACCGGCGATTCAGCAACATTTGGAGAAAGTTACATCTTCTATAGCGTAGACGAATTTAGCTGGTCAAAGAGCGGGTATAGCTTTGCCGGCTGGGCATTTGCCGAAAACCCAACAGAAGTGATTATTTCAAACTTCACAGATGGCGAATACACAGCAATCTTCAACAGTTACTACGCACGTTTTGCTGAAGAAAATAACGGCGTTTACACACTTAATTTGTATGCCGTTTGGTCAACCGGAACATCTTCTTACACGATTGAATACTACTTTGAACAACTTGACGGTACTTATTTGAAATCCGATTATACAAGAGAATTAACCGGATATACCGACATTACTGTTCACACATCCGGACAAGAAGGTGTGCAAGTCTATGTTGATGAAGGATGGGTTGACGAAGGTGTGAGAACGGGTTACTACATCGACAATAATCACACTGATGCAAAAATGTCTGGCGAAGTGGAATCAGATGGCTCACTTATTTTGAAAGTTTACTACACACTTTATAGATACACTTTAACAATCACATCGGACGGCAATTTTAGCGCTTTGACTGCTTCGGCTTCGGAAAGTGATGGTTATATTTTAGGCACGCCTTCTAGCGGAAGTGATAGTGTGACCTATCAAGTGAAGTATGGCACAACAATAACAATAGCAGCAACACCAAATGACGGTTATATGTTATACAGTTTGTCGGCAACAACTGCAACAATTTCGGTTGAGAGTCCAACCTTCATAATGACAACCAACACAATTGTGGTTGCAACCGCAACGGCTCGTTCGTATGAAATTGTCTTTGATGCAAACGGCGGTACCGGTCAAATGCCAAATCAAGAGATGACTTTTTATGTTTCAACTCGCTTGAATTTAAACAATGACCAAATCACTCGTCAAGGCTATACCTTTGCCGGCTGGGCAATTAGTGAAACTAATGCTAATAGCGGCACTGTAGATTATGGCGACGGTGAATACTTCCTTTTGAGTGAAAATTATTCCGAAGAAGTTAGATTGTATGCTGTTTGGACGCCATCAACTTCAAGTTATAAAGTTAATTTTGTCATTGAAGGCAACACACTTTCAAACGACGAAATTGAAAACTGGACGGTAACAATCACCGGCGAAGGCACGACAGGAGAAACAATCACCAGTGCTATGGTAACAGCACTTCTTGCAGACGCATTAAAGAACATTGCTGGTCACATCTATGTTGACGGCGAAGAAAACTTCTTTACAATTTCGGGCTTTACAGAAGAAACAACAATCACCGGCGACAACGTTACAGCAGAAGTGACTGCAAACTTCACGAGAGTGAGCGTATCTTACGAAATTGAAGTGAATAGCGAAAGCGAAGAAGGTGTGACACAATTGTCAGTCACATATCTTGATCTTGCGACAAAAGCTTATACCACACAAACAACACAAACAGGCGACATTTCACTTGAATTTGCTGCGGCTTATGGCGTGGATATCGTTTTAACAGTTACATATGCAAACGGATATGGTTATGCAAGTTTCACAAGATATCTTCCAACCGGAAATGGCGACGAAGAAGCTCTTGACACAACCTTCACGCCAACACGTAGTGGAAGCACCATAACCTTCAATAACGGTGCAAACTTGTCGGCAAGGTACGAAATTGCTGTATCGACTGGCACATTCACCTTCACGTACAACGATAACTTCCAAGGGCTCTTTACTCAAAGTTCGGCAACATATTCAGTCACAGTTGACTACCTTGCAGACATAATTTTGAGAAATCCAACAAACTGGTCTGGCGTAGGTAACTGGACGCACACTGGCTACTCCTTCTTTGCTTGGGCATATGTTGTTGCAGACATAGACAACTATAGTTATACTGAAATATCCAAACTTAGTGAAGCAACCGAAGAAGGTTACTATTATGTCAGCGGCACCTACTATTATGTTATTGAACCAACCACAATTTATGGTGGAACCTATTCCTATGATGAATGGAATGGCAGAATACTTTATGCAATTTGGCAAGCAAATTCCTATGATATCATATATATGCAACAACCAGATGGAGTGGAAGGCATAATGGATAAAACCGAAGCAACTTACGACGAAATTGTTGTACTTGCCACAGTGGAATTTAGACGCACCGGCTATACTTTCGCAGGTTGGGCATTTGCAATTTCAAACGACAGCGTGGCAATAGAAATTTCCGACTTTGAAGATATAACAGGAGCAGGAATTTACTATATTGAAACAACCGACGGCGAAACAACCACCCGAACTTACTATGGAGTAAATCTTATTGATGTCGATGGAATTGATAATCAAGATGGTTATGTTAACATTTATCCAGTTTGGACTCCAATAACCTACAAAATCGTGCTCCACTCAAATACTACAGATGATTATACAATCACAATCGAGGCTGTTTACGGCTTAAATGTCACTCTTCCACTTTTCAGTGATAGTCGATTTGAGGATTGGACAAATGCCGGATATGACTTTAATGGTTGGTATTATTACATCGACGAACAAACTACTAGGACATACACTGGCAATGAAAGCACAGAATTCTCATTTATCAATTTAGCAACCGAAGAAGGCGCAGAGGTTGACCTTTATGTTAACTGGATAGCAGGCTATACAACCTACTCAGTTTATGTTAAATATCAAAATGCAGACGGCACCTACGATGACGTGATAGGAGATAATTATATACTTGTTGACTATTATTCCGACAGGATAACTGGTACAATCGTGACCCCATACGAAGTTTGGGATGAATTCAATCTTGCCGAAAGTTATATCACAACAGGTTATCAAGTTTTGAACCAAGGTAATAATGCGTCACCAATTACTTTGCAAGCAACCGGCACAACAATCATCATCTACATTTCAAGAATATCCTACAACTTGTATTTAAATAATGTACAAGGTATTAGAACTTCTTCCGTTGTCACAACAGGTATTAGCACAAGTGTTATAAATCCAGTGCAAGACGCAAATGGTAACATAAGTTACTATGAAGTAATTTTCGGCGCAACTGTTACGATTGAGTACACCTTGTTGGCGGGTTATAGCACCCCAGTTACATACACAACTTATGTGGAAGGTGTTGAGTTTAGCAATAACGCATTTACAATGCCAACAAGCAATTTAACAGTGGAAATTTCAGCAACAGCGGACACCGACACCAAATATGCTGTATATATCTATCTTGAAGATGCAGACGGAAATTATGGAAGCACAGCCGACTATTCTGTAACTTACGAAGGCACGACTGACACTCAAATTGTTGGAATGTCGTTGGCAGAATATATTCTCACACAAGAATATGTTGTGGGTGGACAAGTAATTTCAAGCACATACTATCGTTTCAATAATATGGCTGGTGACGAGACAATCAAGGGATACGAAGATGAAAGTGACCAAAGTGTTGTGTATATCTACTTTGCTCGTAGAACCTTTAATGTGACCTTCACAACCAACTTACAAGCAGGATTGTCAGGACGATCAGAGAATATTTTGAACGCAAGGTTTGGTTCATCAGGCAGCCTAACAATTGTTTTGAACCAAGGTTATTTGCTTGAAACTCCAACACCGCTCACAATAACAATTGTAAGTGCTGGCGATGATAATAGAAATTCATACGACTTGACTTATACGACAATTGGACCTAGCATAACAAGCGAAGGATTGACGACTTATACTTTCACATTCACAGTTCCAGCACAAAATATCAATATCCAAATCAACATTGAAGCAGATGAAGTCAACTACACAATTTACTATCTCTTCCAAAATATTGATTTAACGGATTATGAGGAAGTAGCCACGGTGAACCCTGTTACTGAACAAGCAACAACCGGCACAGTTTTAACAGAAGCCGATATCAGCGATTACACAACAAGTAGTCCACTCACCGGATTTACATATTCCTACTCGTCCTTCTCAGCTGGGGATATTACAGTTGCTGGTGACGGCTCGACAGTAATCAACCTATACTTTATTAGAATAAGAAGCATTTTCACGATTGAAATCTATGACAGTTATCTAGGTCTAGATGGCAATGTGACAATCGAAGTTCAAGGTTCACCAAGTTCTTCTCTTGGCGGCGGGACCTATTCTGTGGCTTATGGACAAACCGTAACCGTGTCAGTTAGCGTTCTTACTGGTTATAAAGAAGCAACCTTCACTGTGGACACACTCAGCCAATCAAGCGAAGCCGAAAGTGAAGAAAATTTGGAAATTGGTGAATATTATATCACAGGCACAACCACAAAAACTTTATATGCAATTGTTGGCACAAGTGATGTGATTGTAACAATCAATATTGACCCAGAAAACACAATGTTTGAAGTCAACTTCTATTTCCAAGATGTTGTCGATTACCAAGATGCAAGTGATAGAAATATTAACAATTATACAAAGGGATGGACTATCAATTCTTTGGCTTATACCAACACGGCAATTAACCAAAGTTATATCCAAACAAACTTCATGGACGAAGACAAAATTACCCAACTTAGCGGTTATGACGAAAACAACTTCATAGGCTTCGACTTGACGAATTGGTGGTTTGACGGCACTGGTATTTCAAATAATCAAATTAACGTTGCGGGTGATAACTCAACGGTTGTCAATATCTACATCAACAGAATTGTCGTAAGTGTTACTGTTGGTGTGGATAATACCAACCAAATCAATACTGGAACGATCGGCGGTAACACAAGGTATGTTTATGGAGCCGAAGTGACCATAACCTTCTCGACTCATGCTGGCTATCTCTTCGAATACATGACAATTAATGGCACAAGAGTGGACGAGAATGCTGATAACTTGACGCTAACTGACCCTAAGGCAGAAGGAAATAATAACATTCAAACTGTCACATACACCTTCACAATCACCACTGATATATTGAATGCAAACGGCGGAATTTCCATTCAAGTGTCCAGTAAAGCCGGCACGGCAGACTACGAAATCATGCTTCGTTATCAAGAAATCAATCTCGATATGTGGCAAAGTGGTTCTTCGGTATATGATGATGTCACTATAACCATAACGGGTACAACGGATAGTTATATTGACTATTCTGAATATTTAACTCCACCTGCTGGTTATACTTTAGTTAGTGATAACTATTCGTCAAGCACACCAACCGTTTCGGGTAATGGAACGACGCAAATTGTATTAACCTTCAATTTGAATGTTTACACATTTACCGTGACTTTGCAAGAAGGTATTGAATCAGTTGAAGTTGATAGCAATTATGGAACTGTGATTTATAATGAAGTAAATTCAGTATATCAAGTATATTACACCGATTTGATTAGTTTCACAGTTAGAACACAGTATGGTTATACCTTCACAGGTATTAGTCTTAAACTTAGCACAGACGATTCTTTCAGCAGACAAGATAACTCAACGAGTGAAACCTATCGTTTGGAAGTTCCAGCGAGCGACTTTGAAGTGCGAATCAATGCAGAACCAACACCGATTATCATATACTACTATCCAAACTTCGACACTAACACGCCAGTTTATGAAGGCGCCGTTTACGGCGAGACCATATATCTTCGATTGAATACATTCACGCGTGATGGCTACACCTTCCTTGGTTGGGCAACAAGTGAAGAAAATGCTCTCAACGGCATTGTGGAATATGAAGACGGTGCTGAATTCACAATCACAGTCGGAAGCAACATAGCTTTCTATGCTGTATGGCAAAGAGATTCAGGAATTGAATGGTGGATTTGGCTCTTGCTCGGTCTCTTGCTCTTGCTTATTCTTATCATAGTAATCATAATTATTATTGTGATGAAGAAAAAGAAAGAGAAAGAAAAACTTAGAAGCCACTAAAAACAAAAAACTCTTGTGGAAAACCATAAGAGTTTTTTTGCGCCATGTGTCTTTTTAAAGGTGGAGAAGTAATAACATTGTGCTATTTTAAAGGGTGGAAAAACAGACTAAAATTAAATTTAAACAACGCTCAAATGCTTGATATTTTTCTTTGTTTTGTATTAAAATATATGCAGGAGGTATTTATGAATAAAATAAATGTTGTTCAATACGGTTGTGGAAAAATGAGCAAATACACAATGCGTTATGTCTTCGAAAAAGGGGCAAAAATTGTTGGTGCTTTTGATTGCGATGAAGCAAAAATTGGGCTCGACATCGGAAAGATTATTGAAGATGGCAAGGAATACAAAGTTAAAATTCAAGACAGTAAAAATTTCGAGAAATATTTGCAGTCGCACAATGTGGACATTGTCATCGTTACAACAATGAGTTATATCAAGGATATGTATGAACCACTTCTCATTTGCGCTAAATGCGGCGTGAATGCAATCACAACGGCAGAAGAAGCGTTCTATCCACAAAATTCCAGTCCAACAACTTTCGAAATGATTGACAAATTGGCACAAGAAAACGGCTGTACCATTTGTGGAAGCGGATATCAAGATGTTTTTTGGGGCAATCTTATCAGCGTGCTTGCTGGTGCCACACACAAAATAACCAAAATCAAAGGTTCAAGTTCGTATAATGTTGAAGATTACGGCATTGCGCTTGCCCAAGCACACGGTGCTGGGCTTTCTCTTAAAGATTTTGAAAAAGAAGTTGCCGCTGCCGACGAAATAAGCGATGCGGACCGCAAAAAACTCATCAAAAAAGGCGAATTTGTGCCAAGTTATATGTGGAATGTGAACGGCTGGTTGTGCAGTAAACTTGGTTTAACTGTCACACGTCAAACGCAAAAGTGTGTGCCACATATTGCCAAGCAAGAACTTTTCAGTTCCACACTCAATATGAAAATTCCGAAGGGCTACGCAACCGGTATGAGCGCAGTTGTCACGACCGAAACCAAAGAAGGTGTGATTATTGAAAGTGAATGCATCGGTAAGGTGTATGACAAAACCGAATTCGATAAAAACGACTGGACAATTGAAGGTGAACCAAACACAAGAGTTATCATCGAAAGACCGGCCACTGTGGAACTTACTTGCGCATCAGTTGTCAACCGCATTTCAGAAGTTTTAATGGCACCACCGGGATATATCACAACCGACCTTATGCCAGAAAATCTCTATAAACAACACAGTTTGGATAAATATCTTTTCGATTTAAACGAATATTATGACGCAATGGCGGGCGATGACTGTTGCTGTCACCACGACGGTTGCCATCATCACGAATAATTTAAAAGGAGTAAAATGAAAAAAGGGTTTTTAGTTACTTTTGAAGGTGGCGAAGGGTGCGGAAAAAGTACTCAAATTCAACTTTTTTCCAAATATTTGGAAGAACAAAAATTCGATTTTCTTCTTTCGCGCGAACCGGGCGGAAGTGAACTTGGACAAAAAATTCGTGAAATACTACTCCACTCCAATCAAAACATAAGTGCAAAGACTGAGTTTTTGCTTTTGTCGAGCGCACGGTCTGCTCACATTGAAGAACTTATTCAGCCGGCGCTTAAAAAAGGAAAATTGGTTGTTTTAGATAGATATTTCGACTCGTCTTTTGCCTACCAGGGTTACGCTGGAAATCTAGACTTAACGGATATGCGAACCGTGAACAATTTTGTTGTTGGCGACTGTATACCAGACTTGACAATTCTTCTCGATATTCCAACCAAAGAAGGTTTTAGTCGAAAAAACAAAGATGAAAAACTTAAAAATTTGGATAGAATTGAGCAGAAAGGAGAGTCTTTTCACGAAAAAGTGCGAAAAGGTTATTTGCAACTTGCCAAGGAAAACTCAAACCGCATAAAAATTGTCGATGCAACAAAAAGCGTGGAAGATGTGCATAAAGAAATCGTAAAAATTTTCCAAAATGCTTACCAAAATTGATAATTTTTCAATAAAATAAACAAAATCTAAAAATAAACTAAAAATTCATAACAAAAAAAAGATAGTGAAACTTCACTATCTTTTTTCCTTTAACATACTTTCAATTATCTCAAAACTTCTGTTGCTATTTTTTCTTGGAATTAAATTAATCCAAAAAGGATGAAAAGAGCAATCGTAACTTGTGCGAGATAGTAGAGAATGTGGTTGAAGTATATCAGTGATTTTTGTGTTTTTCCACCAAAGTATTGCATTGACAAGATAAGGTCGGATGTAAGGAAGAGAAGCATACCGCCAGCAAAAATCCAAACCATTGGACTTAAAATTGCCACACAAATTGAATAGAAAAGCATAAATGACAAGATAAGGCTGTATGCGACAACAGCAAACTTAACCTTTCCAAAATCCAAACCCATCTTTTTTGACGAAATCAAAACGATGAGGGTGAGCACAATTGCCAGCACTATCGAAACAGGAATGGCCCACGCAAGACTTATGATGCTGATGGAAATGTTGGTCAAGAGAAGTGCGACAAAGTAGAAGATATGCCCAATTGCGAACGACAATGTTCCAGTCAAGAACAAAGCGTCGTTTTTTGAAGGATACATTACCTTCAAGTCAAGCAAGATATCCCCGACAAGCCCACAAAACAAGCCAACCAAAATAAGAATTCCGACAATGCTATCAAAACCGATCATTGCGAGCGCCAAGATTGCCGAAAAAACAAAGCAAAGCGAAGCAAGAATTTTAAGTGTTAGGGAATAGAAGGTTGCTTTATTGCTACGAAGAACGCAAAAAGCCACCGTTATTACCATACACAAAATTGCAAAAATAATACTTCCCATAATTTCCTCCTTGGATTTATTTTAACATATATTACAGAAAAAACTTAACATTTTACTTAAATTTTTTATTTTTTTTTATTTTTTATGTTGTTTTTTCCTTAATTTAAAAATTTTTAACCTTAAAAATCGTTAAGAATTAAAAAAGTTTAAAATGTCACCATAAACTTCGTCTTTGTTAATTTCGTTCAAAAGTTCGTGACGGCAATCTGGATAAATCTTCACACGGCTGTCAATGTTGTGGCTGAGATAGAGTTTGTTGAGCTTGATAACTTGTTTGCCATTTGAACCAACTAGGTCATTTTTGCCGGCGATTAAGAAAATTTTCTTTTTGCCAATTTTGTTTATTCCGGAATTGACTTTTTTCATATTTATCAACATACTCTTATAGAAACCAAACGGGAAATTACCACCACAAAACTCATCTGCTTGGTATGCTTTGAAGACTTCTTCATCGCGAGATAGCCAGTTGCCGTTTTTGAATTTTTTACCGTAACCTTTTACACACATTGCTTCCACAATTCCACCCTTTGAAGAGTCATTTTTGAAGAAAGAAAGAATTTTCACAAATCTTCCACCCAATTTCATAATGGCACTTGAACCATTTGCTGTGCCACAAAGCACACACTTTTCCACAATATCAGTGTTTTGAATTATTGCCTGACTTACCATCGAGCCATAGGAGTGTCCAAAAAGATAGATTGGAAGGTTATAGGCGTCTTTCATCTTTTCAAGTATTCTAATTTCATCCTGCACGGTTTCTTGGAAGATATCTTTCTCGCCAAAACCAAATTTTTGGTCAACTGCGGAATGCCCGTGTCCGCGCAAATCGTTCACTAAAACAAAATATCCGTTGTCGTTCAAAAATCGTGCAAAAGCGTCGTATCTTCCGGCGTGCTCCATCATTCCGTGAACAATAAGCACAGCACCTTTTGGATTTGCAATTTTGTCGTATACATAAGAATAGAGTTTAAGGTTTGTGCTGCCTTCAATATTAATTATGTCATACGACTCTTCTGGCTGCTTTGGTGCTTTTTTATTTTTTGTTTTCTTACCCGTTGATTTTTTTGCGCTCGCGGTCTTTTTTATTCCTGTCGAATTTTTGGTAGTGCTTTTTGTCTTTTCTGCAATCACCGTTTCTTTTTCGGCGACCTTTGCAGCACCAATCTTCTTCGCGCTTGTCTTCGTGCCAGATGACTTCTTCGTGGTCATATCCGCTTTTTCGCTCACTTCTTTTTTAGTACTTTTCGTTGTTGCTTTCTCCGTGGCGCTTTCCGACTTTTTTGTGACTTTCTTTTTTGTTTCTTCTTCTGCCATTTTAACCCCCTATAATTTTTTTTATTGCTTTTTGCCAGCCTTCATAAAGTCTTTCTCTTTCCTTTTCGGACATATTTGGACAAAAAACTTCAGTTGAACTGGTTAATTTTTTGATTTCATCTTTGGTGATAAGTTTGAGCGAGAACATTGCAATATAAATGGTGCCCATCACGGTTGCTTCGACATTTTTGCTTTTAACGACATCGTGATTGAGCATATTTGACATAAACTGCAACAGAAAATCGTTATTGCTTCCGCCACCGTCGACAGAGACAAGTGAAAATTTCAAACCCGATTTGCGCATCTCATCGAAAATTGCTTTGGAGTTGTAAGCCATACTTTCCAACATTGCGCGAACAATATGTGCTTTGGTGGTAGCATAAGTTATCCCACTAATTTCTGCTCTCGCATCGCTGTTCCAATATGGTGCGCCAATCCCAGTGAACGCTGGCACGAAATAAACCCCTTCATTATCCGGTAAACTTTCCGCCATATCACTCGTTTTTCTCACATCGTCATACATATTAAAGTTGTGTTTCAAAAAGTTAAGTCCGCTGCACGCGCTGTAAATGCTTCCTTCAATAGCGTATTCGGTTGAGTTGCCAAGAGTGGAAGCCACGGTGAGCAAAAGTTTGTCTGGGCATTTATCCGGATTTTTGCCCGCATTCGTTAGAATAAAACCACCGGTGCCGAGAGTTATCTTCGCTGTGCCATAGGCGATTGCACCTTGTCCAATCATACTTGATTGCTGGTCGCCAATAATTGAACAAAGTGGCGCGTTAAAAAATTTTTTCACATTTCCAAACTTGGCATCGCAAGGTAAAATTTTTGGCAGTGACTCGCGTGGTATTTTGAAAAATTCCAACAATTCGTCGTCATAATCTAGTGTTTTTATGTTCATAAGCATTGTGCGCGAAGCGTTTGTGGTGTCGGTGACAAAATTTCCGGTGAGTGCGGTGGCGATGTAAGCATCGATTGTGCCAAAACATAAATCTCCACTTTTTGCCAACTTTTTTGCTTCCTTGACATTATCTAAAATCCACTTCATCTTTGATGCGCTAAAATATGGGTCGGGAATTAGTCCCGTTTTTTCACGAATCATCGTTTTTATTTTAAGTGGAAGAGATTTGATATAATTCGAAGTTCTTCGACACTGCCAGCAAATTGCGTTATAGATTGGCTTTAAAGTTTTTCTATTCCACGCCACCACTGTTTCGCGTTGGTTGGTTATGCCGATACCCAAAAGTTCTTCCTTTTGGACCTTGTTTCGAGTAAGAACGGTTTTACAAGAAGAAATCACAATATTCAAAATCTCGCTGGCGTCCTGTTCGACATATCCACTTTGTGGATAAAACTGCCTAAAAGTTTTCGACTGTTTGTCGACAAGTCGGGCTTCGTCAATATCATACAAAACTGCGCGCGCACTTGTTGTGCCTTCGTCAATACCTATGATAAACCTTCTCATATTTTTTCCTTTTCATTGTTATTTTAACATAAAATGAAAAAAATAAAAAAACATTTTGCCATCTTTTTTGTTTTATTTGACAAACTTTTTTATAAAAGATAAAATATTCATTGAAAAAACGAAAAGAAAAGGGGATAAAATGGAAAAATTTTATGATGTCGTGGTCATTGGCGGTGGAATTGTTGGCGCGTCAATATTCAACAAACTTGTGCGTGTTGGTAAAAAGGTGGCAATTATTGACAAAGCGAGTGATGTGGCAACTGGCGCAAGCAAGGCAAACAGCGGACTTGTGCACGCAGGATACGACCCAGAACCGAACACACTCAAAGCAAAACTTAATGTGCGGGGGGCATACCTTTTTCCATTAATTTGTCGTCGTTTATCCGTTCCTTTCAAAAGATGTGGCGCGCTTGTTGTTGGCGACGATAAAGACAAAGTACAAGCTCTTTATGAACGCGGGCAAAAGAATGGTGTCAAAGAATTGTATGTATTAAATCGAGAAGAAATGGCGACGCTTGTGCCGAACTTGAAAGAACATTTGACTTGCGCACTATATGCCAAAACAGCGGGTATTGTCAGTCCATACCTTTTCACAATTGCACTTTGTGAAGAAGGAATAATCAATGGCGGTGAACTTTTCTTGGAAGCAGACTTAAAGTCTTGCGAAAAAGAAGGAGATTTTTTTGTTTTAACCACACAAAAGGGTACATTCAAAACGAAGGCAATTGTCAACAGTGCCGGATTTGGATATAACGAAGTGGCAAAGATTTTGAAAACGGAAGAATATCCGTTTGAATATCGCCGTGGAGAATATTTTGTTTTTTCAAAAGAATCCACCACCAAAGTGCCTTGCACAATTTTTCCATTGCCAACCGAGAAAGGTAAGGGTGTTTTGCTGACGCCAACAGTGGACGGAAATTATCTTGTTGGACCGACAAGCGAAAAGAGTGAATACGAAACCGTAACAACCGAAAAAGGTTTGCAAGAAATAAGAGAAAAATCGGGGCACATTCTAAAAGATGTTGACTTCAAAAATACTATACGCGTCTTTTCTGGAGTGCGAACCATATCTGGTAATGATTTTGTTATTGAAAAAAGCAAAACAGAAGGAATTATTAATATCGCCGGCATTTGTTCGCCGGGGCTTTCCAGCGCACCGGCAATAGCCGAAATGGTTTTGGAATTATTGGAAATAAAATTAAAAGAGAAAAGTCGACTTCGAAAGATAACGCCATACAAGATGTTCAAAGACTATTCCGCCTATCTTCAAGAAGAGTTGTTGGCACAAAACAAAGACTATGGCGAAATTGTTTGTAAGTGCGAAAAAATAACCAAAGGCGATGTTGTTAACGCATTGAAAAGACCGATTGATATTCATTCGGTCGATGCAATAAAGCGAAGAACAAACGCGGGAATGGGAATATGCCAAAGCGGATTTTGTTTCACCAAAGTTGTGGAAATTATCGCGCAGGTAAAAAAGATGAAATACGAAGACGTCTTGAAAGAAAACCGTGGAAGCGAAGTTGCTGTTGGCAACATAAGAGAGGTGTAATATGGAAACTGATGTTTTGGTTATTGGAGGCGGTCCAGCCGGAATGAGCAGTGCACTTTCTGCTTCTCAAAACGGGAGTAGAGTTATCCTTATTGAACGCGACAAAATTTTAGGTGGAATTTTAAACCAGTGCATACACAACGGCTTTGGACTTCACTATTTTGGCGAAGAACTGACAGGTCCAGAGTTCGCGCATAGATTTCGCAAAATGGTGGAAAAAGATAAAAATATCACCGTTTTGACCAACACGCTTGTCACAGACATTGGTAAAAAAAGAGTTGTTGTTATGGGCAAAGATGGCACACAAACCATAACTTGTAAAGCGCTTATCGTTGCAATGGGATGCCGCGAGCGCACAGCGGGAAATATTATGCTAAACGGCACGCGCCCTTCGGGAGTTTTAACAGCAGGCACAGTGCAAAAAATGGTGAATATCGACGGCAAAATGGTTGGCAAAAATGTTGTTATCTTAGGAAGCGGTGATATAGGGCTTATTATGGCAAGGCGCTTAACTCTTGAAGGTGCCAAAGTGCACGCCGTTTTGGAAATAAATTCCACCAGCAGTGGTTTAAGAAGAAATATTATGCAATGCCTTGAAGATTTCAACATTCCGCTTTTATATAACACGACAATTTTTGAAGTTGTCGGAACTGATAGGGTGGAAGGCATTTATTATGGTCAAGTGGACGAACATTTTAACAAAATTGAAAACACAAAAAAATTCTTGGAATGCGACACGGTTGTTTTGTCGGTTGGTTTGATTCCAGAGATGCAAATGGTCAAAGGTGTGGCGATAAATCCAAAAACAAATGGCGCGTTTGTGAATGAATATTATCAAACGGAAAAAGAATGGCTTTTTTCTTGCGGAAATATTTTGCACGTGCACGACTTGGTGGACAATGTAGCTTTGGAAGGAAAACAAGTCGGACTTTTTGCCAGTTTATATGCGCAAAGAAAGTTGAAATCGGGGAATTTAATCAAAATTTCTCACAGCGCCGACTTTTCCTATGTTTTGCCTTACACTCTTTTTGAAGGCGACGGTGAAGTGGAAGTTAAATTCCGCTTAAAGAAAAAAATCGTGAAAAGTTGGATTATAGCGATCTGTAAAGGTGAAATTTTGGCGAAAAAATATATCCTTGCTGGCGTTCCGGGCGAGATGATGACCTTTAAATTTTCCAAAGCGGGCGCCAAAGATGAAATTATTTTCGAGGTGAGAGAAAATGGAAAAGTATAATTTAACGTGCATAATGTGCCCGCTTGGATGCAATTTGATAGCGACCAAAGACGGCGACAACATCACTGTCACTGGCAACAACTGTCAACGTGGCGTTGTTTTTGCCAAAGAAGAACTAACTTGCCCAATGCGTATTGTGACAAGTTCAGTGAAAACGGCAAAAGGTGTGAAAAGTTGTAAAACAACAAAAGGTGTGCCAAAGGCAAAGATTTTTGATGTTATGAAAGAGATTGAAAAATTGCGCTTAAAAGATGCGAAATATGGTCAAGTTGTCATTAAAAATGTGCTTGATACCGGCGCCGATGTCGTCATCACAGCAAATGAATAAACAAAAACCGCGGGTTTTGCCTGTGGATTTTTATTATTGCATATTATGAAAAGATGAATAAATTTAAGAAATCCTTTCAAAACTTTGTTCTTAAACATCAACATTTTAGTGGGACTCAATAAGAATCGTCGCGCAAGACTTTCATAATAATTGTGAAACTTTTATCTTCTTTTCTTTTTTTAATTTTATCATAAATATAGAACGGCAGGATGCTGACAAGCGCGATAACGGCGACCAAAAGAGCATAGTCGAGAAGATAGGAATATTGCCAATTTAAAAAAGCGAACAGGTCGAACGGCAAACCATTATCCATAAGATAAAGAAAGTTAGCGTCTTCCACCAAAAGATTGCCAATCATCGACCAGCAGGCGATAAGGAAAATTCCCAAGAACCCTTGCCAAAAATCTTTAACCCGCACCTTGAAATATCCACTTGCGATGCAGGCGATAACAACGGTTGGCATAATGAAATGAAGAAGCAGACTTTCATAGTGCAAGAAAGAAAGCGTGGAGAGATAATAATAATCGCCGAAAATAAAGGTCAAAATTCCGCCAAAAAAGGTGACAACCAGCACGGCAAGAAAACCCTTCTTGATTTTAAGAAGAAAGAAGAGCGGAAAAACAAAACTCATCAAATGGCAAAGGTGCCACGGCAAAACTTCCACAAAGGTTTGTTTTGCGCTGAAATACAGAAGTGCCATTCGAAAAATGCGGAAAAATATCATCACGAAACACAAAACGGTTGTGAGTTTTAACGCAAAATTAGGATATTTTTTAAATAAGAAAAACGCAGCAACAAGCCACAAAGCGAGTCCAACCATCAAACAGATATGAAGTGGACACCAAAGTCCAGGCCCATCGCCCATAGCATAGTCATTTTCAATTAGCCAATCATAAAAAGTAAAACTGGCAGTAATCATCATAAACAAAAATTCCCTTTTTATATTATAGAAAAAAATTATGCTATTTGTAAAGAAAAAAGGAAAAATTTTCCGTTTTTATGTTGAATTTTTAAAAACACAAAAAAAGTTTTCTTGACAAAAATTATAAAAACAAGCAAAACATTTTTATTTTTAGAAAAATAATGCTATAATCAATAAATAAGAAAACCTATCTCGATGGAATAATTTGCAGTTTAGCCAAATTTTGAGGATAAAATGATAATCAAAGATTTAAAAAAAGAGTTAAAGAAAAAAGAAATTGATTATGACGAAGTGGCCACAATCAATGTCAAGGCGGAGAATGAAAACGCGATTTTTTCGGAATATAACTACGATGCCAACGAGATTCTAAATCCAGACCTTGAAAATTTTCTTATTGAAAAAGCAAGAACAGTGCCAAACAAATCAAGATTACGAGTAAAAATTTTCACTAACGATGATGTCGTCGAAAGTGAAGTGGAAAGAGCATACAAAAACAAATTTAGTAAAGAATTTGAAGAGTGTGAGCGAAGTTTGAAGCGAAATATGCTTTTTGCGCTTGCAATGTTTATTATTGGTGTGCTTTTCATTGGTTTTTTGATTTTGGAAATGCATATTTTTGAAAATTATATTCTCTCCATAATTTTGGAAGTTGCTGTCTGGGTTTTTATTTGGGAAGCAGTGGATGCTTTCTTTTTGGAGCGGTCGACAATAAAACGACGCCGTTATCAAATGGCGAGGCTTTATTATGCCGAACTTGAAATCGTTACGCTTAATTTTGACAAAATAGAAGAAAAATTGACAAAAAACAACTAATTTCTTGCATATAAATATTGTATATTAAAAAAAATCATTTTTGAAAATAAGGAGAATTGAATATGAAATATCAAATAATTGTTGATAGTTGCTCCGATTTAAATGAGGACTATCTTAACGGAACAGGAATTGGTTTTAAAATCGTTCCTTTAACAATCAATGTGGGCGACAGCGAATATGTCGATATTGCTGGTTGCGATGTGGATGGAATGCTCAACAAATTAAAAACACCAAAAATTAAAAGTTCCAGCGCTTGTCCAGCGCCAGAAACATTTAAAAAAGAATTCGATAATGCAGACTATACTTTTGTTGTGACATTAACTTCCAAACTTTCGGGGTGCTATAACAGTGCCCTGCTTGCCAAAAATGAGCACGAGAATTCGTCGCATATTCACATTATTGACTCAAAAGCAGTTTCAGGAACAGAAGTCTTGATTGTTAACAAACTTGTTGAATTCATCAATGCTGACTTGGATTTTGAAGTTATTGTGGATGAAATCGAAAAATTTAAGGAAAGTTGCACACTTTTCTTTGTTCTTCAAAAATTTGACAACCTTGTCAATAATGGACGTATGAGCAGAATTGCCGGGCTTATTGCCAGCACAATTTCTCTCAAACCAATTTGTAAGGCTGTTGATGGTGAGATTAAAATAATTAAGAAAATTATTGGCTCAAAACAACTCTTCTCAAGACTTTCTTTAATGATTAAGGAGGTTTTGAACGGCGATAAAACGCGCCGAATTATCATTTCTGAATGCAAAGCGCAAGGAGAAGCAGAAGAGTTGAAGCGCGAAATTGAGAAAAATTGTGGTAACACCAACATCGAAATTTTACCTATGAAGGCGCTCACAAGTTACTATGCTCTTGAAAAAGGAGTGATTGTTTGCTTTTAATTAAAAATTTTTAAAAAATGAGTGTTATGTTTGACTTTTTCTTGAGAAATGATTAGAATATTCTCAAGGAGGGAAAAATGAAGGAAAACACAAAAAACATCATTTATACGATTGCTTCAATGGTCTTTGCCGGTCTTATTTTGGTGTTTATGGCAGTGCCAAATGTTTCATACGGTTTCAGCGCTGGTTCAAGTAGTGTTAGAACGGAATATTCCGGTTTTGATTACTACGAAAGCGGGACTGACTTCTTCAAGTCGATGCTTATTATCACTGGAATTGTGGCTTGCGTTTTGACTGTTGTTGCACTTTTGAAAACACTTATTGATTGTTTTTCGAAAAAGAAAAAGTTTTCCGGACTTTTGACATTCATTCTCAAAATTGCCGGATTGACTTTGTTTGTGACGGCACTTCTCTATATGATTTCTGTGATTGTGATGTGTAGTGATAACAGTATCACAAACGACTATTCAAGCATTGGATTAAGTCCCGTTTATTGGTCAATTGTTTTGATTGCAATTTTTGGTCTTATCAGTGCAGTCTCAGCATTCCTAACAAACAAAGCTAAGAAAAAGAAATAAAAAACGAAAAATCATACAAAAGTATGATTTTTTGTTGCTAAAATAATGTAAATAATTGCATTTTGTTTGTGTTTTTTTATTCAAATTTGGTAAAATATATCTATGTTTGTATGGACGGAAGCAGAAGGGACAGTTTTACCGATAGCATTAATTATGACTTTGTTCATCTCAATTCTTATCGCTTATTTATTACGCAAAAAAAGCGAATTGATAAGACGAATACCTTTGATGATAATTACTGCTATTACTCTAACACTCGAACTTGTAAAACAAATTTTATATATTATGAGTGGTTATGACCTATGGGCAATACCACTTCATTTTTGCAGCCTATTTCTCTACTTCTATCCGCTTGCAAGTTTCTTTAAAGGCAAAGTCGGTGAGTTTGGAAAAACAATGTGTTTTATCGCTGGCTCCTTCTTTTTGCTGATGTTTTACATAAATCCAAGGTCTATTGTAGGCTCTTCTTGTGAAGACATATTTAAGACTTTTAACACTTTCCATACATTTACATACCATCATCTAATTTTTCTTTTCTATTTCACTATGCTATTCTCGAAACTGTATAAACCATCGAAAGACGATTTTCTGTATGCTTTCATCGGTATTGGTGCTTATGTTTTGGTTGCTATTCCACTCGCACACATTCTTAACACAAACTTCTGCAACCTTTTAACAAGTAACATTCCTTTTATGGAAACTTTCCGACAGAATTATGGACAGGTTGTCTACACCATAGCGATGATACTTTTTGGAATTGGTGGTGGAGAAGTGATTGTGTTGATACCGAATTTGATATTCAAAAAAGTCAAAAAAGAAGATAATTTTAATAAAATTATAAAAATTTTAAGAACCGAGGTATAATATGAATTTGTTTGAACAATTTTTGGCAAGTTTAGACGGCAAAATAACCAAACCAACGTTGTGGGGTTTGTTTCATATAACAGCTTTGGTGATAACTATCATCTTAACCGTGCTTATTTGTACTTTTGCCATAAAAAACAAACGCGAAGGAAAAAGTAATGATAAACTTGTGCGGGTTTGTGTTTTGATTTATGCTATTGTGACTATAATTCTTGAAATATACAAGCAGTTGAATTTCTCATTTAACAGCACAACAGGAGAGTGGAGTTATCAATGGTATGCCTTTCCATTCCAATTCTGTTCCACACCAATGTATGTCGCTCTCATTGCGGGATGCTTGAAAAAGTGTGAATTTCAAAAATATTTGTATGCCTACATCGGCACTTTTGTCCTTTTTGCCGGACTGTGCGTGATGTTCTATCCAAACGGTGTTTTTGTTACCACAATTGGAATTAACATTCAAACGATGGTTTGCCACGGCGGAATGATTGTTATTGGAGTTTTGGTTTTGGTAAGTGGCGTTATAGATATGAAATGGACGACCATTTTGAAGGCGATTGCAGTTTTTGCTGTGTTTGTTGTGATTGCTCTTATTATGAACATAATTTTCAACAGCACCGGCAACACCGCCAACTTCAATATGTTCTACATCAGTCCTTACCGCACTTGTACATTACCACTTTTACAAGACATTCAAGAAGAAGTGCCGTATATCATCTTCTTGCTGATTTATATCATTGGTTTTTCACTCGCGGCATTCATTATCTTTGCTGTGGCAAAAGGTTTGGATGATGCTATCAACAAAAGAGTCAAGAGAAATTCTTTTGAAGATGACAATTCAATGAATATCATTTTCCGTAATTTAAAAAATTTGCAATAAGAATTAAAAAAATTGCAGTTGTCAGTTGATTGTTTTTCAAATGAATAATAAAATAAAAAATAGTGGCAATATTTTTTTACCACTATTTTATTTTGTCAATTTTAAAGATAGCAAACCTTGCTGTTTTTAATTTTGTTTTTGAAATTTTCCGTCTTTTTTGTGGACAATAACTTTCATATTTTGACTTTCGCAAAGTTCCTTAACCCTTTTTATTGCTTCATCTTTTGTTAGAAAAGAAGAGATAACTCGTTTTGCGCCATCTTTTTTTATAAGCCAAACACGGTTTTCGTGGTCATAAACCACGCGATAAACCGATTTTTTTTCTTTTTCTTCTTTCTCTTTCTTTTTTTCGTTTTTCTTCTTTCGACCAAACATATTCTTTCTCCTTTGCTATATCTCTATTATACCTTAAATACAACAAAAAAGCAAGGATTAATTTTCGTAAAGTGCAAGATAGATTTCTTTTGCTGTGTTTATCGCCTTGAAGAGATTTTTAAGCGTAATGTTTTGTACCAGAGATTCGTTTGTGCCAAGGTAGGAGCCAAGATGTGCACAAATTTGTGCAAGTGATTTAATTAGTTCCATATTGTTTGGATAGTCATAATCGTTCGTTTCTTGCACATTCAACCCAAATTCTTCTTCCATTTCTTTGAAGGTGTCCGTGAGCAGTGCCTTCATCAAGATTTGCCCTTTTTTAACATATTTTTGTGACTCGGCAAGTTCGCCGTCACCAACTTTTATTTCTGCATCAACAAAGCAAGCGCAAGCGTTCGCTGTGGTTTCCAAAAGTTCGGAAAAAAGTTCTTGTTTTGCCATATTTTTTACTCCTTTTTATAATTATACAACAATTTTTGCAAAAAGTTAATCATTTTGAAGGAGAGTAAAAAGTTAATTGACTTTAATGATGAAATATTTTAAAATAATGTTATGAGAGCGATTCTTCATTGCGATTTAAACAATTTCTACGCGAGTTGCGAAGTGCTTGTCAATCCCGAGTTGAAGGGATTGCCTGTTGCTGTTGGCGGGCGAGAAGAAGACCGACACGGCGTGGTTGTGGCAGCAAACTATGAAGCCAAAAAGTTTGGTGTGCGTTGCGGTGTCACGACTTATCAAGCCAAAAAACTCTGCCCGAACATCGTGATTTGCCAACCAAAGTTTGAAATATACAACAAATTTTCACGCGATGTGCGTAAGATTTATGAAGAATATTCCGACCGCGTCGAAGTTTTTTCGATTGACGAGTGTTTTATCGATGTCACGCACAGTAAAATTTTTGGCACACCAGAAGAAATTGCAAACAAAATCCGTGAAAGAGTGAAAAAAGAAGTTGGACTTACCATTTCCGTCGGTGTCAGTTTCAACAAGACTTTTGCCAAAATCGGAAGCGATTTTAAAAAGCCGGATGCCACAACCGTAATAACCGAAGAAAATTTCAAAGAAAAGGTTTGGGTTTTGCCGATTGCGGATATGTTTGGTGTTGGAAGAAAAATGCGAGAGAAACTTCAAAGGTTTAGTATAAACACCATTGGCGATTTGGCGAATTTTGATAAGAAATTTTTAGTCGAAGAGTTTGGAAAAGTTGGTGAAGAATTGCACAAAAAAGCGAATGGACTTGATAACGAAGAAGTGCAACTTGCAAACATCCAAAACGCACCAAAAAGCGTTGGCAACAGCACCACATTCTATAAAGACCTGTTCGACAAAAAAGAAATCGAACTTGCCTTTTTTGTTATTGCCGAAAGTGTGGTTGAGCGAATGATAAAAAAGAATTTGAAAACCTGTCGAACGGTTTCAATTGTCGTGCGCGATAGCGACTTAAAATTCTACCAAAAACAGTGCAAAATTGAGCCTTGCCGAAACAGTGATATAATTGCAAAAACAGCGATAAAACTTTTTTTCGACAATTTTTCTTTCAAAAATGGTGTTCGACTTTTGGGAATTTCTGTCAGCGACTTTGATGAAGGTGAACAACTTTGCCTATTTTCACAAGACGAAAAACATCTCGACGAAGTGATGTTAAAAATTCGCGACAAATATGGACGCGACAGCATCCGTCGTGGCAACTCGTTGAGTAATAAAAAAATTGCATCTGCTTTGGATAGGGGACAATTAGATAAAAATTCGGAAGAGTAAAAGAAAATTAAAAAAGTTTGCAAAGATACAACTATCACCGATGGTGTGGTAAATCGGGAGAGTAAACCTTTTATTCATCCAAAGATAAAATTGAAGCGCGGATATAATTAAATTACGAAAATTTTTAATCTCAAAAAATGTCCACTGATTTAAAATTAAAGTTTAAAGAACCAAGAAATTTTCCAAAATATCTTGACACGGGGGGGGAATTTGATAGAATAGTTTTGAAAAAGAAGAAAAAGGAGAAAAAATATGGCAGAAATAGAGAGTGAAAAATATCCTATATCAATTAAAGTTGATGATGGTTATACATTTCGTGACCCAGATGGGAAAGTATGGCCAAGGAAATTTAAAGATGTTTACGATTTTAGCGAAGGTTTGGCGGTTGTTGAATTAGATGATGGTAAGTATACCTTTGTTGATAAAAATCACGAACTTTGGTCAGAAAGATTTAAATATGTTGCCTCTTTTCAAGAAGGTTTGGCGGTAGTTATATTAGATGATGGATATACCTTTGTTGATAAAAATCACAAACTTTGGTCGGAAAGATTTAGATGGGTTGACTCTTTTTACGAAGGTTTGGCGGTAGTTAAATTAGATAATGGTAAGTGGACTTTTGTTAATAAAGACCACAAACTTTGGTCAGAAAGCTTTAAAAGTATTTTGTTCGGTTTTCGAGAAGGTTTGGCGGTAGTTGAATTAGATAATGGTAGGTGTACCTTTGTTGATAAAAATCACGAACTTTGGCCAGAAAGATTTGCATATGCTTGCTCTTTTCAAGAAGGTTTGGCGGTAGTTTTATATAATGGTAAGTATACCTTTGTTGATAAAAATCACAAACTTTGGACAGAAAGATTTGCATATGCTTGCTCTTTTCACAAAGGCTTGGCGGTAGTTAAGTTAGATGATGGTAGCGAAAAATTTGTTAATAGATATCGTCAAATATTTGATACAGAAGAATTAGGAAGAAAATGTGGAACTCTTATTGAAAAACCAGAAAGTATTTTGGAATGGAAAACAGAAGATTTTAAAGATGAAGAGTTTATAAAAAAATGTGTTGAAACAATTAAAGGTAGTTTAATTGAAAAGATTGAACAAAAAGACGAAGTCGATGATGATTATGTTAAATATTGCCAAGAACTTTTGACTGGTGTTAAAGATAAAATTGAAGCAGAAAAAGAAAAAATTGTACAAGAAGAAAAGAATAGACAAGAAACGCTTAAATTAATCAAAGATTTTAATCTGTAAGGAGCAGAGTATGAAGAAAGAAGAATTTTTGAAAATGATTAACGAAAAAGTTGAGGAGATATTAAAAGTTTTGAAAAACGACTAACTTTTGGATATAGTTTATAAAAACTTTTAAGCCAAAAAAAGTTTATTGGTTTAAAATTAAAGTTTAAGAAGTGGACAGTTAATATGTTTTTGGAATGTGAAGAAAAAAGATGGTTTAATATTGCCATCTTTTTTATTGTATCAAACAGTGTTTATCATTCTTCATCAAAGCCAAACAATGATTGTTTTTTTAATAGAATTAAACAACTCAAAAATTTAAAAATTTTTAAAACATAATTTTTTGGTTATTTGCATTTTAAAATTGTTAATATCGCGTTTTTCTTATCTTCACTTGCGAAGTTTAATAGATTTATGATTTCTATATCCTTTTTATATTCTAGCATATTTTTATAAAAAAACTCTTCTGTGGTCGAACCGCAAACTTCAATTATGCTCAACAAAACTTCCATACTTGGCAAAAAGTCTTTTTTGCTTTCAAGACGGCTGATGTATCCATCATTTAGACCAATCTTTTGAGATAATGCTCTTGCAGATAAATTCGCTCTCGTTCGCAGTTGTCCAATACGATTTATGATTTCAAACCTATCCATTTACACTCCTTAATTTCTTACATTAATTATAATGTTTAATTTCAATAAACTATTCGCAAACAACTTATAAAAAATTCAAAATTTCAAACATTATGTCGCAATGTTTGCGATTTTATTGACTTTTTTCGCAATATACGTTATAATTATTGTGATTTTAAAATGTAAAGGGAGAGAAAAATGGTTTATAATAGAACAAAAAGAGCGTTGGAACTTACCGCCGGAATTTTTGGTGTTGTTGTTGCGTGCGGAACGTTAATTACTGGATTATATTTATTTATTACTTTCATTTTTGTTGCAATAGCATTGACTGCTGCAGGCTCATACGCGTCAGCAATTATAGCAATTATTTTTTCATTTTTGTGGTTTGTTGTTTCAATCTGTGCTATTATTTTCAACGCAATGATTATCAAGAGTCCAGTAAGACCGGAAGGTGTTTTAAGAACGACAAAAATAAGAGTTATGGTTATCATCTTTTCAGTTTTAAGTTTGAATTTTGTGACTTTTGGTTTGGAAATTGCAGTTATGTGTTTAAAAGATTTTGAAGAGCCTAGTCGAGAAAATAAAATGTCAAATATCTATGTTCAAATGCCGGCGCAAACACAAGAAACCGCAGCGCAACCAAAACGCTCCAGCCTTGAAGAAAATGTTGCTGAACTCAAACACTTGAAAGAATTAGGTGTGATTGATGAAGAAGCATATAACAAAGCGGTTACAAAACTGATTGAAAAATTATAAAGGTAAGAGTTATGGTAGAGAAAGACAATCTTATCTATAATCCATATAGAAAAAGACGCGATTTGGCGGCAACGATATTGAGTTTTTGTTTTGCAATTTTTTGTTGTATAAATACTTTATCAATTTTATTTAATTTATCTGGTGGTATTATAATAGGAATTTTTGTATTTGTGTTTTGTTTAGTCAATATTATAGCATTAGTTGCTGCTGATCAAGAGAAAAGATGGATAGGTTTTAGAATTTTTTATATTGTGGTATGCTTTTTGACTTTCCAATTTATTTCTTTTGCACTTGAAATCAGCGTGATTTGTGCAAAAGATTATATCACGCGTGAAGAATATATCAACAAAAAATATATCGCATACTATGGCGATTATTGCAAAACAACGAAAACGAACGGCGATAGTTTTAATAAACCTTTGAATTATAATTCGGAAAACTCTTCTTATATGAACACAAATATACTGATAGAAGAAAAGGTAAAAGGGGAATTCTTACAAAAAGAAGAGATTGAAGATAAAACTGCCGAGATTGTAGACAATAAACAAGAGTTGTCAATAGAAAATGGAACAGAAAATAACTCGGAAGAGTCACCAGAAGCGGAGTGATATTATTGACAAAATCACACTAAATAAGATACTTTTACTAAACTTAATCTTTTAAAATATTGTAAGATAAATTTTGTTTTTCATTATAAAAAAGAAAAGTTTTTGTTATGGGCATCAGTATTATGAAAATAATATTAAAACACATAAATAACAAACAACGTCATACAAATCTTCTTTGCGAATGGAGTAAATGATAAAATTGGAAAGGTAAATTCCAAAAAGAAAGAAAAAACAAAAAGATTTTAAGATGTTAGTTGTTTTCACAAGTTGTTACAAAAAACACTACTTTAGTTAATTTTAGGAAGAATTAAAGCGAAAGTTGAGAAATTTACTTTTTCAATTTTTTATCTATTCCGACACCAAATATTTTTTAAAAATCATATACAGATTTAAATAGAAATATGTTATAATTCTTATAAGGAGTGGGAATTAATATCATTAAAATTTAAGGAGATGGGAATGAAAACATTTTTTATGTTGCATGGCAGTTTTGGTGTATGGTCAAAATCTTCTGGTTTTGACAGCGACATGCAAAATATGCTTAATGGGCCTACATCTACCCTTTTCAAAAATCACACATTAAATTTGAAACCAATATATTTTGACCTTATCAAAAGCGGAGAAAAAGTTTTGGAAGGTCGTTTAAATGATGAAAAAAGAAAACTTTTTGATGTTGGAGATGGAATAACTTTTTATAAAGAATCGGAAAGAAAAGAAAGTTTGCAAGCAATCATTCTTCACAAATATTTTTTTAAAAACTTTGAAGAAATGGCAAACAATCTTAATAAAAAAGATTTAGGCTTTGACAAATATACTAAAGAAGAGATGGTGAAAACTTACAGAATGTTTTATAATCAACAAGATGAAAATAAATATGGTGTTGTCGTTTTCAAAATCAAACTTTTGTAACTTATTCCTGATAACTATAGATAAGTCACGCTGCAATGCAAAAATTAAGAGTGCTAGTTTGAGAGAATAAATGAGAATCATAAAACAATCTTTTTATCATGTTTATAAAATTGAGTTGATAAGGGGGGTATGTTTAGTCTGTTGGATGAATTGAAAAAATATAAACCTTTTGACGAAAGAGAAAAAGAAGATTTAAACAAAACCTTGCATTTTCTTGAAAATAACACAAATTGTTATGATAGGTCAAACAAGATTGGACATATAACTGCTGGCGCTTTTGTTTGTGATGGAAGTGGTAATATTTTACTTAATCATCACAAAAAATCTGGGATGTGGTTTCAATTTGGTGGACATAGTGACGGCGAAGAAAATAGTCTAAATGTTGCCAGAAGAGAAGTTATGGAAGAAGCAGGTATAACTGACTTTATGTTAGGCAAGGATTCGATTTTTGATGTTGCTGTTATGAAAATTCCATATAGCGCAAAGAAAAATGAACCTGAACATTGGCATTATGATATAAATTTCCTTTTTATTGTTGACAACCACAATTGCGAAATATCTAACGAGTCAGTTGAAATTAAATGGGTCACTATCAATGAAGCGTTTTCGTTTGTTGATAAAAGAGATGCTGGAATGATTAGAATGATTGAAAAATACAAAAAATTTTTAAATGGGCGACAGAAATAATTTTAATAACTGAATGTAAAAGTTATAATTCTTATTTTTTAGTAAAACACTTTATAAATCGCTTTCAATAGAGTTCTTTCTTTTGAATTTTGTTATGTATCAGCCTGAAAGCCAATCTGTTTTCTTTCTCGTATACCATTGGCACGCCCAAAAGTTCATTGCAATAAGGGCATTTTAATCCTTGCATTTCATTTTTATGTTTTACTTGTTTTAATTTTTCAACTAAATCTTTTGGTGCCACAAATTTATCCAAATACATACGAACCAACTTACCCGGACCATCTTTTTGATATACAAAAACTTCTTTTTGACATTTAACGCAGGTGATTGTGATGAGTTTTGCACTGCCACCTCTGGTTTTTGTATATCTATCTTTAACTATTTCATATTTCATTTTCTATTTCTCCAAATCTGTATAATTTTACCACACCTTGTTATTTTTATCAAATTCTGTATTGATTTTTAAGATGAAAATTTTATCAATCCATTGACATTACATAAATATTTTGTTATATAAAATATAATCTACAAACCAAGGAGTTTTTAAATGCTTGTTTTAAATGTAGACAAAATTTCTAAAAATTTCGGTTATGGGCATCTTTTTGATAACCTATCTTTTTCATTGAATGAAGGGGAGTCGATTTCTATTGTAGGTCCAAACGGTTGTGGAAAATCTACTCTTCTCAAAATGATTGCTGGTCTTGAAAAAGTTGATTCTGGGAATATAAATATTAAAAAAGGAGCAAATATTGCATATCTTGACCAGACCGGTTCCAGCATAAAAGATGATAGAACAGTATATCAAATTCTTCGCAGTAGTTTTGAAAAATTGAACGAAATGGAAAAACGAATTTCATTTTTACAAGAAAAGATGACTGAAAATTTACCAGAAGAAGAATATAATCAAGTAATGGAAAAATATTGCGACTTGTTGGAGAAGTTTTCTTTTGCTGGCGGATATGATATTGATGTCAACATAGACACTGTTGTTGAAGGTTTGAAAATAGATAAAAATTTGTTAAATCAAAGATATGACGATTTGAGTGGCGGAGAAAAAACATTGGTTCAACTTGCAAAAGCATTGCTTATAAAACCCGACCTTTTCTTGCTTGATGAACCAACTAATCATTTGGATATAAACAGAATTGAATGGCTTGAGAACTACATTAAATCTTTTAAAGGAGCAACAGTAATCGTCTCTCACGATAGATACTTCCTTGACAGAATGTCCAACAAAATTCTTGCACTTGACAACGGAATTGCAAAAGTATACAACACAAATTATTCTGGCTATATTCAAGAAAGAGAACGTGATTTTGAAAAACAAATGGCAGACTATAAAAATCAACAACTTGCGATGAAACGCCTTGAAGAACAAATAAAATATTTTTCAGAAAGAGGTATGGCAACAAACAGTTCGACTTTATGCGACAGAGCCCACGCATTGCAAACACAACTTGAAAGAATGAAAAGAAATGCGGTTGCAAAACCAAAAGAACAAAAGAAGTTGAACCTTGGTTTTGACGAAGAGAGAAAAACAAGCAAAAGAATTATTGTTGCAGAAAACTTAACAGTCATAATTCCAGACGTCAAAACTATTTTAAGTGATATAAATCTCAACATCTGTGCTGGCGAAAGAGTTGCGTTAATTGGAAATAATGGCAGTGGGAAATCCACTTTTGTTAAAACAATAATGGGAACACAAGATTTGCCAACAAGTGGATCAATGTATGTGGGGCCAAGTGTCAAAATTGGATATTTACCACAAATTATTGAATTTACAAACGGTGAAATGCAACTATTGGACTATTTTAAAAATGAAGTTGGACTGCCTGAACAAAAAGCAAGACAAATCTTGGCAGGATTCCAATTTTATAAAGAAGATGTTAACAAAAAAATTAAAAATCTTTCGGGTGGCGAAAAAATTCGAATAAAACTTGCCGAACTATTGCAACAAAAAATCAACACGTTGATTTTTGACGAACCAACCAATCATATTGACATACCAACAAAAGAAGTTCTTGAAGATGCAATTGAAAGTTTTGACGGAACATTGATTTTTATCAGCCATGATAGATATTTTATTAACAAATTTGCTGATAAAACAATTGAATTCGAAAATGGTCATGTGCATTCATATTTAGGTGGTTATGACGATTATAAGCTAGAAAAATTAAAAAAATAAGCCAAAAATCATACTAAGTTTGTAGTAAGTTATTAAATATTTTATTTAGTTTTTATCATTAACTTTCTAATTAATTGTTTTTTAAAGTTTGAATTTTTGTTCAGAATAAAGTATATAAAAAATCGCAAAATAACTTTGCGATTCTTTTGGTGCGTCTGCCGGGACTCGAACCCAGAATAACGGTTCCGTAGAAATTAAAATCTTTTATCATAGTTCAACTTTTCGTGCCATTTTTTATCATATTTTACCGTTTATAAAACCACCTTAACTTCTTTATTTATCAGCTATTTAGTCACATTGCTTTAACAAAAATTAATATACAACATTTCAAGACAAAAACACAACACAAAACAACCAATTTGCAAAAATTTTGCTTTTTCCTGCAAAAATTTGTAGCAGCAATAAATATTTATATTTTAATATACAAACATATATAATTTTAATTACATATGTATTAACAAATCATCAACAAAAATTTTAAAATTGAATAATAATTCTTTGATTTTTTCATTATTGTTAGTTTCAAAAGCTTGACCAAGTTTATAAATAAATGAGTATGTATATAGTCTTTCATGAATGTAGGTAAAATTAAACATTTCAGGATAAAAGTTTTTCAAATCTAACCAAATATTAATGTAATCGTGTTTTTTAACAAATTTTTCGTTTTCATAACTTGCAAATTTAGCTGGATCTTCCAACATAAGTCCTATTATCATTAATTCATAATCAATAGAAGTGCATAAAACTCTATCAAAATCTATAATGAAAACATTCTCTCCATCATATAAAAAGTTGTCAAAATGTCCATCATTATAAACAAGCATTATTTTTTGTTCTTCAAAAACTTTGTTTAAATATTGTTCTTTAAATATTTTTAAACAAGATACATCGAACCCTTTATTCTTTAAAATGGAAATATTTAAATCAAAACTCTTATTCATCTTATCTTTTAAATTATTTATAACATATTTACTTTCCAAAAATGAATAAGATTGTTTATGAATTTCCTTTAAAATATTAACAATTTTAAGAGTAATATTTTTTCTTTGCTGATTATCTAATGTGTGCCAAATATTATATAAACTATCACCCTTAATTTTTTCTATTATTAAATAATCAACGCCATCTATATTTCCACTTGCAATATATTTTGGCATACAATTTAGTTTTATATTTTTATAAAAACTTATTTCTTTATTTATTTTCTCTGCTTTTGTATTAGGAGCAACAAGCTTTACAACATAATTATTATCTACAAAATACACAATATTTGTAAAACCAGATGTGCTTTTTATAATTTTTTCAAAAAAAATGTTTTCTTCGTTTAATATTTTTTTAATCAACTTTTCCATAAATACATTATAACACATTTTCATGTTATTACAAAATAAATATTCCTTTTCCCTTTATTTAAAATACAAATGAATTTATTTCAAAATTCATTGTTTTTATCTATTTATAATTTTATAATATTTCTGCTTTTTGTGATGCATTTGAGTTAAAAAAAATTCTAGCATAATATCGCTAGAACCTTTAAATAATTTGGTGCGTCTGCCGGGACTCGAACCCAGAATAACGGTTCCGTAGACCGTCGTGATATCCATTTCACCACAAACGCATAAGACACTATGTTTTTTTAAGTTTTTCATAAGGTTTTTTTAGAAAGTTTTTAGTAAAACTATTTTGCTTATCTTGAAACCCTTTAAAAACCTTATAAATAAAGGTGTTTCAAAATCCAGACCAAATAATCCGTAAAGACGCTCTATCCAGCTGAGCTAGCGGTCTGGGATGTATTTTTGTCTTGTTGAACGGCAATATTATATCACAATTAGATTTTAATTGCAATAAAAATTTGGGAATTAAAAAAAATTCACACATTTTTTTGTTAAAGAAAGTCATATAAAGTTTAAATTGTTTCAATTATAAGGTTTTACAAAAAGGCAACTTTAATATAAAAACAAACAATTTAACGCCAACATTCGAAAAAAAAGGTAAATTTTAAAGAGATTTTGGAAAAACTATTAATACAAACGAATGATGGAAATGAATATACCAAATAAAAAAAATTTAAATTTTTTCCAAATTCTTTTGACAGGTAAGGAATTTTAGTGATATAATTAGGCATATTAAATAGGAGGGGAAAATGGCAAAAAAGAAATCGTCTTCAAGTTCAAGCAAAAGTTCATCATCAAGTTCTTCAAACAAATGGGGATTGAATAAAGTTTCATTTTGGGTAATTGTTTTGGTGACAATTTTGTATGCTGTTGCCTTGGTTTTGGGGGCTATCTCAATTGATTTAGTGATTGTAAGTGCTCTTCAAAATGTTGCAACTGCAATAATGATTATCCTTGTGGCAATTTTGGCTTGGCGATATGTAAGACCAAAACCATTAGTTTGGAAAATTCTTTATTTTATTTGTCTACTTATTGTGATTGCCGGAATTATTGTTCCACTTGTAATGGCATAAAAAGACGAAATATCAAAAATGCTTCACTTCGGTGAAGCATTTTTTGTTTTAATAAAGCACATATAGTCATTTTTATTTTTCTTGACTTTATATGGTTTAAATGATATAATAGTTTTAATTAAGAAAAATTGTAACTAATTACATTAAAGTGATTTTGTTCATTAAAGTTTAGTCTCAAACGACAGATCTTTCGGGAGATTCATATGAAAACGAAAAGTTCAAAAACATTATTAAAAGATTTTATTTTTGTTTGTGCATTTGTTGTGGTAATACTCTTTATGCCTTTAAGCGGACTTTACACATTGGCTGCTGTTGGTGAAGACACAATCAACACTGGTGGAACTTACACCAACTATAATGACTTAACAGTTCAAAGTGTGAAGAATTTTGCAACTGTTTATGACGAAGACAAATTGGTTGTGTCCACACACTACACAACATATTCAAGAATTATTGTGCACGACCCAGTTGTTAATATTTCTTTTGAAAACCAAACAGTTGAACTTGACGATAATCCAGTTATTGAAATTCCAACACCAACAGTTGATTATTGCTTAGACAACTCAATGGACCATGAAACATACAGTGAATATAGGTTAAGTGGATACTTTGACGAAAATCCAAATGCAATACCAGATTTTGTGGTTATTGGTGTTAATGCAAACGGCGAAGCGACCGATTATTCAACAAGTTATGGTCAAGCAGGTTACTTCACTCCAACCGAAAAAGGTGTTTATACAATTCAATATACAACAAGATTGAGAGTTTACAACCCTAGTGTTTTCGCATATAATGAAGGCACAGTTGATGATGCCTACAGCGGCAGAGTTGTAAACTACTTCACCGAACTTGATGATGATTACGACGATTACGGATATAAAATTAAAACTATTGATGAAACAACTTATGAAGTTTACGCAAATGAACAAAGTAGCGGTGGTGTTTACACTTACGATGTATACACCGTGACAATGGATGAAGCTGGCAATCTTGTTATAACTGACGAAGATGGCGCCGATGCATCTGGTAGCGTTTCAGATATTGACGAGGATAGATACGAATACTGGCAAAATAACTTGATTATGTATATTTATGAAAGCAATATATTCACAGTGACTGTAACCGACACAACTGGACCGAAAATCGGAAATTACGACTATATCAAATTAATTGCCTATGAAGATTTGAGCAAAGTAGATAGCGAGGGAAATGTTGTTGGCTATGAATTAAAAATCTTTGGAATTCAAGCAACTGATGCAAGCGGAATTGACTATGAGGATTCAAGCGTTGTTATCACAACAACTTACAAATATAACGGAAACACAACTTCAAACACTGAACGTTTGTCAGGCGACGACAAGATTGACGGAACAACAATTTATGTGACTCGAAACGGAACGGTTACAATCACATATACTGTTTATGATAACAATGGTAACTCGTCCACAGCAACTTACACAATTCGCTCGGGCGACTCAACTGACCCAATCATCACAGCGGACGAAGACTTCCTTGAATCATCCTACACACTCACCGAATTGCAAAAAAATAATTACCAATTCGAAGTTGACACTTCAAAATTGACATTCACTGACGATATGTCGGATGCAGTGGATATGATAGTGACATATGTTTTGGAAAATAACGACACTGGTGAAGAAATCGAGTTGACGGATCAAGACGAATATATTCTCATCTACACGATAGACGAAGTTGGTTCTTACACTTTGACAGTAACCGTAACCGATGAAGCAGATAACACCACATCCGAAACTTTCGACTTCGAAGTTACTTTTGAAGTAACTGAAGGAGAAATATATTTAGGAGTTGGTTTAGTGGATGGTGCTTCAGAAGAAGATTTTATCAAAAGCACATATTCAATGTTTGAATTGAAACTTAATAATGGAATTTTGACAATAGATTTGACAAAACTCAAAATCACAATCGGAACTTTAGCTTATGATTATGACAATGCTGACTTTGAAAGCATCAGCATTATATTTGTTCTCATGAATAATGATACTGGCAAAGTGATTAAACATGAAGAATACAATGAAGGTGTTTCAATCTCATATACAATTGATGAAGTTGGTTCATATACCTTTATAATGTTTGCAATAAATGAAAATCAACAATATTTAGGAGAAGAATCTTTCACTTTTACAGTTTCTTATAATAAGTTTTCTAATTTAATTTTGCCAATTACTTTAATTATATCAGTTATCGTATTTTCTATTTTATTAGGCGTAATGACTTATGTTGGATTTTTTGAGAAAAAAAGCAGTAACTTTGATTAGTTACTGCTTTTCTTAAAATATTCCACAATGCTTTCAGCAAGTGATGAGTGGATACCTTTCACAAGTTTAAGTTCTTCTACGCTTGCTTTTTCAATGTTTTCGGTGGTGCCAAAGGCTTTTAAAAGCGCGTCTATTTTCTTTTTACCAAGCCCTTGAATATTTTCAAGCTCGCTTTCCGTTTGAGCTTTTGTGCGAGTTTGACGGTGGAAGGTTATGGCAAAGCGATGCGCCTCATCGCGAATTCTTTGCAAGAGTTTAAGTTCGGCACTGCCATACTTCAAAATAACTGGCTCGGAGCGTCCAACAGTAAAAACTTCTTCCAATTTTTTGGCGAGCGAAATCATTTCGATTTTGTCTTGTAAATTAAATTTTTTCAAAATTTCATAAGTTGAAGAAAGTTGTCCTTTCCCGCCGTCGATAACGATAAGGTCTGGTTTTTCCTTAAAACTTTCGCCGTCAGAATTTTGCAATCGTTTCAAACGACGCTCCAAAGTTTCTTGAAGAGAAGCAAAGTCGTTAGAGCCTTTGACGGTTTTAATTTTGAATTTTCGATAATCTTTTTTGAAAGGTTTGCCGTCTTTAAAGACCACCATAGATGCCACTTTATTCGTGCCGCTAATATGTGAAATATCATAGCACTCCATTCTTTTTGGCAGATATTTAAGATGAAGTTTGTCTTGCAGACTATTAAGCGCACCGAAAGTGTTGTTATACTCCAATTTTTCTTTTTCCAAGTGCTTTTCAAGATATTCTGTCGCATTTTCTTTTGCCATTTTAAGCAGTGACAGATTAACACCTTTTGGGTTAGATATGATTTTTATGTTTTTGCTCAAAAATTCACATATCAACTTCTCATCCACGGCGTGACTAACGATAATTTCATTCGGCGGGAGCGAGTTTTGATAATATTGAATGATAAAATTAAAAATTGTGTCTTCTTCGCTCATATCGGTTTGAGTATAGTTTTGAATACCCAAAATTTTACCACCGCGGATAACCATAATCGTCAAAACCCCACTCAAACCGTCGGTGACATAGCTGATGACATCTTTGTCGACATTTTTCGGCAAATTTGCCACCACACGCTGTTTAAGTTTTGCCACCATTTTGAGTGCTTCGCGCAGTTCGATTGCGCGTTCAAAATTTTCAAGATTAGACGCCGTGACCATTTTTTCCAGCAAAATTTTCTCAATTTCTTCATCATTACCATTCAAAAAATTGATTGCTTTTTTAACTTCTTCCATATATACTTCTCGCGTAACGCGGTTTGTGCAAGGTGCAAGACAGAGCCCGAGCGAATAGTTCAAACACTCTCTTTTCAGCGGTTTTTCGGACGAAAATTTATATGAACAGGTGCGAATTTTGAAGGCGGATTGGATAGTTTCCACGATAGCACGCGGGTCGAGCCCGGCGAAATATGGACCAAAATATTTTGCGCCGTCATTTTTCTTGATTTTACGCGTAATTTCAAACTTTGGAAACTCGTCGTGCAGGTTGATTTTGATGTACGGAAACGCCTTACCGTCTTTTAATAGGATGTTATAAAACGGCTGGTATTTTTTTATTAAATTACTCTCTAACGCAAGGGCATCAAGTTCGCTTATGGTAACGAAATAGTCAAAATCGTCGATGTTATCGACCATTGTTTGCACTTTGACCGGTTTTTCGCTATGGCGAAAATATTGCGACACGCGATTTTTAAGACTTTTTGCTTTGCCAATATAAATCACTTCCCCCTTTTCGTCGCGCATTACATACACACCGCTTTTTGATGGCAACCTTTTAAGTTTTGTGGAGATTCTTTCGTTCATATGGATATTATACTCTTTTTAAAAAGTTAAAACAAGGGTTTTAAAAAATATTTTTGAAACGGCAAACGGGGCAAGAAATATAAGAAAAAAATCGATAAAAACAAAAAATTTGTTGAAAACTTCGAAAATTTGTTGTAAATTGTATTTTTATTTGTTATAATGAGAAAAATAACTGCGGAAGGGAGTTTGTATGTTAGATTTTATTGTTGACTTCTTTAAAGAGTTATTCAATTTCATTCCCAAAATCATTTATCTTTTGGTGGCCTCTCTTTTATCATTGGTCGACTTTGCACAACTTCTTTTCCGAAAACTTGCCGGGCTTGATGTTTATTATGTCGACGGTGTGGCAACCACAGGCGATATTTTAACCAACTTTATCGGCGGAATTCTCGGCATAAACATCAACGAAAACACATCTTTTGGCCTTACTGACTACTCTCTTCTCTCCACAGTTTTCTGGTCATTTGTTATTTTTGGAATTATTATTCTTTTTGTATCGACAATCGTGGCAATCATCAAAAGTCACTATTCATACGACGAAAAATCTGCGAAAGGTCCATTACCAATTCTTGCCACAGCAGGCAAGTCGATTCTTAATATGGTTGCTGTGCCGGTAATGGTTATTTTGGGGTTATATTTAAGCCAAGCAATTTTAAGTGCGCTTGACTCGATAACATCTGTTGGTTCCGACGATGTTGTTGATTTATATGGCACGGAAAATGTCAACACTTATCTTCGACAGGGCATCACCGATTCACAAGGCAACCAAACATACATATATTATGATATGTTCGGCTTTACGGGTGGGATTCTTTATGGTGTAAACATCAGTACCGCCATTGACAGCACCGGCTCGTTGAGTCTTGTTGCGGCGCGGTCGCAAACATTTTCAGGTTCAATGTTCAAAACGGCGGCTTATAATGCCAACCGTGTTCGAAGTGGCGAGTACACCATAACAACCGCTTTTTTGGGAAACACGGGAAGCAATATGACACTTTTCTCGGCACACGGTAACGATTCTGCGGTTCTTGCCAATATGGTGGACGAAGCTTTTGCCAATTTCTTGCATGTAAATGAAATTTATTGGCTTAATTGGTATAGCGCTGACAGTACTCATCAAACTATTATACAAGCCGAAAGATATGTCACAAATTTCACAACCTGGGCTATGAGTTCCTTCTCAAAATTTAATGTTGGTCTGGTGTGGTATTACTATGATTTATGGAGTTATAACTTTATTGTTGCGTTTGGGTTGATAATCATTTGCATTACAATCTTCCTTAATATCATCCTTGGCTTGATGACCAGGTTATTTATGGCACTTGTGCTCTTCCTTATTTTGCCACCGCTTGCGGGCTTAACACCGCTCGACGGCGGAACAGCGTTCGCAAACTGGCGGAAACAGTTCATCTCGCAGGTGCTGATGGCGTATAGTGCAGTCGTCGGGATGAATCTCGTTTTGCTGATTTTGCCGTATGTGAACGAGATTGAGTTCTTCAATATCGGTATTGTCGATTATCTGGTTCAAGCCATTTTCATAATCGTTGGATTGGCGACCATAAAAGCAGTCATTGCAACGCTTTCTGCAATTATTGGTGCTGCGGATGCCAACGAAACAGGCGGCAAAGTTGCCGGCGAAGTGAAAGCAGATGTTATGCGTGGTGCGGCAATGACGCTAGGCGCGGCAAAACTTGCAACAAAACCGGCTAGTATAGCATTTAATAAAACATTTGGTAAAATACCCAATGCAATTAGAAAGGGGAAAGCAAAAAAACAAGCAAGAGAAGAGATGGGATTGGGGGAAAAAGAAAAAATAAAAGATTTGGATCCTGATCAACAGGCAGAATATAGGCGAAGAGTTCAAGAAAACTATCAAGAAAGATTGGCACGAAGCCAACAAAGAAGACAAGATCGCCGTAATAGTGTACAAGCCTTCCTTTCAGGTGGTAGAGGTGGACTTCGAACTGAAAGACAACGTCGAGAACTTGAAAGACAAAGGGAAAATCAAGAAAGACAAGTTAATCAGCTTGAATCACAACATAGGCAGGCACAAACCGCGAATCTCATTAACAGCCTTGATAGAAGAGCTTCAAATGATAAAATTGAATCATTGTTCAGAGCACATGGATATAACGATCAAGAAATTTCACAACTTCTTCAAGCGGCGGACTCATCTCGTTCGGGCGGATGGCTTAATTTGAATAATATGTCTGATGCTTATGGAAACTTTAATAGTGATTATTCTAGCTTTTTAGGAACTAACGGTGGTTTGGCTGGTGCAGCTGGAATGCATGGTGCTTTACAAGGAATGTTAAATACTGCTCAAAGCGATTTAAGGACCACAATGGGTAATCTACAAAATAATGCTCAACTAGCGGCACATTACAGACGACATCCAGGAGTTATTGGTGGGTTATTCAGAGGGGCTGGAATAACTGCAAGAACAACTGCTGGATTAGCTGGGCAAGCATATTCTGGTGTATTCGACAGAAACACAATGGATGCATTTGAAGACGCAATGAGAAGATCGGGCGTTAGTCCACCAAGACGCGACTATACAAGAGAAACAGCAGAAGGAGTTGCTAGACTTAGAGGAGAGATTAATGAATTGTCTGAACAAATCAGAAATCAAAACCGAAATAATTAAAAGAGATTTTAGGGCAACCTAAAATCTCTTTTTTCACCTTTATTCGCATTTATCCACTTTTTACTATTTATCCATAAATTTTTGCTATTCATTCAATTTTTCAAATCTATCCACTCAATTTTTACTTTTTTTGTGTAATAATGTTGAATATTGTTGAATATTTTCGCTGGTTTTGGTAAAATAAACTAAGGGGGATAAAATGTTTAAAGGGTCAAAAGCAAGAGTTAAAGACTTAAAAAATGTTTATGCCTTCAATTTTTCCACTAAACTTGTTTTGTTATGCGAGAAGTTGGAGAAAACTTTGGATTAAGACAAAATTTTGTTTGAGAAAAATCATTTTTGTCGGCGTTTATTCTTTTGCGGCGTCAAACACTCTTTTGTCGCCTTGAAAAAGTTACAAAAAATGATTGACAAAAAAAACTTGATGATGTATAATAAACTCACCATATTTTAATGGTGATGTAGCTCAGTTGGTTAGAGCGTATGGTTCATACCCATAAGGTCGGTGGTTCAAACCCACCTATCACCACCATTTTTTATTTTTATGACAAAACTTGTCAAAAGGGGATAAGTATGATTGAAGAGAAAATCAACGAAGCGAACAAGGAAGCAATGAAAAACAAAGATGTTGTTGCGCGTGCCTTTTACAGCGTTTTGAAAAACAAAATTATGTTGGAAAAAATTAATAAGCGTGAAAAAGGCGAAGAACTCTCTGATGCTGATGTTTCCAATATCCTTCAAAAGATGATAAAAGAACTCAACGACGAGAAAGAAAACTATCAAAAGGCCGGTAATATGGGCGAAGTGGCAAACTTGGAAAGACAACTTGAAATTGCCAAAGTTTACCTTCCAAAAATGTTATCGCACGAAGAAATTAAAGCGGAAATTGAAAAACTTTCCGACAAATCCATTCCTGTTGTGATGAAGCACTTTAAAGCAAATTTTAATGGCCGTGTTGATATGCGCCTTGTGCAAGAAGTTTTGAAGGAACTCGGATGAAAGTTTTTGCCATAAGCGACTTACATCTTTCCGTCAACAATCCAAAACCTATGGATATTTTCGGACCTGTTTGGGATAACTATCTCGACAAAATTTTTGCCGATTGGAAAGAAAAAGTGTCGGACGACGATCTCGTTTTACTTGCCGGCGATTTCAGTTGGGCGATGAAACTGGAAGAAAGCGTGCAAGATTTTGAAATGTTGAAAAGTTTGCCGGGGAAGAAAATTATCATCCGTGGGAATCACGACTATTGGTGGAAAAGTATAAGTTCTGTGCGTAAAATTCTGCCGGAAAATGTTTTCGCTTTGCAAAACGACGCTTTGAAATTTGGAAACTTCATTGTTTGCGGAACACGCCTATGGAATTTGCCGTATGATAACAAAAAATTCACCGAAGACGATGACAAAATTTTTAAGCGCGAACTTATTCGACTTGAAATGACGCTTGATAGCGCGCAAAAACTCAAATCCGGCGACGAAAAGGTGATTTGTATGCTTCATTATCCGCCATACACCTTCAAAGAAGAAGACAACGAAGTGACCGCTCTTATCGAAAAATATGGCGTAGATGTTGTGATTTATGGGCATATTCACGCCTATTGTCGTCAAAATTTGGTACTTGAAAAACACGGTGTAACCTACTATATAACTTCTTGCGACATCGTCAAAAACCAACTTGTGACGATTTTTGACTAAACTTAACGAAATTTTTCCTTTTTAATCGCTTTGAAATTATTTGAATATTATTGACAAAGATAATAATTATATTGTAGAATATAACTTGGAAGACCTTTCCGCAACACCTTGGAGACGCTATGAAAAAATTTTTAATGGCAATTTGCTGTATCTTGACACTTGGCTTTGTTTTAACGGGATGTTCAGGAATTATCAATGTGACAAACAGCAGTGCAGAACTTATTTATAATGGAAATGCAGCAACCGTTGTCGACGGTTATCTTTATTATGGCAATGCTTACACCGACATTTCGTCATACACAACTGTGAGCGAACTCGACGCGGCAAAGGAAATTTCTTATCTCGCCGTTTACAACCTTAATGAAGAACGTGATGCAAAAGGAAACAACTTCACGCCGAATGGTAACACCAAATTTAACAGCGAACTTATCGCATCCGACTACCAATTTATGTTTGTGCTTGGCGATTATATCTACTATCTCAAACCTGACGAACACACCTATAACTCTGACGGGTCTTATAGTCAACAATTTTCTTATCCAATTTTGACTTCAACAAAACTTGACGGTACATCGCAAAATGCCTTTTATGAATTTGAATATTCGGTGACACAAATCGAAGTTTTGAAGTATGACGGCGACTATTATGTTGTGGCTCTTTCCGGAGAGAGATTGATCTCAATTAAACTCAACAGCAAAGGTTCCGGCACTGCCACCATTCTTGCAGAAGGTGTGACAAGTGCAGCAATTCCAGACACTGAAATCACAAGCAGCACATCGTCTAGCACTGACTGGAACGGAATAATTTACTATATCGCTACTGACGACGATAGCAACATAACCGCAGGTCAAGTTTACGTCAACAATGCAAATTCCACAAAAACCATTTCCAAACATAGTGGAACAGTGGAATTCTTGTATCGCAAAGGCAATATTATTGTTTATTCCTATCAAAATAAAACCGGACATACTTGGTATTATTATAATGATGTTACAAGCAGCACAACCACAACAGTTATCAATCTATTGGATAAATACAATTTGCAAGCAACTTCGGCGTCTGATATCAGTATTTTAACAACCAATGCCGGCAGCGCCATTATCTTCCAAGGTAATGCGGGTTTGATGTTCAAAAATAGCCGTGGAAGTTTTGGTGGCAGCGGACTCATCACAATTCAAGACGCTGACGGCAACGAAATTTCAAGTTACACTTTGATGTTCTTCAATGGCACAATGGGTTATCTTCTTGATTCAAATAACATTTATGAAGTTGATTTTACTTCTGCAACACAAACAACTTCCGACGGAACAACACTCACTTTGACGGCGCGAACACTTCTCACAATGACCAACACGATTGTTACATCTGGCAATTTTGGGGGGTTATACAGTTACAGCGACGGATACATCTACTTCTACGCACAACTTGAAGAATTGTCTGAAGCGGAAGAAGAACTTATCAGTGCCGAGAAAGAAGCAGCGGGAATTGAAGAAAGTGATGAGGATGATTCAAGCATTACCGACACTGATTCGGGTTATTACCTTTATCGCGTTAGTATTAACAGCGGAATTTATGAACTTATTGGAACAACCACATACGAAGAAAGGCATTCAGATTATGTTTACACCGCTTAAAATAAAAGAACTTCTGTAAATAAAGAGTCACTAGTGTTAGTGATTCTTTTATTTTATACTTTTCAACACACATTATTAAAGTTTTATGGTCCATGTTTTAATTAAAAGATTTTTGCACTAATTATATAGCATCTAAACTATAGTGATTTTATGTATTTAGCCAGATTTTATCATTTTTTATTATTTCAAAAAAAGCCCGCGGTTTATTGTTTTGAAGTTAAATTTAATTTTGATAGATTCTATAATTCTCATCAAAAACCTCAAAATTTGTCAATCTAACTTTTTTATCTCGGTTATTCTTTGAATTTCTTTTCATAATTTTTTAATCTCTAATTTTTCGACATATTAAGTTTTTAAATGACAATTTATTTTCTTTTTCTTTTATCGTTTTTGGAAACAATTATGGTATCTTATTTATGTTTTGCAGAACAAACTAAAATTTTGTTTTTAAGGAGATTTTTATGAAAAAAATTTATATAGCAGATAATGAAAATCAAGAACTTGTGGACTATTTTTCTAACAATGAAAAATTTGAAATGGTTGGCAATTCCAATGATGGCGAAACGGTGGTCAACGAAGTGATAAAAACCAAACCGGACATTTTGGTAATGGAAGTTATGCTCGCAAAACTCGACGGCTTTGCCGTGTTTGAAAAAATCAAGTCGCTCAAAGAAGAAACGCCAAAAGTGATTTTTGTTTCCAATCTTTCGCATAGCGGATTTGTTTCCAAGGCGCTCCAAATGGGTGCAAGTTATTTTATGATAAAACCAATCAATTCACAAAATTTGGAAAATCGTATTAACGAAATTTTGTCGTCGAACATTGTCGAAAACAAACAACTCGACGAAAAAATATCCAACATTTTTATTAGCATCGGCATTCCTGCACACATCAAAGGGTACCAATTCTTGCGCGAAGCAGTCAAACTTGCCGTTGAAGAGCCGGAAATTATCAGTTCCATAACCAAAAAACTCTATCCAACCATTGCTGAACGTTTCGACACAAGTTCAAGCAAGGTGGAAAGGGGAATGCGTCACGCCATTGAAGTTGCGTGGAATAGGGGTAAAATTGAAAATATCAATAATATTTTTGGTTTAAAAATATATAATAGAAATGAGAAACCAACCAACGGAGAACTTATTGCCCTTATTGCAGACAAAATGTTAATGGACTGCTAACCTACAATTTTTGCCAAATATTTTGGATTTTTTTTATAAATTTTTGAAAAGGGTATTGAAATAAGTAAAAGTTTGTGGTATAATAATCTCAAATTAGGAGGTTAATATGACCAATAGATTAGCAAAAATCTTACTTATTTGTGCGATTGTTGTTTGCGTTCCACTTTTTATTGCTGGCACAACCCTTGCTGTTTATTATTCCAAAAATGCAAGCCTTAATATCGCAGTTTATATTGACAACGTGGGAGAGCAATATGGTGACACGGAAACACCAACAATCACTTCAAGTGCAAAATCCGTAGTTTATAATGAAGAAGACGGAACTTACACTCTCACAAATTGCCATGTTCAAAACATCAGCGTTTCTTTCAACTCAACTGGCTATGAATTCATTGGTTGGTTTGAAGGAACTTATGAAGAGTATTCAATAGCACTTAGTGGTGAAGAAGAAATTTCTTATCTTACAAACACAGCGGTTTTGAACACGACAACTGCAAACTATGAAAATTTGACTGCTGTCTTCAATGTTTTAACTTATACTGTTGAATATTCTGATGGGAATGGTGATGCAATCACTGATTTAGACGGTTCATATTACTATGATTACAACCAAAGTCTCGAAATTGTAAGTGTTGAAAGCGGGTATGTTTTTGTTGGATGGGTGATTGATGGTGACGAATCTGAAACAATTTACACTCGTGCAACATTTCCTGCAAGTTACAGCGATAGCAACAACAGTGACAACGTAAAACTTAAAGCAAAGATTGAAGAAGAAAAAGAATATACTATTGAATTCTATGATGCAAACAACAGTATAATCAGTAGTGAAAGATTCCGTCCTAGCAATGCTGGAGTAGTTACTGTTCCAAATTTAGATAGCTATGAAAAAACTGGCTATACGGTTTATTGGGTATATGACAACGGTGACGAAGTAGTTATATTCAACGAAATCACTTCTGAAATGATCACTCAAAACTATTCCACAGGAATAATTAAAATTTATTTGAAAGAAGAACTCATTGAAAAGACGGTTACTGTTGTGGTGCCAAATGATGCAACATTTACAGGTAATACAACACTTACTGTAACGCAAGAAAACTATGAAGACGTGCTTGGCGAAGTGTTGAACAATAATAATTGGATTCATAACACATACCAGTATATATTCGGATTTGAAGGTGTTGAATTTGATAGTGTAACTTACACATCAGAAACTATCAACGATCTTTGGACAGAAATTCTTAACAGTGAAGAAGATATCACTCTCACTGGTATCCTTGGATGTCAATACACTCTTACAGTTGGCGATTTGAGTTTCTCAGATGGATTTCTTGGTAGTATCTATGCTGCAGAAGATGAAGACACCGAAATTATACCAAATGGTTATTCATATTCCGTTGATGTAACTGGCGATATTCTCAGTTTGTTCTTTAATAGTGAGACTGGTATTACTGAAGCAACATTCTATGCTTGTGATTCTGATGGTTTTTATGAAGTAGAGCCGTTAAGGATTTCTTGCACATATAATAGCCAAGAGATAGACAAGACAATCTCAAACTTTGAAACAATCTATGACTTTATGGAATATTTGATAAAAGAATACGGTGTTCCATCAAGTGACGAAATTGAAATTACAAACACAACTTTGGTTTTTGCAGAAATTGAAGATTAAAAAATAAAATAAAACATTAAAATTTAGTTGACAAATGCTCTTTAAGTGTGTTATTCTTAAAGGGCATTAAGGGAGTTTAGCTCAGTTGGTAGAGTACCTGCCTTACAAGCAGAGGGTCATAGGTTCGAGCCCTATAACTCCCACCAAAACAAAAATACACCATAGACTGTGGTGTGTTTTTTATTTATTCTACTATATATTGCGTTATAAAATTTTGGTCACATTTTAGGCACAAAACAATGCGAAAGATTTGGTTTAATAGATATAAATTGAGAATAAAATAGGATATAGGTTGGCAAAAAGTGGTTTATTGCGTCATTTTGATGTTAAAAAATGAATAAAGATGATGAGAGTCAAAATATTTTTTCTAAATTTCGACAAAATATTTCAATTTTCCTTCCTAAATATGATATAATGCTTGCGTATGAAAAATTTCTTTAAGAAGTATTGGAAATATTTAGTCTTCATACCAATCATCGCAGTTTTGCTGATTGGTATAATTTACAATATAACTAAAGACGATGATACTTTGGAACTAGAAGTTTATGATATTAAAGTGGAAGTGAACGAGTGGATTGAGATTGTTTACAAAATCAATATCGAAGATGCTGTTTGCACTTTCAAAACGAGCGATGATAGTATTGCAATTGTTGAAGATAATTACATTGTTGGTGTGAGCGAAGGCGAAACAGAGTTAATTGTAACAGCAACATATGGCAACAGTCTAATCCGTAGTAAAAGTAGTGTGATAGTGTTTACGGAAACCGGTGAAAGTGAAATTGTCGTTGAAGAAGGGACGATTTCTATTAAGAGATCTATTATTGATGAAAATGAATTAACAGAAATTTCGTTAAGTATTGGTACATCTGTAATTCTTTACATAACAGCAAATGATGAGATTACATATGATGTTCCGGAAGGTTTAAGTTTGATAGCAAGCAAAACTATCGTTATGGCATACAAACTTGAAGCGAGTGCAGCTGGTGAATATGAAATTAAGTTTTATTGCAAAGATGTATGTAAAGTTTTAAAGGTTACTGTGGATGAGTGATAGAAAATCACGGGCACAATTTTTTATTTTTTCGACTTTTAAGGTTAATTAAACAAAATTACATATATAGAAAAACACTTAATTATCGGCTTTTTTGATTTTGTTTGGTTTAGAGTAAGATTTTGGCTTACTCTTTTTATTTTTAGACAAAAAACACGCATAAAAAAGAGAAAAAAGGGGAAAAAATTTTTGAAAAAGTGTTGACAAAAGAGAAGGGAATAGTGTAAAATATGATTGTCGCTCAAATATGGCGACAAGAACAATGACAATTGAATAGTTTGAACTAAACAACTTTTACGCAAGTAAGAAGTCAATGTAAGTTATCGAGCAAGGATTAAAGCATAAGTGTAAATGCAAGGTGTCACAGACACCATTAAATAAATTTTCTATCAACCCAAATATAGTAAAGATAGAAAAAACAAACTTTTAACATTAGAGTTTGATCCTGGCTCAGGACGAACGCTGGCGGCGTGCTTAAAACATGCAAGTCGAACGAGGTTGTTATCAACACAAAGGTAACTTAGTAAAGCGTTTGAGAGGATAGTATATAATTTTCTCAAAGCCGATTACAAATACAAGTGAGAATAAGAGTTACTTTTGTGTTGGTAGCATCCTAGTGGCGGACGGGTGAGTAACGCGTGAACAATCTGGCTATTACAGGGGGATAACAGTTGGAAACGACTGCTAATACCGCATAAGACCACAAGGTGGCATCGCCCAGGGGTCAAAGGAGCAATCCGGTAATAGATGAGTTTGCGTCTCATTAGCTAGTTGGTGAAGGTAACGGCCCACCAAGGCGACGATGAGTAGCCGATCTGAGAGGATGACCGGCCACACTGGAATTGAGAAACGGTCCAGACTCCTACGGGAGGCAGCAGTTAGGAATATTGGGCAATGGAGGGAACTCTGACCCAGCAACGCCGCGTGAAGGAAGAAGGTTTTCGGATTGTAAACTTCTGATCTAAGGGAAGAAGAAAGTGACGGTACCTTAGGAGAAAGCCACGGCTAACTACGTGCCAGCAGCCGCGGTAATACGTAGGTGGCGAGCGTTGTCCGGAATAACTGGGCGTAAAGGGAGCGTAGGTGGTATGGTAAGTTAGATGTGAAAGCCCAAGGCTCAACTTTGGAATTGCATCTAAAACTATCAAACTAGAGTGCAGGAGGGGTAAACGGAATTCCTAGTGTAGCGGTGAAATGCGTAGATATTAGGAAGAACACCGGAGGCGAAGGCGGTTTACTGGACTGCAACTGACACTGAGGCTCGAAAGCGTGGGGAGCAAACAGGATTAGATACCCTGGTAGTCCACGCCCTAAACGATGATTACTAAACGTGGGAGGTATCGACTCCTTCCGTGTTGAAGCAAACGCGATAAGTAATCCGCCTGAGGAGTACGGCCGCAAGGTTAAAACTCAAAGGAATTGACGGGGACCCGCACAAGCAGCGGAGCATGTTGTTTAATTCGAAGATACGCGAAGAACCTTACCAAGACTTGACATATTAGTGCATAGGGTAGAAATACCTAAAATTTTAGCAATAAAACGCTAATACAGATGGTGCATGGTTGTCGTCAGCTCGTGTCGTGAGATGTTGGGTTAAGTCCCGCAACGAGCGCAACCCTTGCGTTTAGTTACTACTATTCAGTTAGAGGACTCTAAACGGACTGCCGTAGGTAATACGGAGGAAGGTGGGGATGACGTCAAATCATCATGCCTCTTACGTCTTGGGCTACAAGCGTGCTACAATGGCTATAACAAAGAGAAGCGAATTGGTAACGAAGAGCAAAACTGGAAAAGATAGTCTCAGTTCAGACTGTGGATTGAAACTCATCCACACGAAGATGAAGTTGCTAGTAATCCCGAATCAGAATGTCGGGGTGAATGCGTTCCCGGGTCTTGTACACACCGCCTGTCACGCCATGGGAGTTGG
>CAZFRA010000004.1:0-60678 GCA_964521165.1 uncultured Lachnospiraceae bacterium
AATGGTCTTCGGAACCATTAGTTCGGGTTCGAATCCTGACGGGAGCACCAAAAGAAAAAATTGCATAAGGCTTTTCATAGTTTAATTTTCGATAAAATAGAGATAAGATTAAAGATAATAAGCCTTAATAATTTTGATTTTTTAACTATTAATTAGTGTTTTTGTCAAATTTTATTTGCATTTTACTTATTTTTTGTTATAATAAAACTATGAATAATTTCAATGTGCCACTTGCCGAACGAATGCGCGCGAAAAACCTTGATGAATTTGTCGGGCAGGAGCATATCGTTGGTAAGAATAAGTTGTTGACCAGAGCAATGGCGACAGGAAATGTCGGCAGTTTGATTTTTTATGGTCCACCGGGCACAGGGAAAACCACTTTGGCAAATATAATTGCCAAAATGATGAATGCGAATATTGAAAAATTAAACGCAGTATCAAGTGGGGTGGCAGATGCTAAGGCAGTGATAGAGCGAGCAAGGTCCAACAAGGCGATGTTTAACAAAGACACATATCTTCTTTTAGATGAGTGTCATAGGTGGAGTAAGTCGCAAAGCGATTGTGTGTTACAAGCGATTGAAGAAGGAAGTATATATTTCATTGGTTCCACCACCGAAAATCCATACACCAGTATGACAAGGGCGATTGTTTCAAGATGTAGTGTGTTTGAGTTCAAGAAAATCACAGAAAAAGATGTTTTGAAAGTTATCAATCGAGCACTGACCGACAGAGAAAATGGGCTTGGTGAAATCAAAATCAATATGGATGAAGACGCGAAGAAGTATCTTGCCTTCGTTTGTAATGGAGATGTGAGGACCGCTCTCAACGCGTTGGAACTTGCAGTTAAATCCACCAAAATGAGCAAAGGATATGTCAATATAACCAAAGAAGTTGTAGGTGAGTGTTTAAACAAGCGACCGCTATCTATCGATGAAAGCACATATTATGATTATCTTTCGGCATTTTGCAAAAGTTTGCGCGGGAGCGATACTGAAGCAGCATTATATTACAGTCAAAGATTGATTCAGGCGGGTATCGACCCTTTGATTATCACCAGACGAATGATTGCACACGCGTCAGAAGATATTGGAATGGCGGATTCAAATGCACTCTTAATGGCTTGTCTTGCAATGTATGCAGTCGAGAAAATTGGACCGCCGGAATGTTATTTAAACATCTCACACGCCATAATATATTTGTGTGAAGCGGAGAAGTCAAACAGCGTCTATATGGCGATGAGTCGAGCGGAAAAAGATGCCGCAATTGAGCGCGAAGACAATGTGCCAAATCATCTAAAAAATCATCCAAGCACGAACAAAGACGGGCACGGGTCATACAAATATCCACACGATTTTGGCGGCTATGTTCAACAGCAATATATGCCTGACAAACTTAAGGATAGGGTGTATTATGAACCGAGTAAAAATGGGAAAGAAAAAAATCTTATAAGAAAAAAATATCATAATGTGAAAAAGTAAGGAGAAGAAAATGTTTGGAAGAAGAGCAGACGGAAAAAGAGTTAAAAATCTTATGATTATCGAAAAAGCGGTGCCGTATTTTATGCCAATGCGTATTGACGGCGTGAATTTATATAAGCAGGCGGTTAAATGCAAACCGCTAGATGACTTTATTTTGAAAGAAAGAAAGGAAAGTGGTGTTCATTTTAACTATACCGAACTTTTGATTGCTGCTGCGGTTAGGATGATATATGAAAGACCAAAAACCAACCGCTTTGTTGTCAATTGCCAAATCTATCAAAGAAATGAAATCACCGTTTCAATGGCGGTCAAGCCACGACTTTCGGATGATGCCGATGAAATAACTTTAAAATTCCACTTTACAGGTCGTGAAAATGTTTATGAAGTTAAAAAGATTGTTGACGACGAAATTTCTAAAAATATCGGTAAGAATGTTAACACCACACACAAAACCACCAAAGCAGCTGAAATTTTAGGTAAAATGCCGCATTGGATGTTTAAGGTGGCGATGAAACTCATAAGATTTCTTGATAGGTATGGTCTTTTGCCAAAATCTTTGATTGATGCCAGTCCTTTCCATACTTCCATTTTTGTCACAGACCTTAAAAGCATTAAACTTGGAAAAGTTTATCACCATCTATACAACTTTGGCACGACCACAATGTTTGGAGCACTTGGAAAGGTGGAATACGTTCCAGTGAGCGACAGAGATGGTAACATTCGAACCGAAAAAGTTATGGAACTTGGACTTTCACTTGATGAACGCGTGGCTGACGGATTATATTATGGCAATAGTGTGCGACTTTTGGGTAAATATCTTGAAAATCCAGAAATATTAAAACAATCAATTCTTGAAGAAGAACTTAAAGTTAAGGGTAAAAAAATGTCGCAAAAAAAATTAGAGAAAAAAGAAAAACGCCTTCAAAAGAAAAAAGAGAGAATGGAAAAGAAGTTGGAGAAAAAATAAGTTTTTTATACAAGTTTTATATGAAAATTCCATAAATTGCATATAGAATCTATTTTTCGACACAATTGACGAAAAATTGACAGAAATATGACGCCAAAATGGTGTTATATTTTTATTATTGTAAAATTTTGTAAATAAAACCTTAAAAAATGTGGCACAATGATTTGACTATAACTTTTTTTGATTTTATAATCACTTTTGTTTTTTGCAAAAGGAGATTATATGAAAGAAAATTTTTGGACGAAAACTTTGCTCGGAATTTATTCTTATTTGGAAACAATTGCGGATGCTATCGACAAAATAACAATGAAAACAGCGCTCAGTTCTTTCCAATTTTCAAGGTTAAGTTTAGAGAAAAATAATGTTTTAACAATTTCCAACAAACTGATTAATTTATCCGAAAGAAAAGTGACTTTGATAAATCTCAAACTTTTGATTGAAAAAACGCTTTTATCTTTACCAAAAAAAGATGCAATTTTGCTTATTCATCGATACATTAATAAAAGTAAAGCGACAGAAATTTCTCAAAAAAGTGGAATGAGTGTTCACTCGGTTTTTCGAAAGTTACACGCTGTGGAAGATAAGTTTGTTTTTGCTTTGTCAAAACAGGGATACGACAATTTGAAGCTTAAAGATATGCTCAAAAACGAGCACTGGATTTTGAATTATTATAACGACCTTGCTACAAAAAAAGCGGAAAACTTTTCTTTTTCGGGTGGTGTGGAGAAACTTGTTGCGTTATAAGTCTTTTTCATCAAATTCAAAATAATCGCCATACTGAATTTTTCGTATACCTTTTTTCTCCACCTTTTGCTTTTTCGTTTTTGAAGGTTTGATAAGAAAAAACAAAATAAATGCACTTGGAACAGCAATGGCAATAATCAACAAAATCTTTGTGCCGGTGGAAAGAGCGGCAAACTCTTCACCATTAGTGGTGGCTGTGAACACTTCTTCGCTTATTTCAGTAAAGCTTTCAGTGTTTATGATGATTGTTGGTTCTTTGTTTACCACACCAGAATAGATATATCCTTGATAAGTCACTCCATTAATAACTGTGCTACAAAAATACCACGTGCTAACATTTTCTTTCATCATTTCTCCGTCAATTGCACCATAATAATTTAGCGTTTGATTTTCTTCAAAAGTCACAACAACATTAGACGAAACAGTTGGTTGTTCATATAGTTCATAACTTGTGTAATTGACAAAAGTGGTATTGAAATATGGAGTGCTTGGTGTTCCAGACATTAAGGTCACATCACTCTTCAAAACATAACCTTCAATATCTTTATAAACCGCTTGATAAAACACATCATTTTCCACGCCTAAAATTTGCACAAAATATGAGTATGGTAAGATAAAAAGCTGAGAGGATGTGTCTGCGTTTTGGTAAAAATACGCGCTCTGTGTTTTCACCTTGCCAAAATATGCGCTTTCCGCATAGGCGATATTCGGAAAACTTGCAAAAAAGAGAAATAAAGCCAAAAAAATATATATTTTTTTCATATTCTCATTTTAATTCTTTTCATATTTTTTCTAAAGAAGAATTTTGTCAAAAAAATTGTTTATTTATATCATTTTGTATTTTATGGAGAATTTTTTATGAAGGAAATTATTGAAAACATAAAAAAAATTGATTTAGAACTTGAAAAACGCAAGAATTTTTCTGTTTTTTTATATAATCAAGGAGAAATTGTCCACAAAAAACAACTTGCATTTCATAAATGTACAAAGCGTAATCGCTGGGTTTTTGGTGGAAATCGTTCGGGCAAAACGGAATGCGGAGCGGTGGAAGTGGTCTATCTCGCACTCGGAATACATCCATACAAAAAGAACAAACTGACGGAAGGATGGGTGGTTTCTCTTTCAAGACAGGTACAAAGAGATGTTGCGCAAAAGAAAATCTTGCAATACCTTCCAAAACATTACATTGAAAAAATTGTTATGCTTTCCGGCAATCAAGGAAGTTTTGAAAGTGGAGTTATTGATTTTATCGTTGTTAAAAGTGAAGTTGGTGGGTTAAGTCGAATTGGGTTTCGCACTTGCGATCAAGGTCGAGAAAAATTTCAAGGGGCGAGTCTTGATTATGTTTGGTTTGACGAAGAACCACCCTTCGACATTTATCAAGAGTGTCGAATGCGCGTTTTAGACAAAAGTGGAGAAATTTTTGGCACGATGACACCGCTCAAAGGTTTAACTTGGGTCTATTATCAAATCTATCTCAATGAAAACAACGATGAAGAAGTTTGGTATGAACAAATGGAGTGGGCAGACAATCCATATCTTCCGCAAAAGGAAGTGGAAAATATGACGAAAAATATGTCGAGTGAAGAGATTGATACTCGGCGATACGGAAAATTCCGCTCAACAAGCGGGTTGGTTTATCCAGAATTTGACGAAAATGTCAATGTCATCGAGCCATTTGATGTGCCGAAAGAGTGGCAGGATATGATTTCTATTGACCCGGGACTTCATAATCCACTTTCTGCGCATTTTTATTGCGTTGATTTTGACGGTAATGTCTATGTGGTTGCCGAGCATTATGAAGCCGAAAAAGATGTCACATATCACGCCACAAAAATCAAAGAAATTGCTGAAAAATTGGATTGGAAGAAAAATAGTGGTGGCAAATTGACGGCACTTATTGACCCTGCTGCCAATCAGAAAACGCTTTCAAGCGCCAAAACAGTGGTGGAACTTTTTAACGAAAATGATATTGTTGTTAACACAAAAGTCAACAAAGATATGTTTTCTGGAATTGCCACCGTCAAGGCGTATCTTAAAAATGCCGAAAATCGAAGTCGACTTTTCATCTTCAAAAATTGTGTTAATCTCATAAGGGAGATTAAGTCGTATTGGTGGGGCGACGGCGACAATCCTATCAAAAAAGACGACCACGCACTTGACGAACTTCGCTACTACCTTATGACCAAACCAAAAAACACCTTTCACACAAAAAAGACGACCCTACAAAAAGAGAAAGAAAGGTTGGCAAAAAGATTAAAATTACGAAATACTTGAAAGATAAATAAAAATAATAAAAAATGTAGAAAAAAATGAAAAAAATAAAAAATTATTAAAATAATTCATAAATATTTTGCAAATATGTTTGGAAAAATATTATAAATTATGATAAATTAAATTATGGAGAGATAAATATGAAAAAATCTTTCTCATTATTAAGTTTAATTCTCGTTTTTCCGCTTTTTATTTGTGGAATGTTTTTTATTTTGAATTTTTCTTACACACCGTCCTTTGCTTCGGCGGATACACAAACTGTTGAGATAGGCACTGCAGAGGAATTTGTAGATTTTGTAAATAATTACGACGCTAGCAGTCAAAATACCAACATTGTTTTAACTTCAAATATCAACCTTCAAGGGCAAACTTTGACAAGCACAATTGGAACATCGGACTATGCTTTCCAAGGCACTTTCAACGGTCAAGGCTATTCCATTTCTAACATCACTTTTGAAATTCAAAATCAAAGCGGTAATTTATATGTAGGCATTTTTGGTAAAACTTCTGGTGCGACGATAAAGAATTTACAAATTTCTGGAAGTTATAATATCAGCATTAACGAATCGACATATTCGTATATCGGCTTGCTTGTCGGAAATGCCGATAACAACACCACAATTGACAAATGTCTTGTCACTGCCACGCTCTCTTCGATAAACTTTCTTGATAGTAACACCTTCAAAAATGTCTTTATAGGTGGAATTGTTGGTGATATGCAAGGCAATTCTTCAATAACAAATTCCATTTCTCGTGCACAACTTACAAATGGAATTGAGTTTGGCAGCAATAATTATTCCTATATTTCAGCCATCGGTGCTGTTGTGGGATATTTGGATGCATCCTCTCTTCTTTTCACGATAAGTCAAGCATCAATCACAGTGGCTGTGAGTGATACTTATTCTGGCAGTGTCTATGTCGGCGGAATTGCAGGCTACATCGTACAATCCAGTTCGCGAATTATTAACGCAGTAACAGAAACCACATTAAATGTTGACACAAACGCTACTGTGGGAATTGTTGGTGGATATATTTCGAATAACTCACCAGAAGAAGGCAATCTTTCTTCAATAATCTATTATTACACATCTTCATATCAAACTTTTGGTCAAAATAAAAGTGGTAGTTCATATGAAATTTACTCCGTATCTTCTACCATCCAGAATTATTCCAGTGTGGAAGAATATTTCACTGACAAACAAAACTTGTGGAATGCAGTAGTGGGCGACAAGTGGGATTTTTCAAATATTTGGACAACACTCAATTCTAACATAAATTTGCAACCATTTATCGGAGACTTTACTTTTTCGGTGCAGTTTACAAGTTTGAACATAGGTACAAGTCAGTTAGGTGTTTTGGATGTGGTATATGATTTTGAGTCGGGTTATCGTTATGATAACACAGCAAGTTTTACATTTAAGTTTAGCACCTCAAACGAATATGTGAAGAACTATTATCAACTTTCCAATCTCAATCTTGGAAACACGGTGGTTGGCACTTTTATATATAATGAAGCTGACGATTCATATTCTTTATTGACAGCATCGGGCTATGATAGAATTTCTTTAACGAAAAACACTTCTGACGATACATATACCGTCACAATTTCCGGCGTGACGGATAACTATGACGGTACTTATTCCATAACCATTTCAGCGGTGCAATTCACTGGTGTTTTCACTTATCGACTTTATGATGATGGGAATATAGTGGGAGAAGATGAAAAAAGTGAAGCTTTTGTTTATATCACAGACAGTCAAAATACTAGGACGCGTGAAGTTTCGATAAGTTATTTCACATACAACTATGAAACATCGGTCACAACTCAACAAATTTCCACTTCGCTTTATGCTTTCACAGGTTGGTATCTTGTTGTTGAAGATGGCGAAGATATTGAAATTACCACATTAAGAACACTGGAAATAACTTTCGGTGAAGGCTATTTCATTGATGATTTTGAAGTATATGCGCGATACGATTCTGACGCGTGCAATCTTATTTTCAGTATTGACGACGGCGTGCAGATGATTATTCTTGGAAGCGAACAATATTATGTGGAAGAAACAAATGTTACCATTCCAATCTTCAAACAACTCACTCAACTTCGTATGAGTGTTTATATCAAAGAAAATTATATTTTTGATGTCAATGAATTTATGGATCTTTTGAACACATACAAAATAGACCAGTCGGCGACTGATTTTTGTTCGCTCGTTTCGGAAACTGTCACGGAAGATGGGTTGACAGTTTATGAATTTAGTTTGAATATGACAAACTTGGATTCTCAATTTAGTGATGTTTTCACAATAACCTTCACAACAACATATGACAACAGCGATAACAACACGCTTATTTGGATTATTGTTGGCTCAATTGCCGGCGCTCTTCTTCTTGCTGGTCTTATCGTTTTGATTATCTTTTTGGTTAGACGCCGTGGCAGTGGTGGCGGTGGCGGAAAAATTCGCACATCTTTCAAAAAAGGAATGTATTACTGATATATAAACATACGAATAATAAAATCGTATTAAAATAAAAAAATAATTAAAAAACAAAAATAAATTATAAAAGTATTGATTTTTTCATATTTTTTTGTTTGATAAATAGACTTTTTTCTTCAACTCATCATATTTTTAAAAAACTTTATTCATAATACTATTATGAACAAAATAAATGTGGAAAAAGAAATAGAAAAACTCAAAAAAGAACTCCATTTTTCTTTTGATGTTGCTGACAGAATTTTGAAAAAAGATAATGTCACAATTGGTTTTATTTATCTTAAAAGTTTTACGGATAATCTCATTTTTTCTTCTGCTATATATGAACCAGTTGTGAATTCAAATGTATTTTCCTTTTCTGATATTAAAAATTTTGTTCGGTCAAATGATATAAAAGAGATTGAAAAAAGAGAAGTTATTGAAAACATATTGAAAGGCGCTGTCATCATTTTTCTCGACAACAGCGAAAAATACTTAGCGGTGGATATTCAAAAATTCAACACTCGTTCACCGTCCGAACCACCAACAACGCCGGTAATCCAAGGTCCGCGCGAAGGTTTCACCGAAGATATCAAAACAAATCTTGGGCTTTTGCGCAAGCATTTTTATTCCAAAGATTTGGTTTTAAAAAGTTTAACGGTTGGCAGGCAGACAAAAACGCAAATTGTGATTGCTTATCTTGCCGGCATTGCCGACACAAAAATTGTGAAACAAATTGAGAAAAAACTCAAAAAAATCGATGTTGATGGTGTGGTGGACAGTTACTATCTCATTCCTTTTTTGTCCAACCGACCGAACTCTCTTTTCAAGCAGGTCGGAAACACGGAAAAACCAGATATCGTTACCGCCAAACTTTTAGAAGGAAGGGTGGCAATTTTGGTGGATAACACACCAATCGTTTTGACTATACCTTTCGTTTTATTAGAAGAACTTCAAAACACGAACGATTATTACACCAATTATCTTTATTCCACTTTGTTGAGATTTATAAGAGTAATCGGTGGACTTCTTGCTGTGCTTGGACCAGGGATTTACATCGCACTTCAACTTTTTCATTACAACATTATGCCACTAAAATATTTAATAACAATTGCTGACAGCACGCAGCAGATTCCATTCACGCCGTTTATTGAAATTCTCTTCATATCTCTTCTTTTCCAAATTTTGTATGAAGTGAGTTTAAGACTGCCGAGTTATTTGGGGCTTGCAACTTCAATCGTTGGCGCACTTATCCTTGGCGACACTGGTGTTAAGGCGGGGCTAATCTCGCCACCTGCCGTTATTGTTGTGGCGATTGCAAAAATTGCGTTATACACCATTCCAGAACAAGCGCCGCAAATCAATGTTTTACAGTTTGTTTTCTTACTTGTCGGTGCGTCGCTGGGGCTTTTAGGGCTTGTGGGTGGATTTATTTATGTCATCTTGTATTTGAATGGCATAGAAAACTTTGGAACGCCATATCTTGCCCCATTTTCTCCATTTATTTTGAAGGATAATAAAGACGGACTAATTCGTGTACCTTGGACGTCAATGCACAAAAGACCATATTCATACAGTGTAATTGACCGTGAAAAAGTTGGTGAATAATGACGAGAGATAGGAGTATAAACGTTTGGCAAGCGGGTATAATGATTTTTTTCATTATTTTCGCAAACAAGGTACTTTTGTTGCCTTCGCTTTTTTATATCGATGCCAGCGTGGAAGGTATTTTTTGTTATTTTCTTCTTTTCGCATTGGAAATTGGACTTATTTTTTTGTTCATAATACTCAAAAAGAAGTTCCCAAACGAGTCTTTTGCCGATTTAATCAAGGCAAAATTTGGTGTGGTGACACTAAAAATAATTTATCTTCTTCTTATTGGCTTCTTCTTTTGTAAATTGGTGTTAATTTACAATGTGACTTACATATTTTTTAAGGATTTGATATATAAAGGAAATGATACCATACTTTTTCTTGTTTGTTTTTTGCCAGTTGTCAACTACATCGCTTTTATCGATTTGCGTGTTTTTGGACGCACTTGTCAACTCTTTTTTCCGTTAATCTTTTTGATTACCCTTTTTTGTGTGGCGATTTCTTTTATTGGAATAACTTCAACACCACTTTTCTTTCAATCAAGTGTGGGTGATGTTTTGTTTTCCAGTCTAAAACACATTTCTTCCTTTGGTGATGTGATATTTTTGTTTATCTTTATGGATAAAATTGAGTTAAAGAATGGGGATGGTAAAAAGTTATATTTATTTGCACTTTTAGCGATTTTAATGATAATTTTGGTGGTGACTGCGTTTTATTTTTCTTACACTTTCACTTCTTTTATGCATCAATATGGCATTTTTGAAGTTCTAGGCAACATCAAAAACTATGGCGGACTTGGCAGAATTGATATGATTGCTGTTATTTTGGTGATTTTTTTAACATATTTCCAAATGGGTATATATTTGAAGTGTTTTTCCAACAGTTTTCAAATTTTTTTGCCAAAATTGGACAGAAAATATTCACTCATTACTTTCGACCTTATTTTCATCTTTGTCGTTGAACTTGTCATTCGCAATCTTGAACGGACAATTGTATATGGCGAAAGTGTACTGCCGTATCTTTCAATAATTTCCTTTGTTATCATTCCAACTTGTGTTATCATCTTTCTTATCATCAAAAAGCGGGGTGAAAAGTGGAGAAAATAAAAAAATGTTTCAAACTTATCACAAAATATCCAATGATGATTATCCTTCTTCTCATTGTCCTTTTTTATGGCTCCATCGCGCTTGGAAAAGTGGCAGAGATTGATGAATACGCCGTTATTACTGCCATCGGTCTTGATAAGGCAGAAGACGACATAGTCGAACTTTCGCTTTTAACGTTTGTGCCAATTGTTGCGCAGAACTTTGCTGAACAATATGAAGTTGTAAAAGCGTCCGGTGAAACGGTGGCAGAAGCGATTGATTTTGCCGGACTGTATCTTGGGCGTAAAGTGGGGCTTTCTCATGTGGAAATGGTGGTGATAAACGAGCAGTTTTTCGAAGAAGATCTCTCAACCGAAATTGACTATTTAAGGCGTGACACTAACCTTTCTCTTTCCACAACAATAATTTGTACAGACGCGAAAGCAGTGGATTTTCTGATGACCGTTAAAGACTTCAACACTTCAAGTTCGGTGAAGGCGGATGAGCTTTTGCAGTATAACGAAAAATATGTTTACGCCAGTGAAAGCACATTCGATACGTTTTATAAAGGTATATTCAGTCCGACCAAAAGTGAGATTGTGTCTTTCATAACTCTAACATCTGAAGAAGGCGACGGCATATCCATTTCAGCCTCGACAAGCGAGTCGAGCGAAGGGGGAGATACAGGGAGCGGGCAGAAAAAGAAAATTTTAAACGACGGGCAAGCTGTTCTATGTAAAAAAGGCAAAAAAGTGGCGAAACTATCTAAAGAAGAGATGAAATGCTTAAACCTTCTAAAAGGTAATTTCAACACAGGCTCAATCACCATCGAAGATTTTTCGGACGACACATTCCAAAATGCAAGGTTAACTTTTGAACTTTTTGACAATAAACTCAATATGCAAGTAAGATTCGAAAATGGTGTGCCAGTTGTTTATATGAATTCCAAAATTTTTATTAAGCTTACCGAAGTGGATACCGACGATATCTTGGTGGAAAATGTCGAATTCAAAAGCCTATCCGATAAAGCGATTAAGGCACTGGAAGGCAAAGTGAAGAGTTTAATGAAGCAGGGGATGGATATTTTGCGAGAAAATAAAACCGATATAATCGACTTATATACCACCTTAAATAACTCAAACCACAAAAAGATGCAAGAGTTTCTGAATAGGCTTGAAAATAAGGATGAGTTTTTGAGTTATGTCGTTTTCAAGGTTTCTCCGCAAATATATTCAAATTAAATTCAAAATTTGACATAATTTTTTTAAATTATGCCGTAGAAAAGTTGTTTTTCTTTTTGTTTTGTGTTAAAATAACATCAGTATTGTTATTTTTGATAACAGACGAAAAACAAAGTTGATTTTAAATTGTCTTTTGAATAACCTTTTAAGAGATTTGAATATATTGTAAGGAAACATCAAAAGCAATATCATACTTTTCTAAAATAAAGGAGAATATATGAACGAAAAAAAGCAAGGTGGTTTCAAACTTTCCTATCTTATCGTTTTCTTGGTCGTTGTTTTGTTGATATGTTTACTTTGGATTGATTTTGGAAATAACGGTCAAAAAATCGAATGGACGGACGCACTTACTTATATTGAAAACACTGTTGATGGAAGTTCGGAACAGGACACACCAAAAGTTTCCTACATTTATTTTAAAAACGGAACAGCATATCTTTTGATTGTTGGAAGTGATTATGCTGTAAGCGACCTTCCAAACTATTCTGATTATTATTTTAGTTATGACTCCGACATTAAGGCACAATTCGATAGTTATTTTGCCGAAAATCCAAATGCAAGAGAGGCTATCGGCGTTGGTTATGCAGCGGCAGGTGTAAGTTTCTGGGATATTTTGGTTCCTATCCTTTACATTTGCTTTGCTATTTTCGTTATCTGGATGATATACAAAATGATTGCAGGCACCAACAAAGGCGCTCTCAATTTCGGCAAAACCAAAGTGAAATCATATTCGATGAGCAGGGTTAAGTTTGATGATATTGCTGGAATGGAAGAAGAAAAAGCAGAACTTCAAGAAATTGTTGAATTTTTGAAAAATCCAAAGAAATTTACCGACCTTGGCGCAAGAATACCAAAAGGCGTTTTGCTTGTTGGTCGTCCGGGAACAGGTAAGACTTTGTTGGCAAGAGCAGTTGCTGGCGAAAGCAAAGTGCCTTTTATTTCCATAAGCGGTTCTGACTTTGTGGAAATGTTTGTCGGTGTGGGTGCATCTCGTGTGAGAGATTTATTCGACCAAGCAAAGAAGAACAAACCTTGTATTGTCTTTATCGACGAAATTGATGCTGTTGGGCGTCAAAGAGGTGCTGGTCTTGGCGGTGGCAACGACGAAAGAGAGCAAACTTTGAACCAACTTCTTGTTGAAATGGATGGTTTTGAATCTAACGAAGGTATCATCGTGCTTGCAGCAACAAACAGAAGTGATATTTTGGATCCTGCACTTATGCGTCCGGGGCGTTTTGACAGACAAATTTATGTTCACATTCCTGATGTTAAGGGCAGAGAAGGAATTCTTCGCATTCACGCAAGAAACAAACCAATTGACGAAAGTGTCGATTTTTCCGTGCTTGCTCGTATAACAAGCGGTTTTACTGGCGCTGATATTGAAAATATGCTCAACGAAAGTGCCATTCTCGCTGCTCGTGCTGGTCGACCAAAAATTATTATGGAAGATATCACTGAAGGTATTAACAAAGTGATTATGGGACCGCAAAAGAAGAGTCACGTCATCACAAAAAAGGAAAGAAAACTCACAGCATATCACGAATCTGGTCACGCCATTTTGGCGAAATCTTTGAAAAATTGCGACGATGTGCAAGAAGTTTCCATAATTCCACGCGGTAGCGCAGGCGGTTACACAATGAGCCGTCCGGAAACTGACGACCTTATGATGACTGTTGGAAAGGCAAACGACACAATCGCAATGAGTATGGGCGGAAGAGTTGCCGAAGAAATTATTTTCAAAGACATCACAAGTGGGGCATACTCCGACATCCAACAAGCAACAAAAATTGCTCGTGCAATGGTGTATGAATGGGGTATGAGTAAAAAGATAGGATTCCTTTCTCTTGCATCGGGAAACGAAATTTTTATTGGTCGTGATTATCAAACCCGAAACGATTTCTCCGAAAAATTGGCGGGTGTTGCCGACGATGAAATTATGGCAATTATGAACAAAAACTATAAACGCGCGAAGGAAATTTTAACCGAAAAAATTGACCTTTTGCACGAAATGGCGAAACTTTTGATGGAAAGAGAAACCATATACAAAGAAGAAGTTGATATGATAATGGAAGGTAAGAAGACCGAAGAAATTATCACCATTATGGATGCTAAAGAAAAATTACAAAAAGAAAAGGAAGATAAGATAAGAGCCGAAAAAGCGAAATACGACAAATTGAAGGCGTTTGAAGCAAAAATCAAAGAAGGCGAAAAACTTGTTAGCATTGGTGTGTTGGCAAAAGAAGAATTGGATGCGATTAAGAAGGAATATGAAGCATACAAGAAAGAAGTTGAACATTCAGAAGAAACAACTGAAGTAATCGAAGAACAGACCGATGTGAAAGAAAGCGAAATTGTTGTGGAAACAAAAGAAGAAGATAATAGTTCGTCGGCAGAAGAAGCGAAAGAAGAAAATTCTGAAAAAAACAAAGACAAAGAAAATCGCAATAAAAAAAGTGACAAGAAGGAAAACTAGATAATGGAAGAAAAAGAAAACGATTTGAATGAGATTTTAGACGAAAAAATTGAAAATGCGGAAGCAGAAAATGTGGAAGAAACTGTTGTAAGTGATTCGGAAAATACGATGGAAACTGAAGAAGTCGTTGAAGAAAAAGTTTTAACCGATGAAGAGTTATATGCTAAGATTCAAACCGAAAAACTTTTGAAAAAGCAGAAAGTTAAGAAGATATCCACAATTTCTGTTATGAGCGTTGTTCTGGCGCTTGTTATTGTGGTGGTATGTTTGGCATCAATTCCACTTAACTTGAAGCCATACTTTTTCAACAACGAATATATCGCGTATGTCTATATTGACGACTACTCCAATTCCACCACTACTGGTATGATGTCAAGCACAACAAATGAGAAAGAATATAACAACTTGCGCAGCCTTATCGACAGTATGTTCAACCAAACATATTTCTCTGCGCTCTTCAATGGCAGCGTGTTTAGTTACAATATCACCGAAAGTGACCGTATGACGTATAGCACTTTTCGTTCTGCATTAACTAACGGCTCGTATGGTGACTATATTCGTTTAGAGTTTATAGAAGAACAAACTTTGCTTAACAAGGATGGTAGCCGCTATTCTTCAACTCGTTATCCATCTTTGGTGACCTACTTCACTTTCACAGAAGCATATATGCTCATATCTGACGAAGAAGGTGACACCGATTGCACAATTTATTTTGTCGTTCAATATATTAACAGAAATGAGAATTCTTCAAGTTATGGCGAAGTTGTGTCGGGAAGTTCAGACACATATGTGATTAAGATGACAACTTTTGCTGAAACGTATCAAATTTATGAACATTTCGCTTCGGAAGAATAATATAAATTTGGGCGGCGATGTGGAAACACAAAATTAACTTTTCCTTTAAAAAATAAAATTTAAACCTAAAATTTGTCAACTTTTTTGAAAAATTTTCGAAAATTGGTTGACAAATTTTTTATATTATGCTAAACTTGCAAAGTAAAAAATCTTCCAAAGACAGCAAGTGCTTTTGCGTAAACGACTTTGTCGTGCTTGCCTAGGAAAAGAACATAGGTTGAATTTTTCTCTGTGGCCTTTTCCGTGCTTACAGAGATTTTTTATATAGAAACACAAAATTTATTTAAAAGGGGGTATAGAAAATGAGTGCTAATTTTGAGGCAAAAAAACAACTTGTTGAAGAAATTAAAGAAAAATTTTCTAAGGCAAAAACTATTGCTTTTGTTGAATACCGTGGCAGGAATGTTGAAGAAGACACAAAAATGCGTCGCGAATTTAAGCAAAACGGTTGTGAATATAAAGTATACAAAAATCGCTTGATGTTTAAAGCACTTTCTGACCTTGGTATTGAGTGTTCTGCAAATTACTTTGAAGGCACCACTGCTGTTGCTCTTGGTTATGAAGATGAAGTCGCTCCTGCAAAAATCATTTGCGACACAATCACAAAAACCAAAAAGATGGCTATCAAATTTGGAATTTTAAATGGTGTTTGCGTTCAAGCAAAAGACATCGAAGAACTTGCAAAACTTCCTTCAAAGGAAGAACTTATTGCAAAACTTCTGGGAACTTTGAACAATCCAATTGTAAGTTTGTGCAGAGTTCTTCAAGCTCCATCTCGTGGACTTGTGGTTGCATTGAATGCGGTTGCAACCAAATAAAACTTACCGCATAAATTCAGTTTAGTTTAAAAGGAGAAAATTAAAATGGCTGATATCAAAAAAATTGTTGAAGAAATCGAAAAATTAACTATCGTTGAAGTTTCTGACCTTGTTAAAGCGTTGGAAGAAAAATTTGGAGTTTCTGCTGCTGCTCCTATTGCAGTTGCTGCTGCTCCTGCTGCTGGCGCTCCAGCTGCCGCTGCTGAAGAAAAGAGCGAATTCAATATCTTCTTGAAAGAAATTGGAGATAAGAAAATTGATGTTATCAAAATTGTTAGAGAAATCACTGGTCTTGGACTTAGTGAAGCAAAAGCAGTTGTTGATGGTGCACCAAAAATGGTAAAAGAAAATGTTCCAGCTGCTGAAGCAAAAGAAGTCGAAGCAAAATTCAAAGAAGCAGGCGCTGTTGTTGAATTACAATAATTTAACTTAAAATTTTGTGTTTCAAAAAAATACACTTAGGTTATAAGTGTATTTTTTTATTGAAAGAATTAATTTAATAGACTAAAAATTTATCGTAAAGTTTTAATATAGTTTAAAATTTTAAATTGCTTTGAAGTGGACTTCATAAAATAAATTCAAATTATCAAACACACAATGTGTGTCACTTTAAGAATATTTTAATCAATTTATCCTTTGTTTTTGTGATTGGTTGATATCGCATTGGAAGGTCAAGCCAAGTTTTTTTGTTTAACACACTTTTATAATGTGAAAAAGTGTCAAATCCAAATTTACCGTGATACCCACCAATTCCACTTTGTTTAAGACCGCCAAAAGCAAGGTGCGGTGTGGCAAGATGAATGATTGTGTCATTCACGCAACCACCGCCAAAATCACAAGAATTAATAAACCACTCTTGATTTTTCTTGGAAGATGAAAAAACATAAAAAGCAAGAGGTTTATTTAAAGTTTGAAGTTTATTAATCGCTTCTTCATTAGATTCAAAGGTGACAATTGGAAGAAGTGGTCCAAAAATTTCTTCTTGCATTATTTCGTCTTCAAATGAAGCTTCAACAATTGTAGGTTCAATTTTTAGTGTGTTTTTGTCGTTATTTCCGCCACATATAATTTTACTCACTTTTTGAAGGTGGCAGAGTTTGTCAAACTGCTTTTCATTGATTATTTTTGGGAAATTATCGTTTTGGATAGGATTTTCTGTGTATTGTTTCACAATTTGTTTTTTAAGTTCTGCAATAAGTTTATCTTTAATATTTTTGTGGCAATATATATAGTCAGGAGCCACGCAAGTTTGTCCAGCATTTAAAAATTTACCAAAAACTATTCTTTTGGCAGAAAGTGGTAAATTTGCTGTTTCGTCGACAACACAAGGACTTTTGCCACCAAGTTCAAGTGTGACAGGGGTGAAGTGTTCACTTGCTTTTCGCATAATTGTTTTGCCAATTTGAGTGCTTCCGGTAAAAAAGATATAGTCAAAATCAAGATCCAAAAGAAAATCACATTCTTCTCTTCCGCCCATAACAACCAAAACTTCTTTTTCAGAAAATGTCTTTTTAATAAGTTTTTCAATAACTTTTTGAACATTTTGTGAAGTCTTACTTGGTTTTAAGACAATACTATTGCCGGCACTTATTGCGTCCACCATCGGCTCAATTGAAAGCATAAATGGATAGTTCCAAGGACTTATTATAAGAACAAGTCCGTAAGGAGATGGTATTCGATAACTTTTAGATGGGAATTGTGAGATTGGGGTGTAAACTTTTTTAGGTTTTGAAAATTTTCGCAAGTGTTTCACCATATAACTAATTTCACTTAAGACAAGACCAATCTCACTCATATATGCTTCTTCTTTTGATTTGTTTAAATCAAGTTTTAGTGCTTCATAAATTTCATCTTGCATCCCTATTATGTTTTTCTTTAACTTTTTTAAAATTTTAATTCTGTATTTGTAATTTTTTAATAGACTCGTTTTAAAACTTTCTTTTTGAGTTGCGATTTTTTTTAATATTTCCGCTTTTTCCATATTTTTCTCCATTTTAAATATAAAATTTGCTTATTATAAGCATTTTAATTCTATCGTATAATTTATTTTTTTGTCAAACAAATTTAAATTTTGATAAAAATTTTATAATCATTAAATAAAATAGGTAACAATTTTCATTTATTTATATTTTGAAGCATCTGCTTGCTTTTTAAAATTACTAACAGAGAACACTTATGATTGCATTGTGACACAATTAAGTTTATATGTTAATGATTTAATTTTATTTGTGCTAGTAGATTTTTATATAAATTTTATATATTTAAAGGGTGTAAGTTTCCTTAAAATAGGGCTTCTTCGTAAGTTTCTGGTGGTGTAATGCCCAAAAGTTTAAGAACGGTCGGAGCTACGTTTGTTATGGTTTTTCTTTTCTTTAATTTTGCTTTTTTGTTCTTTTCACTAACAAGAATGAAAGGAACAGGATTTGTTGTGTGGCTAGTTATTTTGTTGCCATTTTTGTCGATCATCTCTTCGGCGTTGCCGTGGTCAGCTGTGATAATACAATCTCCGCCAACCATCAAAGTGGCAAGGGCGACAGTGTAAGCACATTTATCAACGCACTTTATTGCTTCTTTCGTGCTTTCAAAATTTCCAGTGTGACCAATCATATCCGGATTGGAAAAGTTCACCAAAATATAGTCATACTTCATACTTTCAATCGCTTCAATCACTGTTTCCATAATTTCCAGCGCGCGCATTTTTGGATATTTAGAAAAATCTTTAACATTGATAGAGTCGATGAGCTTTCGGTCTTCGTTTTTATATGGTTTTTCGATTCCGCCGTTAATAAAAAAGGTGACGTGCGCATACTTCGTTGTTTCGGAAGTATGGAATTGTTTAAGTCCATTTTCCGAAATAATGCTGGCAAGGTTATCTTCGATGATAATTGGCGGATAGAGTATGTTGAGATTTTTTAGGTCGGCAGAATACTCCGTCATTGTTGTGAAAAGGAGATTGTTGAATTTTTTCGTTTTAAACTCTTTGAAATTCTTATCCGTAACTGCTGTGGAAAGTTCGATTGCTCTGTCCGTTCGGTAGTTGAAGAAGATAACACTGTCGTTTTCTTTGAAAGTGCCGTTTTTGTCTATACTGCAAGGTTCGATAAACTCGTCGGTGATACCTTCGTTATACATTGACTTAATCGCTGTCTCAATATTGTCAAATTCACTGCCGACGCCGTCGACAAACAGGCGATAGGCTTTTTCCACGCGGTCAAAACGTTTTTCTCTGTCCATCGCATAAACTCTTCCTATGCAACTAGCAAATTTAATATTTGTTCCTTTAAACTTTTCTTGCGCTTCCTTCACATATTTAATTCCATTATGAACATCGGTGTCGCGACCATCCAAAATAGCGTGAATATAGATGTTTTTTATATCGAAATTTTTACACATTGAAATTATGGTATAGGCGTGTTCAATTTGCGAGTGTACACCGCCGTCAGAAAATAAACCAACAAGGTGTAAAGAAGAACTGTTCTTTTCTGCGTGAGTGAGAGCTTTGATTAGAGCAGGATTTTCGAAAAATTTTCCGCTTTCAATATCTTTGTTTATTCTCATAAGGTCTTGCCAGATAAGGCGACCGGCGCCGATAGATAAATGTCCGACTTCCGAATTGCCCATTTGACCTTTTGGAAGACCAACCGCCAAACCGCTGGCTTTTAAAAGAGTGTGTGGATATTGTTTTTTTAGTTTGTCGAGATAAGGCGTGCCTTGGCTTTTGATAGCGTTACCAAATCTTTGTCTCTTTTCGCCAAATCCGTCCAAAATAACCAATGTAACCATAAATTTTCTCCTATTAATAGGATAAACTTTTAAACGCGAAAAGTCAAATATTTTTCACTTAATCCAAATCTTTCTTGCTGGCATCTTTGATAGTGTTGTTGTCACTTTCGGTTGGCACTTTTTCTGTGTCTGCTTCAATATTGGCAAGTTTCACATTTTCTTTTTTCTTTTTACGCTCAAAAACTTTCAAACTTCCTTTGTTTACAATGATACGGATGATTAGATAAAGACAGCCGGCGCCGATGGCGATGTAGCATAACCGCGAAAAAATGCTTGCTTGAAAACCAAAAAAGCCAGCTATAAAATCGTATTGCAAAAGTCCAATCAAGAGCCAATTCACACAACCTGCGATAGTCAACAAAAAAGCGATAAAAGTGAGCATAAAAACACCTCTAACTTATTTTGTTGCAAGATTTTTTCTTTTATTCTTCAAAAAATCTAACTTTTTATAATATTTTTGCATAACTTAAATATGATAACAAAAAGTTGTTAAATTGCTTGACTTTTTTTTATATTTTAAGTATAATATACTCGCTGTGAAGAAAGTTTTATTGTTTTTAGGAGGACAAAATGGAAAAACAATATTTAACACCTGAGGGGAAAACACAACTTGAAGAGAAATTAAATTTTTATAAAACCGTCAAAAGACCAAATGTTGTAAAAAGAATTGGGATTGCTCGCGAATTTGGTGATTTGTCAGAAAATTCTGAATATGATGCAGCAAAAGATGAACAAGCGCAAATTGAAGCAGAAATCAGCGAAATGGAAAACATTCTTTTGAACGCCGAAATCATTGACACAAAAAAACTTAATCTCGACGCTGTCAGTGTCGGAACAATTGTTAAAGTTTATGACGAAGACTTTGATGAAGAGGTGGAATACAAAATCACTGGTTCATCGGAAAGCGATCCTAAAAATGGTGTTATAAGTAATGTTTCGCCGGTTGGCAAAGCACTTATCGGTCACAAGAAAGGTGAAACTGTTGTTGTTAAAACTCCAAGCGGGCAAGCGCAATATAGAATTATTGATATTCGAATTTAATTTTGAATATCATTTGCTTTTTTATTATGGATTTGCTATAATATAGATAATAGAAGTTGTTTAAACTCCGAATTTGTTTTTTCATCTATAAAGGATTTATATGACATTTTTTAATTCATTAAAACTTTTTGGCTCAAACTGGGATAAAGTATGGAAACTTTTTCTTTACTATATTTTTGTGTGGGGTGTAACAATTTGCTTGCTTCTTCCTGTCTTTTTTGAGTTTTCAGAAATTATTATACAAAACATACAAGAAAGCGCAATCGTGGAAAATTATCAAACTATTTTCGACAACTCTTTTGGGCAATATTTAAACAACTTTTTCGTGTTGGTATCTACCACTTTTATTAGTTGTGCCAATTTGAATTTGGGGCAGGCTATATACGGAATTATTGTTCTTTTTATTTTTATGCCATTCCTTTTAAATATCGGAAAATACGCTATTTGCGAAATGTTATATGGTTATATGGCGAGCAAAACCAAAGTTGGATTTTTTAGCGCACTTTTCAAAACTTTAAATAAATCCACTTTTTATTCGCTCTTTAAAACATTATACAGTCTTATTTTCTTGGCGCTGACAATATACCTTGTTTTCCTTCTTGGGTTTGTGGAAGACACCTTTTTCCAAACCTACTTTTTGGCTCTTTGTGAAATAATTCTTTTAGCGGTGCTCTTTACTTTGAACAAGGTGACAACTGCTTGTTGGGCACCAGCGTGCATCATTTTTGGCTGCTCGGTGGCAGTGGCATATATTCGCGGAGTAAAAGTCGTTTTCCGACGTTTTTGGAAAACTCTTCCAGTTGCACTTGTCATTTTCTTACTCATCTTCTTTGTCACATTTGTGGCTGGGTTATATAGTCTTGTGATAACAGTTCCATTCGCAGCTATTCTTCTTTGTATGTTTGATATGACCACATTTTTTACCAGTCAAGGTATGCGTTTTTATATCAATAAAACAACAATTTTAACACCAAAAAGATTGGAAGAAGTGGACGATATAAATCGCGCCAAGTATATTTTATAAAAAACTTTTTTAAAGTGTTTTTTGTGTTTTTTATGCGATATATTCGCGTTTTTTAAGTTATTTAGTTATTTTTACATAATTTTATTATGTCAATATTTTTAATGAAAGGAGATTATATGAACAACAAACTTAAAATTACATTCTTAGGCGGAGTTGGTGAAATTGGAAAAAATATGACCGCTTTTGAATATAACAACGAAATCATTGTTGTGGACGCTGGTTTGACCTTCCCTGACGATGATTTACCAGGCATTGACGTTGTCGTGCCAGATATTTCCTATCTTGTTGCAAACAAGGACAAGGTTAAAGCAATCATTTTGACACATGGTCACGAAGACCACATCGGCGGGCTTCCTTTCGTTTTGGACCAAATCAAAGCACCAATTTATGGCAGCCGTTTGACTTTGGCACTTGTGGAAAACAAAATGAAGGAACATCCAAAAGTACAATATAAAGCAATTACAGTTAAACCAAAAAACATCTTAAAAATCGGACCTTTTGCTGTGGAATTTATTAAAGTTTCTCACTCTATTGCTGGCTCTTTGGCGCTTTGTATTTCAACACCAGCGGGTAATGTTATCCACACTGGCGACTTTAAGATTGATTTTGAACCAATTGACGGAGTTATGACTGACCTTCAACGCTTTGGTGAACTCGGTAAAAAAGGCGTCAGTCTTCTTCTTTGCGAAAGCACGAATGTTTGCCGAAAAGGTTATTCTATGAGCGAAAAATCGGTTGGTAGAGCACTTGAAGAAATTTTCGAAAAACACACTCAAAACCGTATTTTCGTGGCAACTTTTGCGTCAAATATTCACCGACTTCAACAAATTTTAAATTTGGCGGAAAAATTTGGCAGAAAAGTTGCTTTCACTGGCAGAAGTATGATTAATATTTCCGAAGTTGGTTTGAAGATTGGTGAAATAAGTTTTGATAAGAAAAATTTGATTGATATCGACAAAATCGATAAGTATGCCGATAAGGAACTTCTTATTGTCACAACAGGAAGTCAAGGTGAGCCAATGAGCGCTTTGACCAGAATGGCAGCAGATGACTTCAAAGGTATAAAAATTGGAGAAAACGATTTAATTGTTCTGTCTTCTTCGCCGATTCCTGGAAATGAAAAGGGCGTTTATAATGTTATTAACGCATTGTATCAAAAAGGCGCGGATGTTATTTATGATGAACTTTCTGATGTTCACGCTTCCGGACACGCTTGCCAAGAAGAAATCAAAATTATACATTCACTTTGTAAATCAAAATATTTTATGCCAATCCACGGCGAATATCGACATCTTCGAATGCATAAACAATTGGCAATGTCGCTTGGAATGGAAGAAAGGAATATTATTATTCCAACACTTGGAATGCAAGTTGAACTTTCTCCAACCGGGATGAAAAAATCTGGCGTTGTAACTGCAGGTCAACGCCTAATCGACGGCTACGGCATCGGCGATATGGATAGTAACGTTTTGCGAGAAAGAAAACAACTTTCAGAAGATGGTATTTGCGTTGTGATTGTGAACATAAACAATGTTTCGGGAAGCGTTTCGGGAGACCCTTTCATCATCACGCGTGGTGTGGTTTATCAGGACGAAGCGGAAGCCTTTGTGCAAGACGCTAAAAATATGATTGTCGCATCGCTTAAAGAACAAGACTTGCGTGGCGCTGAACCTGCAGTTATTAAGAACACAATAAGACGTAATGTTTCCAACTTTATTTTTAAGCGTACGAAGCGTCGTCCAATGATTCTTGCCATTGTGCTTTTGAACTAAAATGGAAAAGAAAGAAAATTTTAAAGGTATTGATAAAGATAAATATGTTCCTATCCTTCGCGATGAGAGCATATCTTTCTTGTTTGACACCGTCAAAAAATACCAACCAAAACGCATTCTCGAAATAGGCACATACATTGGATATTCGGCGTCCGTTTTACTTTCCGCGTCACCAAATTCCACTCTCGACACGGTGGAATTAAAGGAAGAAAATGCTGTTTTGGCGAGAGAGAATTTGAAAGAATACAATAGCAGAGTGCAAGTTTTTTGTATGGATGCCAAAGAGTTTCTTGAAGAAGCACAAAAGAAAAATAAAACTTACGACTTCATTTTTTTGGATGGACCGAAAGGGCAATATCTTCACTATCTTCCAATTTTAACAAATTTATTGGAAGTTGGTGGAATACTTTTTGCTGACAATGTGTATTTTCACGGTATGGTGAAAAAGGAGGGCGTTCCGCCACATAAACATAGGTCGATTATCACCAATTTACGAAATTTTCTTAAAGAAATTTCCACTTCTCTAATCTTTGAAACCGAAATCTTGGATATTGGCGATGGAATAAGTGTTAGTAAAAAAATAAAAACACCTTAACTTTGGTTAAAGTGTTTTATTTTGTGCAATTATTAAATTTCTGGTGTGAAGTCTTCAAAAATTATATTGTCGCAATATTTTACCACTTTCATATATTCTTCTTTACTTGTTACAACCCAAGCAAGAAGAGGAATTTCTTTGTATTTTTTAACATATCGATTTGGAAGAGTCTTTGCTTCGTAGTTAATAAAGTTTGGCTCACTAATAGTTTGGTTCAACATCATACGCTTTAAGATAAATTTTTTAAGAGGTGACACACCACTAAAATCTTCGCCTTTGTATGAGCCTGAAAGTTGACCGCGTAAAATTTGAGGTGCGTGATTTTTAAAATAACCTAATGATAAGGGGTTAAAAGACTGAACGGCATATTCACCTTTATAATTTTTTAATAGGTCAATAACCTTTTGTTCTAATTTGCCAACTCTTGTGGAGCCGTTTTTAATTTCAATAAGAATTGGTGTTCTTCCATCGACAAACTTTAAAACTTCTTCTAAGGTTGGAATATGTTCTTTTGTTCCTTTGAGTCTTAAAACTTTTAGATCATTTTTGTTTAAAAATTTGACATAACCGTCATTCCCTGTCATACGCGACAAAGAATCGTCGTGAAAAATAGCAGGTGTGCCATCAGAAATGAGTTGAACATCAAGTTCGATGGCGTAACCTTTTTCAATCGCTTTTGAAAATGCTGCAAGAGAATTTTCAGGAGTGTTTTTATCGTGCAAACCGCGATGTGCTATCGGTAATTCGACAAGCCAAGATTTAAATATATCTTCCATTTTTTTCCCCTTATTTGTTGATATTGTAACCTTTTAATTCTTTAACAATAACTATATATGTTTATTTTAAACGATTTATTAAGATTTGTCAAATATTTTACTACTTATCTTCCTTGTTGTTGAAAGCTTTGAGAGTTTCCAAACGCTTTTCGGCATCTTTTCGGCTTTGGTTAATAATTTTTTCAGCTTCTTCTTTTTTCAGTTCCTTAATTTGCGAGAAGCGAGTTTCGCCGTCGAGATATTCTTCATACTTCGAAAAATCGCTCACGCTGTCGATGTGGACGATATCTTCGGTTGGATTGTATCGAACGAGCGACCAGTAACCGCAGTCAACTGCTTTTTTCATTTCGTTCATTGTTTGCGACATATCAAATCCGTGGTTGACGCAAGGAGAGTAGGCGACAATTATACTTGGACCATCAAACGATTCCGCTTCTTTAAATGCTTTTATACATTGATTCATATTTGCACCCAAACTAACTTGTGCCACGTAACAGTTTTTGGAAGCAATCGCAAGGGAAACTAAATCTTTCTTCTTGGTCCTCTTGCCAGCGCTAGCGAATTTAACCATAGCACCGCGCGGAGTGGATTTACTTGCTTGTCCGCCAGTGTTGGAATAAACTTCGGTGTCTAAAACCAAAATGTTAACATTTTCATTGCTGTTAATCACGTGGTCAAGTCCGCCGTAGCCGATATCATATGCCCAGCCGTCACCACCGATTATCCAAACACTTTGGTCAGGGTTTGTGAAATATGTGCCGAGTTTCATTCCAAGCCCAAACTCTGCGTTATCTTCAAACAAACTGTTGGCCCACGCTGGACCTTTGCCGTTTTCATCCTTAAAATATGGACAAGACGGGAAGGAACCGCCGTATATGCTCGAACAACCAGTGGCGTTGGCAATAACCATTTTTTCACCAAAGAGCATTGTGGCAAGTTTGATATATGGTGTTTCACCACAGCCACCGCACGCGCCAGAGAAACCAAAGTAGCAATCCTTAAACTGCAAACCTTTTGGAAAATCGGTGGAGAAAGGAGTGTTTTTCTCGGTTCTTAAGTTTCGGCAGAAATAATAATTCTTCTTTTCTTCATCTATAATTTTGTTTGCCATAACCATTTCAATTGCCTTGTTAGGTGCAGGGCAGACATTCGCGCAGACACCGCAACCAGTGCAGTCTTCCGGAGAAACTTGCACGCGATAAAGATAGCCGCTCATTCCAAGCGCCTTGGAAAATTCCACTTCTTCAATAGTTTCCGCTTTCACCAAAACCACTTTAATCGCATTGTGCGGGCAGGAGAGAATGCACTGACCGCATTGGATGCAGTTTTTTGGCAGATATTTAGGTAGGTGTGCAGCAAAGCCACGCTTTTCAAAATCAGCAGTGCCTTGCGGAACTTTTCCGCTCTTATCAAACATTGAAACAGGCACGCTATCGCCGTCGAGTCGTTCAATTTGTTTCATCACGGTTTGATAGAATTTATCGTCAAAATTTTTAGCGTTAGGTTTTTCTTCTTTAAAAGTAAATTTAGAAATATCAACTTCTTCGATTTTATTTTTCGCTTCTTCAACCGCTTTTAAGTTTTGGTTAACCACTTTTTGACCTTTTGAACCATAAGTGAGTTTAACATATTTTGCAATTTCTTGATAAGCGGTTTCAAAGTCGATAATTTTGGAGACCTTAAAGAGTGCGGTTTGCATAATAATGTTGATTTTATTACCTAAACCAACTTTTTCACTTATCTTTTGCGCGTTGATGACATAGAGTTTGGCGTGTTTGTCTTGCAAGATTTTTTTGTAGGAATTTGGCAAAACCCTGTCAATTTCATCAGCAGAGAAAATGGAGTTAATCAAAACAACACCTTTTTCTTTTAAACCTTTCAAACAATCATATCGATGCACAAATGAAAAATTGTTGATTGTGATAATGTCGGAGTCTTTGACAAGATAAGGGCTGAGAATTTTCTTGTCGGAAACGCGAATGTGCGATTTTGTCAAACTGCCCGATTTTTTGCTGTCGTATTCAAAATAGCCTTGCACATATTTGTCAAGTTCTTCACCTAAAATTTTGATTGTACTTTTGCTGGCAGAAACTGTGCCGTCAGAGCCTAAACCAAAAAATTTCATTTCAAAGTTCTTATTTTTCGGATGATATTCCACTTCTGCCAAAGACGAATGCGAAACATCATCGTCAATTCCGACGGTGAAAAAATTCTTTTTATTTTCGAAATTTTCAATAACAGCCACAACCATACTTGGTGTAAAATCCTTGCCGCCGAGCCCATATCTTCCGCCTAAAACTTCAATATCGGTGTTTTTGAGTGCGGTTGTAACATCAAGATAGAGTGGGTCATATGAACCAAACTCGCGCGTTCTGTCGAGCGTGGTGACGATTTTGCAGGCTTTTGGCAAAATATTTTTAAATTCTTCATACATAAACGGGCGATATAGATGCACTTTAACAAGTCCAACGTCTTTGAATTTGCTGTCCATAAGAGTTTCTTCAATTGTTTCGCATGACGATGCCATACTCACAATAACTTTGTCAGCGGACTTGCTACCAACATATTCAAACGGGGCGTAGGAGCGACCTACCACCTTTTTGAAGTCTTTTAAGATTTGTTTTAAAGTGTTGTATATCGTGGTATATATTGGTGCACTTGCTTCTCTGTTTTGAAAGAAGACATCAGGGTTTTGCGAAGAACCCTTTTGATATGGCGAAAGAGAATTGAGTGCATTTTTTCGAAAATTCTCAATTTCTTTATTCGGCAAAAGTGCTTTTATTTCTTCATCTTGAAGAGTTTCTATTTTTTGAATTTCGTGTGATGTTCGAAAACCATCAAAAAAATGAACAACCGGCAAGGATGTTTTTATGGCGAGCAGGTGAGCGATAAGTGCAAAATCATGCGCTTCTTGCACAGAATTTGAGCATAGTAGTATGGCACCAGTTTGGCGAATTGCCATAACATCGCTGTGGTCGCCAAATATGGATAAAGCGTGTGTGGCAACCGTTCGCGCGGCAATATGCAAAACTGCCGGTAGATGTTCGCCAGCCATTTTATATAAATTTGGAATCATCAAAAGAAGTCCTTGGCTTGAAGTGAAAGTTGTTGAAAGTGCGCCAGTTGATAAACTGCCGTGCAAAGCACCAGAAGCACCACCTTCGGACTGCATTTCCACCAAAATTGGCAGTTTACCAAAAATATTTGGTTTTCCTTTGCTTAATTCCCCGTCACAATATTCTGCCATAGGCGACGAAGGGGTGATAGGATAGATTGGTATAACTTCGGAAAGTTTATATGCCACCATTCCAACGGCGGTGTTAGCATCAATCGTTTTTTTCATTCAAAACTCCTTTAATACCACATAAATATTATAAATAATATCTACAAAATAATTTTAAATATTTTGACGAATTTTGTCAAACAAACAAGTGTGATTTGTTGCGGTTTTTTTGATTTTATTAGCAAATTTTAAAAATTTCTCAAATTTTATTTTAAAAATTTCGCGCTTTGTTGTATAATCAAAATATGAAAAGAAAAATTTTGATGATTGTGGAATATAACGGCGCGAATTTTTATGGTTGGCAAAAGCAGAAAGATATGCGCACTGTGCAAGGTGAATTGGAAGAGAAAATTTTTTCATTAACCAATGAAAAAGTGGATGTTGAAGGGAGCGGACGCACCGACAAAGGTGTGCACGCATTGAACCAAGTGGCTGTGGTTGAAATTGAAAACAAAATACCATTAAAAAATTTCAAAACAGCATTAAACAAACTTTTAAGCGATGATGTTGTCGTGAAAAAAGTGAGTTTAGCGGACGCTGATTTTCATCCGCGATACTCTGCAAAAAAGAAGACATATGAATATCGAATCAACTTGTCCAAAACGCGAAATGCTATAAACAACCAACTTGTGACACACTATCCATATCCAATTAACCTTGAGAGAATGAAAAAAGCCGCCAAACTTCTTATCGGTAAACACAATTTTAAAGCGTTTTGTTCTGCTGACACAACGGTGATGAATTTTGAAAGAGAAATTTTCGACATAAACATAAAAAAGGTGGGGAACAAACTTACTTTAACAATCACCGGAAATGGATTTTTATATAATATGGTTCGCATAATTGTTGGCACTCTTTTGGAAATTGATAAGGTAAAAGAAGAGAATATTGTTAAAGCGTTTGAAACAGGAAATCGCAGTTTGCTTGGTAAAACAATGCCGCCAAACGGTTTATATCTAAAAAAAGTTGAATACAACATTTAGGTAGTAAATGAAACTAAATGATTGCATATTACACTATATTTTGTGGTAGTATGCAATTTTTTGATATACATATTTTATTGCCGGTTTAAAATTGAGTATTGACATATTTAGTTATATAATATATAATATTCATATATAAATTTCATAGGAGATTTTGATGAATAATAATAATTTTTTAGATAGTAAAATAAAAAACATTTGTGATTTCTATGCGTTAACACTAAGACTTAAAAACATAATTAGAACAGGTTGGAAAAGATGGAGTATTGACAGTTCAAGACTTGAAAGTGTGGCAGAACATATCTATGGTACTCAAATGCTTGCTTTTGCTGTTAACAGTGAATTTGATTTGAAATTAGACATTGGCAAGGTTATTATGATGCTCGCTTTTCACGAACTTGGAGAAACTATTATTGGAGATGTTCCTTGCATTGACGGATATTCAAAAGACCTTAAACACAAAAAAGAACTTGATGCCGTTATTAAAATTTTAGAACCATTAAGTGACAAACAAAAAATTCTTGACCTTTATGTTGAATTTGAAGAAAGAAAAACAAGAGAAGCACAGTTTGCTGGCTTGATTGATAAGATTGAATGTGAGTTGCAATGTAAATATTATGAAGAAATGGGTGATATTTCCATTACCAAAGAACAATCAGGCGTGGCTGAAGAAATAAGACAAGATGCGATTAGAAAGGGTATTAGAAAATTTTCTCAAATGTGGTTTGATTGGGATGTATCTCATAAAGCATACGGGGTGGGGAATTCTCAACTTGCGAAAGATATTGTTGATTATGCCTTGACTCACGATATATTTAAAGAGGATTCTGGCAAAACAAAAAAATAACTGACAAGATATATTTAATTTTATCTAACTCATAAAAAAGAGTGATGTTAAATAAAACGATGCTAAATAAAACGATGTTAAATAAAAAAGAACGATGTTGATTTTAACATCGTTTTTTGTTTAAGATTTGTTATTCTGTTTCGGTGTATGAAAGTGGGGAGAAGGTGAGAACCAAGAAGACATTTTGTGTCACATTTGCATCGTTGATAGTTGTCGTGATTTGGAAAGAGTAGATGACATCAAATGAATTGTTGGAATTAAAGGTCAAAGACACGCCGTTCGAAGAATTATCTTCGCCTAAAATGACGGTGATCGTGCGTAGTGACGATTGACCCCCCGAAAGCGTCAAATTGAAGCGAATGTAATATTCCGTTGTGTAGGACAAATTCATAACTTGTGTAACATCACTAACTTCATTTGTTACGCCATCTCGAAAATCACCTTCAAGGTATGCGGCTTCTCGAAGAGTGGTCAGCGAATCGCCAACCAAAACATTGAGAGAAACACCGGAAACCAAAACATCTGTCAAATTTTCTTCACTTGGTTCATCCGCGTCGATATCACTGGTGAATTTATATGACGAGAGAGTGTAGTATTGCTGGCTATCGTCTTCAAAAACGGCGGTATAGCGATCGGCAGTTGATTGTGAAGCGGTAAAGGTTAATGTGCTAGAAAGTCCATCATCACTTGTCACAATTTGGTAAGTTGAATTATTTGTTAAAATTGTTTTGTTTTGATATACCCACGCAATGAAACGGTTGCCGTTCAAGCCATATGCTTGCAAAGTGACAGTATCACCTTCTGTGTAAGTGCCGTAGCCATAAACCGTGCCGTTTTTATATTCATTTGTGTAAACATCAATACGATAGATGTTAAGCGTGTCGCAACCAAAAAAGAAGAAGATTGGTATCAGCAAAATAATCAGCAAAAAGAAAAAATTTTTTCTCGATTTTGTTTTCATATCCACTCCTTCTATTTCTAAAATACATCTTTTTCATATTTATAATACCTTAATTTTGCAAATAAAGTCAAATAATTAAAAAGAAATATTAAAATTCGCTAGTTTTTTTATGAGTATTTTTCACGACCTTGCATAAAATAGTTTAGTAAGGAGTTTTTATGTGGGAATTCTGTCTGGTGACAAGGCGACTAAATGTTGCAAAATTTATTTACCAAACCTTGAAAACGGAAACAAAAGATTTTGAAACCGTTTTGACTTGCTTTGAGCAGTTTGATAATTTTTTTATTATGGTTGCGTGTCCAGAAATTGAGAAGAACCGCCTTTTAAGAATTTTGGAAAATTGTATTATCAAGGCGATATGCAACTTTTTTAAAGAAGAATATCTAGACAACCGTCTTCGACTTCCTATGCATGAGAAAATGAGCCTAACCGCTTTTAAAAAAGCGTTAATCAACTTTGATAAAGAAACTGATTTTTATATTATAAGCAAAAATTTGAACCTTGAAAAAACTTTCTATCTCGACGCTTTTTACGATTTTCGATTAAATTCTCTTCGTAGTAAGTGGAATGAACTTATTATGCTGGCAAACGACAACAGCGACTATCTCATCGGTGACGAAGCATTTTATGATTTGTTGAAATTTTTGATTGATAATTTAGAGATTTGTGAGAATGAAATTTATGTTTTTGAAAAAGAAAATGGTTACACCATTAAAGCGGACAGAAACGAAATGTTTTATGAGAGTTTAACAAACGAAGGATTAATATCCACACTCATTGAACTTTCGCCAAAAAGAATATATTTATATTGCGACAAAGAAGACTCGACCGTGAATTTTTTATCCAAAATATTTGAAAAAAGGGTGAATATAAATTATCAGCATAGTATGAAAAATTTCAAAATTTAATTATACGATTTACCAAAAATATAAAAGTAAAAACAAATTATTGCTAAGGATCTGCCATTGTATATCTATCGAACTTTCTTACCAATAGTAAATCAAAAAAATCAAAAAGTTTTAAAATTTTTGTCGAAAACTGTCGATTGGAAAAATTTTTCCGAAAAACATTATTTTATCCTTGACATTTTTGTTTTTTGTTGGTATAATGTTTGCAGCATTTAGTGAAAGACAAGTAGGTTCAAAATGTTGTGTATAGAGAAAAGTTGGTTGGTGAAAAACTTTGACATATTTTGAAAGGAAACCACTTTCGCGCTTGAAGATGTTTTTTGTTTAAAGTGGCACGGGTTTTCCGTTGCAATTAAGGTGGAACCGCGGTTATATAATCGTCCTTAAAATACAAGTTTTTTCTTGGTTTTAAGGATTTTTATTTTTTATATATTCCTTGAAACATCAAATAAAAGGAGAAGATTATGGAAAAAGATAAACAACAAGAACTTGAAAAAGCAAGACACTCGCTCGCTCACGTTTTGGCAAAAGCGCTCACTTTGCTTTATCCAAAAACCAAACTCACAATTGGGCCTGCGATTGATGACGGGTTTTACTATGATATCGACCTTGACGTCAATTTGACGCCAGAACAATTTCCGGAAATTGAAAAGAAGATGAAGGAAATAATAAACAAGGGCGAATCCTTTATTCGTAAGGTGGTTTCAAAGAAGGAAGCGCTTGAACTTTTCAAAGGTAATGAATACAAAACAGAGATTATAAGCGAACTTCCAGATGGTGAAGAGATTTCACTTTACTACACCGGCAACGACTTTTTCGACCTTTGTCGTGGACCGCATGTTGAGAGTTCGAAAAATCTTCAAAACTATGCTTTTAAAATTCACGCAGTGAACGGGGCATACTGGCGCGGTAGCGAGAAAAATAAGATGTTGCAACGCGTCTACGCTTATGCATATCCAGACAAAAAACAACTTAATGAGCATATCCAAATGATAGAAAAAGCCAAAAAACGCGACCATAACAAACTTGGAAGAGAATTGGGATATTTTACAACAGTGGATTATATTGGGCAAGGACTCCCAATCTTACTTCCAAAAGGTGCCAGAGTGATTCAACTTCTTCAAAGATTTGTTGAAGACGAAGAGCAAAAAAGAGGTTGGCTTTTGACGAAAACACCTTTTATGGCAAAAAGTGATTTATATAAAATTTCGGGACATTGGGACCATTATAAAGACGGAATGTTCGTTTTGGGAGATGAAAAGAAAGATAAAGAAGTTTTTGCTCTTCGACCAATGACTTGTCCATTTCAATATCAGGCATATTTAAACAAACCTCGTTCTTATAAAGATTTACCATTAAGATATAATGAAACTTCCACACTTTTCAGAAATGAAGCAAGTGGAGAAATGCACGGACTTATTCGCGTGCGCCAATTCACGATAAGCGAAGGGCATTTGATGTGCACTCCAGAACAACTTGAAAGCGAATTTAAGTCTTGTTTGGAACTAGCTGTTTATATACTGAAAACATTAGGTTTATATGAAGATGCATCTTATAGATTTTCTCAATGGGATCCAAATGATAAAGAAAAATATATTGGAACTGAAGAACAATGGAATGAAGCACAAAGTGCAATGGAAAGAATATTGAAAGATTTGAAGGTCCCTTATGTTGTTGGAATTGGCGAAGCGGCATTCTATGGACCAAAACTTGATATTCAAATCAAAAATGTTTTTGGTAAAGAAGACACTTTGATTACCATTCAAATTGACCAAATGCTTGCCGAAAAATTTGGCATGGAATATACTGATAAGGATGGTGTTAAGAAAATGCCATATATCATCCATAGAACAAGCATTGGTTGTTATGAAAGAACTCTCGCATATTTGATTGAAAAATATGCCGGAGCATTTCCACTTTGGCTTTCGCCAGAGCAGGTGAGAGTGCTTTCATTGACCGAACGCAATGCGGAATATGTTGATAAGATTGTGGCAAAATTGAGAAACGAAAGTATAAGAGCAGAAGCGGATAACCGCAACGAAAAAATCGGATACAAAATTCGCGAAGCGTTGAATGAAAAGGTGCCATATCTCATTATCGTTGGTGATGAGGAAGAGAAAAGCAACACGATCTCAATTCGTGGGCGCGGGTATGAAAATGTAAGCGGTCTAGTTTTAGACGATTTTATCGAAAGACTTAAAAATGAAATTGTAACCAAAAAGATTTAATTTCAAAGAAAGTGTTTTGAAAAATAAAACACTTTTTTTGTTAGGTGGATATTGACTTTCAAACAGTCATATGATAAAATTTAGATGTGTTAGAATTTGTCGATACCGCCAAAAAAATTGAATATTTTTTAGATTTTATTTAATTTTGTTTGGTAAATTCTTAATTTTATGTTAACATATAGGAGGCTCAAATGGGAATAAACGAACTTGCAATACCACTTTTGGTGTTCTTTATGGTGTTCCTTTTTGGGTTTTATATAAAATAAGAAGGAGACAATAAATGGAGAATATTATAAATTATATCCTACTCGCTGTTGTTGTTTTGATGCTCATTGCTCTTCCAATTATGATGAATCAAAAAAACAAACGCGAAACACAAAAGATTCAAGAGCAAACAAATTCGCTGAAAGTTGGCGATAAAATTTTGACAACAAGCGGAGTTTACGGCACGATAACCGAACTCAAATTTGACGAAACTCAAAAACTTGTTGTTATTGAAACTGGTGGAAAAGAAAAAAGTTATTTGACTGTTGATGCTTATGCTATCTACACCGTCTTCAAGAGCGAAGAAGAAATTAAAGAAGAGCAGGCAAAGATTGAAGCAGAAGTAAAGGCAAAAGAAGAAAGTAAGACAGAAAAAAAGAAAACTAAAAAATCGAAAAAAGTGGAAGAAGTTGCAGAAACAACAGAAACTACGGATAAAAATGAGAAGGAATAATCCTTCTTTTTTTATTAGTTTAAGCCGGTCTTTTGTGCTATTTTTATTGCTTTTTGGTGTGCTTTATCCACAATGTTTGTACCGTGAGTTTTGGAGTTTTTGAAATGTAAACATAAATGTCCACCTAGGCCGTTGTTGAGTTGATTATCGCCGTGCGGATAACAACTTATACTTACAGAAATAAACAGATTGTCGTTAAGTTGTAACAAACACGGGCGTCTTTGCCAAGAATATTCTTCCACAACATCCAAAAATTTTTGCGTGTTACTTTCGTTAATTGTTTCCACTTCGGCGTGGGATGTTCCGCCGGTGCGTTGTATAAGAATGTCCACACCAGTTTCAAGGTCGGTTAAAACATAGGTTGTGTCATATTCAAACAGCAAATCAGCCACACTCCAATCAAGACAAACCACCTTTTGTTCAATATTTTTTGAAGTGGATAGTTCGCTTTCAGAAAGGTTACTAATTTCCAGCATATTTTGACTGGTCACATTTGTGTAATCCGAAAAAATTGGGTAAGGAAAAAGCCCAGCAAAGATGCCGAGAGCGAAAAGGAAAATGAAAAGATAAATTGCCAGTTTGTTTTGCATAAAAATATGATGTAAAAAATCTGCCAAAATATACCAATTTATTTTCTGCGGTTTTTAAAGAAACTTGTTAGAAGTTGAGCACAAATTGAAGAATATTCTTCTTCTTTGATAAGTGTGGTTTTGTGATTTAGGCGATTGCTTTGGAAGATTTGTTCGCATAGTTCGTCGGTGGAGTTTGTTTCATCGGTGCCATAGTGACAACACATTATTCTTGAATTGGCAATTGCGCCGGCGCACATCGGACACGGTTTGAGAGTGACATAAATTTCGCAATCGCTCAATCGCCAATCGTGAAGTTTTTTGCAAGCCTTTTCAATAGCGATAATCTCGGCGTGTTTAATTGCGTTTTTACTTTTTTCGCGCGTGTTATATCCTTTTGAGATAATCTTCCCGTTTTTAACAACGCAGGCGCCAATTGGTACTTCCTGTTTTTTTAGTGCTTTTCCCGCTTCCTTAATCGCGGTTTCCATAAAAATATTTTTTTCTTTCATTTCAATATTTTAACTCAAAAATTTTTTAAAGTCCACTAATATTCTTGTTTTTTTTCATAAATTATGATATATTCTTACTATGGACAATGTTGATAAAGACTTTCAAAAGGCGGTCACAAAACGAAATTTTTATAACACGAATGATGTTGGCAAGGTTTATCTTTATGCCGTAATTGTTCCATTAGTGATTACTCTCATTTTCTCTTTTGTTTGCTCATGGATTGCTCAACTTGCAGGCATGGAGTTTGCTGATGGAGAAAATTGGCTTCAAACGCTTTACCAAAATTTTCTTTGGTTCTCTATTCCATATTCTCTCATCACACAAATCTCTTTTGTTATTATCTACTTTACTTACAACAAAGTAAATAGAATTTCCTTGAAAGCGACAAAACTTGAATTCAAAAAAATAAATCCAATTGTGGCGATTGCTTGCGCGGTGCTCGGCATCTTGTTTGTTATTGGTTTTTACGCCCTAATTGAAGGGTGCTTTGGCACACTTTTTGAAATGTGGGGAATTTTGACAGATGAAAGCCCGATTCCACTTAACAATTTTGGTTGGTATGTTTTCTATATCGTTGTTTTTGCGCTTGTTCCAGCAATTTGCGAAGAAGTTATCTTCCGTGGAATTATTTTCAGTGGGCTCAAAAGGGGAATTGGCAGTTTATGGGCGATTATCCTTTCAAGTTTACTTTTCGCTCTCATTCACCAAAAGATAAATCAATTTATTTATCCTTTTATTCTCGGTGTGGTTGTTGCCACAATAATGAACAAAACGAACAATATTTTCTACACAATCTTACTTCACTTTTTCAATAATTTGACAACGGTCACAATTCAATATCTTTTAAACATCGGTGCGCTCAATCTTAATTTTGAAGTTGGTGCTGTTTATGTGATTGTGGCTCTTATTTTGGCACTTGTTGTTGCTGTTATCTTTGTTTTATTTTACTTTTTCTACCTTCGTAAAAAAGAGTTTGCAAAAACCAAAGATGAAGGGGAAGATTTTATTGGTATAGAACCAATATTTATCGGCAAACTACCACTTACGCTTTATGCAGGTATGGCAATTTCTGTGATATTTATTGTTATAAATATTGTTGCGCGGTAATAAAATATTTTAGGGGTTAAATGTGGAAAAAAAATATGCTTTTGCATCAAGTTTAATATATTTTATCATAGTTTGCATTTTCGTTACATTGAGAATGCTGAATAGTTTTGGTCTGCTTTCTTTTTTGGGAGAATATGGGAAATACATTGTCAACGGTGGGTTGCAAATTGGGATTTTGTTCTTTTTTACTATTTTTATGTTTAAATTTTTAACCAAAACTAGTTTGAAAAAAACTTTCTATGCGTTTTCATATCAAAAAGTTTCCTTTAGAATTGTTTTAATTTCAATTGGGCTTGGAGTTGTTGTTTATTTTTTAAACATTTTTATCGCAAGTTTCTTCAATTCAATTTTGTCACTTATTGGCTATGAATTCTCAACTTCCACTTCTTCTACCCCGACAATTTTGACGCTTATCTTGGGGCTTATTTTCACGGCGATATTGCCGGCAATTTGCGAAGAAAACACGCATAGAGGTATGCTACTTTTCGGCAATGCAAAACTTGGACTTGTTAAAAACATTTTACTCACCGGGTTAATGTTCGGGCTTCTTCATATGAACATCGAACAATTTTTCTACGCCACTATGATTGGTATATTTTTGAATTTTGTGCTTTATGCCACCGATAGCATCTATCCTTCAATAATCATACACTTTATGAATAATGGCATCGGTGTCACACTGTCTTATCTTACACAAACTAATGTCATCAGAGGCGGAATTTTCTCAAAAATAAACGAAATTACATCAACTAATGCTATGCTCGGTTTTATTATTATCTTTGTTTTAATGTTAGTTTTGGTTGTGCTTTTAATCTATTTGACAAAACTTCTTATGCGTTGCAGTTTTGAAGATAGTTTCAAGAAAAAACAAAAAGAAGTTATGGATCTGACGGCAAGGTTTGATTTTTTTAGTGATATTGCCAAAATTAAAAACGGCGGCAAAGAGAATGAGTTGTTTAATGTGAAAGATTTGGAAATTATCTCATTCGATGTAGATAAGGGCGAGCACCACGAAGTTGTTTTGCCGAAAACTAAAAATGAGAAAATGGAAACTCGAACAAAAATTCTTCACATCGCGTCGATTGTTTTGATGTCGGCGGTCACTCTTTTCACACTTATTTGGGGGATTATATGATAACAATTAACATTCTTTGTGTTGGCAATTTAAAGGAAAAATTTTCGCGTGAAGAGCAGGCGGAATATTTAAAAAGACTTTCCGCTTTTTGCAAGGTGAATATTATTGAAATTAAGGAACAAAATAAGTTTGAAAATATCGAGTTGATAAAAGAAAAAGAAGGCGAAGAAATTTTGAAAAATTTGTCTGGAACAACTTTTTTGTGTGATGTGCAAGCGAAAGAAGTGACGAGTGTGGAGTTTGCCGGCATAATTGAAAAACTTGCGCAAGAAACTTCCAAAATAACTTTTGTGATTGGCGGGTCGTATGGCGTCAGCAAAAAAGTGAAGGAAAGTTGCCAAAAAAGTGTATCCTTTTCCAAAATGACCTTTCCACACAATCTTTTTCGAATAATGCTTTTGGAACAAATATATCGCGCTTTCACAATAATTTCTGGTAAAAAGTATAACAAGTGAATAAAATCTTAAATATTTTCGTGATTTTGTTTGACAAAAAATAAAGACATAGTTTAAAATGATAATGGTGATATATGCAAAACAAAAAATTTATGGCACTTGACTATGGTAATTCACGAATTGGAATCGCGTTTTCGGATGATGTGGCGACAATTGCTTTTGCAGATAAGGTCTATCAAAGTCGCGGGCGAGAGAAGGATTTGGAATATCTTTCTTCATATGCCAAAGAAAATGGTGTAACGAGAATTGTTATTGGTCTGCCACTAAATGCAGATGGCACTGAAAGTGAAATGTCAGCGAGAGTGAAGGAATTTGGAAATGCTCTTGAAGAATTTTCACAAATAAAGGTTTTTTATCAAGATGAGAGATACACATCTTTTGAAGCGGAAGAATATTTGAAGGAAGCAAAAATCAAATGGCAAGACCGCAAAAAACTTCTGGACAAGTTGTCCGCTCAAATTATTTTGCAAAACTATCTTGATGAAAATAAATAAAGAAAAGGAGGAGATTATGGATAAAAATAAATTGGAAAAATTGGAAGAAGTTTCAAATCAAGTGGAAGACGAGATGTCACAATTTGACATTTTAGATGTTCTTCTTGACCAAGATAACACCGAACCTGTGCTTTTGGAAGATGATAAGGGCAGAAGAATCACTTTTGAACAAGTGGCTATCGTTCCTTATGACAACAAAATTTACGCAGTTTTGAAACCTTTGGACAAGATTGAAGGTGTGAAAGATGATGAAGCAATTGTTTTCTTGTGCGACGAAACAACAAATCCAACCACATTAAGACCAGAAAACAACCAAGATATTGCTATCAAAATTTTTGATGAATACTATAATCTTGTTGAAGAGGCGAACAAAAAAGCAAGTAAGAAAAAGAGTAAAAAATAAGTTCTATCATAAAAACAAACAAGACAGACAAAAAGTTTTGTTTGTTTTTTTTATTTCTTTTTCTATTTTCGTATAAAATTTAAAATTTTAATAAAAATATATGTAACAAGGATGAATTTCCTTGAAAAAAGGGGGTAAACTATGTTTGGTAAAAAGAAAGAGAAGGCTTGTAAAGACTGCTCAAGTATGGAAGCAGGAAAAGAAGCAAAATCTTCTTCAAGCACAAGAAGTTGTGAAGCAGGAAGAGAAGCGAAAAAGTCTTCAAAAAAATGCAAATAGTTCCCGAAAAGAAAAAAGGCCTTCAAGGTCTTTTTTCATATAAAACTTTCTTAAAATCGTCAGGAAAATCTACTTCAAAATGGTATGTTTTTCCGTTTAAAGTGTTTTCGAAAGTTATTGATTTAAGGTGTAAAAATGCGCGCGAATATCCGTCTTTAACGCCGTAAATTTGGTCACCGAGAAGTTGGTGTAAAATGGAAGATGCGTGCAGACGAATTTGATGTGTTCTACCTTTTGTTATTTCTGCTTTGACAAGTGTTTTATTGCTGACAACTTTAAGCGGTGTGAAAACAGTTTTGGCGTATTGACCGAGTGGTGAAACAATACGCTTTCGTTCGTTAATACCATTTGTTTGGAGAGTTAAGATAGGTTTTTCAACAGTGGTAATATCTTTCATAATATTATGGCAAATGGCATAATATTCTTTCTGTGAAATTCGCGTGAATTGGTGCGCGATTGCGTGTTTGGAAACGAGAACCAAACCGGACGCTTCTCTATCCAGTCGATTGAAAACGCGCAAGGTTATTTTGCCGTTTAGGTGGTGCATAATTCGTCCAGCCAAATTGTCGCCATAATGCGATTTTGTTGGCATTGTGGCAAGAAGGGGTGGTTTGTTGACAAGGAGATAGTTTTCATCTTCAAAAACGATATCCAAATCTTTGTCCACAAGTTGTATTGCTGTCAGGTTGTTCGGTTCTTTGAGAATAGAAAGGTTATCACCGTTTTTTAGGGTGGTTTTTGTATTTGCCGTCTTGCCGTTAACGAGAATGGCATTTTCCTTTTTTCTTAAATTACTCACAAAATGCTCAGAAAATTTATGTTGGCGAAGATAGAGATAGATATTGGTCTTTTCTGAAATATTTTCTACAACAATATTAAATCTTTCATTATCATCAAAATTAAAATTCTTGTTCATATTTATTATATTATCATATTTTTGCTAACTTTGTAAAATATGGTAGCGAAAATGCTTGACAAATTTCGGGCAAATGCTTATAATGACAATGTAAAAACGATGATGAAAGACCAGTAGGCGCGCAAAATTTTCTTTCAGAGAGCCTTGTTGCTGGAAAAAGGCAGAAAATCCGCGTTGAATTCACTTTCTAGTTGCACTCTGAAGATTTTTTTGTGTAGGAGTTGCCGCGATGCAGGCGTAAAATGCAGAAATAAGGTGCTTTTTGCACGAAATTAGGTGGTAACACGGCAATGTCGTCCTAATATTAGGGCGACTTTTTTGTTAAAAGGAGAGAAAAGTGAAAGAAAAATTAGACGGAATTTTGAAAAATGGTTTGAGCGAAGTGGAAAAAGCGGGAAGTTTAAAAGCACTTGACGATGTTCGTGTTAAATATTTAGGTAAGCAAGGCGAACTCACTGCGATTTTGCGAAATATGAAAGAAATTCCATCAGAAGAACGCAAAGATGTTGGAATGATTGCCAATGTTGTTAGAAATAAACTTGAAGAAGCAATTTCTTCCAAACTTGAAATTCTTGAAGAAGAAAGTTTGAATACTGAAATGGAAAAGGAAAAAATTGATATCACAATGCCAAGTAAGGGTGTGAAAAAAGGTGCTCTTCATCCTATTTCGCGTTTTAATAATAAGTTTATGGAAATTTGTGTGGAAATGGGGTTCACGGTTATTCAAGGTCCAGAAATTGATACCGACTATTATAATTTTGAAGCACTGAACGTGCAAAAAAATCATCCGGCAAGAGATATGCAAGATTCTCTCTATATCACAGATAACATTCTTATGCGCACGCAAACTTCGAATATGCAAGTGCACGCTATGGAAACACTTAAACCACCTTTCAAAATTGTTTGTCCGGGGCGAGTTTATCGAAACGATGATGACAGTTCGCATTCACCAATTTTCAATCAATTTGAAGCGCTTGTTGTCGACGAAAATGTTGGACTTAAAGATTTGATGAAAATGATTGACACAATTTTGAAACGCTTGTTTGGTAAAGATGTTAAGATGCGCGTTCGTCCGTCTTACTTTCCATTCACCGAGCCGTCAATTGAAATTGACGCAACTTGCCAAATGTGTGGGGGAAAAGGTTGTTCATTATGCAAGGGCTCAGGCTTTTCTGAAGTTTTTGGTGCTGGTGTTGTCAATCCAAAAGTTTTGGAGATGTCTGGAATTGATAGTAAAAAATATTCTGGTTTTGCTTTTGGTCCTGGAATCGATAGAAGTGTTATGGTGTTAAACAAGATTCCAAACATCAAATATTTGTTTAGAAACGATATGAGATTTTTAAAGCAAATGCGATAATTTGTTGTGGTATGCATTGCATAATACACAATATATAGTGTTGTATGCCATAAATATTTTAAAGGAGTGAAAAATGAAAGTTTCTTATAATTGGCTGAAAGATTTTGTGGATATTGATGTTCCAGTGGAAGTTTTGGCAGAAAAACTTTCAACTTCGGGTTTTGAAGTGGAAGAATTCTCTTATCAAAACAAGCATCTTCACGAAGTTTATGTTGGAAAAATAACAAAGGTGGAAAAACATCCACAAGCAGATAGATTACAAGTTTGTCAAGTTGATGTTGGCAATAAAACCGTCCAAATTATAACTTCTGCTACAAACATTTTTGAAGGTGCGGTTGTTCCAGTTTCTTTGGAGGGCGCGGATCTCGTCAACGGTGTCAAAATTAAGCCGACGAATTTTCGCGGTGTTTCGAGTGCAGGAATGTTTTGTTCGGGCGAAGAACTTGGTATTGATGAAAATTATATTGAAGGTGGCGGTGTTAATGGTATATTGATTCTGCCAAATGATATGAAAATCGGCGCTAAAATTGAAGATGCGCTTATGCTTAATGACGTTGTTTTGGATATAAATGTCACGCCAAATCGACCAGATTGTAATTCAATCATTGGCCTTGCACGCGAAATTTGTGCGATATATGACAAACCTTTTAAAGATGTTGATTATTCCTATAAAACGGTTGGCGAAGATGTGAAAAAATATCTCTCTGTCGAAGTTAAAACGCCAAAATGTCCAAGATATATGGCGGCGTATGTCAAAGATTTGAAACTTACGCGTTCGCCGCTTTGGCTTCGTGCTCGTCTTTTTGCAGTTGGAATTAAGCCAATCAACACCATTGTCGATATAACAAACTATATTCTCATTGAGCAAGGACAACCGATGCACGCGTTTGATTATAAGCATCTTACTGGTAACAAAATTATTGTTCGTGATGCCAAACAAGATGAAAAAATTGCCGTTTTGAATGGTAACACTTACACTTTGACGCCAGATGATATGGTGATTGCAGATAGCGTCAAGCCGGTTGTTATTGCTGGGGTTATCGGCGGTGTTAATTCGTGCGTTGAGATAGATACCACGGAAACTGTTTTCGAATGCGCAGTGTTTGACCTTAAAAGCGTTAGGTTGACTAGCAGAAAATTTGGTGTTATGACGGACTCTTCCTTGCGCTATTCCAAAGGTGTTTATCTTTCAACTCCAATTAAGGCGCTTCAAAGAGCGTTAAATCTTGTGTCGACCTTGAATTGTGGTAAAATCGTTGATGGAATTATTGATGTTTGTAACCAAAAAGAGATTTCTGAAAGAAAAATCCAAGCGTCGATGAGTAAGATTGATAAAATTTTAGGTATTTCTATCGACAGAAAACGCGTGTTGCAAATTTTGAATAGTCTTGGAATTAAATCCACACTAAACGGCGACACTCTTTCGTGTCAACTTCCATTTTATCGTGAAGATATTGAGAATGAAAACGACTTGGCAGAAGAGTTGATAAGAATTTATGGTTATGATATTTATAACAATGTGGAAGGTGATGCTTTTGAACATTCTTCCATAACTATCGGCGCGTTTGAACCTAGACTTGCTATGGAAAATAAGATGAAAAACGAACTTGTCGATTTTGGTTTCTATGAAACTTTGAACTATTCGCTTTATTCTCCATCAGCAATAGACAAACTTATGATTAACGACGAGCGTAGAAATGTCATTAAATTGGCGAATCCAATCAGTGACGATTTGTCGACTGTGCGGACGGTTATGGCACACGCGCTACTTCTTGATATCCATTTTAATTTGTCGGTTGGAAATAAAGAATTAAGATTTTTTGAAACAGGGCGAGTTTATCAACCAAAATCTCTGCCACTTACCGAACTTCCTGTTGAAAATAATAGGTTGTCATTTGCGGTGTGCGAGAAGGGTTATGACTTTTTCGACCTTAAAAATGTGGTGGAAAATTTGCTCGTTTCTTTTCCTATTGAGTATAAATTGGAAAGGTCAAAAGAGCCGTATCTTCACAGCGGTGTGAGTGCAGATATTATTGCGAGTGATGGGAAATGTGTTGGTTGGTTTGGTAAGGTGCATAAGAAAGTACTGAAAAATTATGACATCTCGGAAGATGTTTACTATGCTGAACTCGACACCGATTATCTTGCAAGTTTACCGGAAAAAACTTTCGCTACAAAAGAAATATCAAAATTTTTGTCAGTGGAAAGAGATATCGCTATTGTTGTGGACGAAAATGTTACAAATGCTGAACTCGTTTCTGCTATTAAATCGGTCTGCGGTAAGAATTTTGTTGATTGCGAACTTTTTGATGTTTATCGAAGTGAAAGTCTGGGAAGTGGAAAGAAGAGTTTGGCATATAAAATTCATCTTGTCAGCGAAGAGAAAACTTTGACAGCTGATGAAATTGGCGTTATAATTAAAAAGGTTTTGAAGAGTTTGGAATTTAGATATGGCGCAAAGTTGAGAGTGTGATAAGATGCGCAAGCCACTCGCGGAGCGAGTTCTGAGAATCTCGCGAGATTCTCAGGAAAATTCCGAAGGAATTTTTGCTTGCGCTTGATTTGCCCGCACAATCAACATTTGAGATCAAAGATATCTTCCCGCTTAAAGTGTATTGAAATAAAGGAGATAGGATGATATATCTTGATAATGCAGGAACAACACAAATGTTTGAAGAATGTGTGAAAACATATTCTTTTTATGCGTGCCAAGAATATTATAATCCATCAGCCATAACTCGCAAAAGTGCCTATATATCAATGCAGTTAAATGAAGTTCGCGCGCTTATAATGAAAAAGTTAGGTGCGATTGAAGGAACAGTTATTTTCACGGGCGGGGCAACTGAAAGCAATAATCTTGCGATTAAGGGTGCCGTTCGTGGTGGCGAATATGAATATGTTTTTTCAAACGGTGAACATCCGTCAGTATTGAATGTTGCGAAAAATCTTCAAATGCAAGGAAAAGTTGTGCATTTTGTCAAACTTCAAAAAGACGGCAAGGTTGACCTTAGTGATTTAAAGAGTAAACTAAACGCCAAAACGAAATTAATAAGTTGCATATTTGTAAGTAACGAAACGGGTGCGATAAACGACATTAAAGAGATTGTAAAACTTCGCGATAAACTCGCGCCAAACGCACTTTTTCATATTGATGCCGTTCAAGGTTTTATGAAGATACCTTTTTCAGTGGAAGACTTTAAAGTCGACCTTCTAACATTTAGTGCACATAAATTTCACGGACCAAAAGGTGTTGGCGGACTTTACATCCGCAAACAAAACATCATTAAAAATATCGTCGATGGCGGTGGACAAGAGTCTGGTCTACGCTCGGGCACTGAAAATGTTCCGGGAATTTTTGCTATGAGAACGGCGCTTGAAAAGATTGATATAAGAAAAAATTTCGAAAAAGTGCAACTTTTAAAACAAAAATTTAATGAAACAATAGGGAAAAATGGTGAAATTGAGATTATTGATTTTAAAGGTTCGCCATATATCGAAAGTCTAATTTTTCCAAATGTCAAGGGTGAAACTATGTTGCACGCGCTGGAAGAGAAAGATGTTATTGTTGGGCTTGGAAGCGCTTGCTCTTCTAGAAAAGCGGGAAATCACGTTTTGGAAGAAATTGGCATAGATAAAACAAAAATTATTTCCAGTTGTCGAATAAGTTTTAACGCCTATCAAACATTGGAAGAAGTGGAAAGGGCAGGTGAAATTATTTGCGAAGTATACAAAAATATTAAAGAAAGGGTGAGTTGATGGAAAAAGTTTTGTTGCTTAAATTTGGCGAATTGTTTTTGAAGGGAAAGAATAAGAAAGAGTTTGAAAAATGCTTGCTTGAAAATATTCAAAGGAAACTCTCTGCTTTTTCTTTTTCAATTGAGCAGGTAGTTGGAAGAATTATCATCTCTAGTTATGATGAAATGGATGAAAATTTGATTGTGCAAAATCTGACGACGGTCTTTGGATTGGTTGGTGTTTCAAAAGCGATTAAAGTTTATTCTTCTATGGAAAAGATTGTGGAGTATATTTCCAAAATTCAAATTAACGGCACATTTAGGGTTAACGCCAAGCGTGCCGACAAAAAGTTTGCGCTAACTTCAGTGGAATTGGAGCGTAAACTTGGCGAAGTTATTTTGGAAAATAATTATAACGCCAAAGTTGACTTGCATCATCCAGAACATAACATTAACATCGAAGTTCGTTTCAATAACGAAACTTTTATCTATTATGAAACGATAAAATGTGAAGGTGGTCTGCCACTCGGTTCAGGCGGGAAGGCGATTTTGCTTTTATCGGGCGGAATTGACAGTCCGGTTGCGGGTTATTTAATGTCGAAGCGCGGATTAAAACTTGAAGCGGTTCACTTTCATTCATATCCATACACCAGCGAGCAAGCGAAGGAAAAAGTTATAACACTTGCAAAAAGATTGACAAAATATTGCGATGAAATAAAACTTCACATCGTGTCGTTCACGAAAATTCAAGAACAAATCCATATGAATTGCGATGAAGAATATATGATAACTATTATGCGAAGAATAATGATGCGTATTGCTGAGAAAATTTGTAAACAAAACGAACTTGGGGCAATAATCACAGGTGAGAGTTTGGGGCAGGTTGCCAGTCAAACCATTCAAAGTATCAATGTGACAAACAGCGTAGTTTCTCTTCCAGTCTTTCGTCCGGTTATCGCTTTTGATAAAGAAGATATTGTTGAGATAGCAAAAAAGATTGGTACATTTGAAACATCAATTTTACCATATGAAGATTGTTGCACAGTATTTTTACCAAAACATCCAGTTATCAAACCGACAATCAAAAAGGTTGAGTACCAAGAAGAATTTCTTGATATTGAAAGTTTGGTAAATGAAGCTTTGGCGACCAAAGAAGAGATGGTTATTAAAAGATAATTTGAGAAGAACTTGCAGGCGGCAGGTTCTTTTTTTCTATAATACATTAGATGTTTTTATATAAAGAATACCATACAAGGAAAGCACTCGTGCTTTCTTTTATTGTTTGTAGGTATGGCATCATATTATTTATTCATCTTCTGTGAAGTAAGTTAGGGTGTTTTCTATTGGGCTATACCATTGCGAGCGGCTATGCATATTCACTTATATTTATACTTTTCAAATTTATAAATTTTCAAAAATTCAAATTATTATAAAAATTTATTGAATAAATATGCAAAAAACGCTTGCATAATTATAAATTTTAATGTATAATAATGAAAACAGCGTAAATATTTATAAATTTATATTTATGCAAAAATCGCCAAAACGCCCTAATTTAGCGGTGTGTAGGCTTTAAGGAGTTTTGTTATGGCAAGAAGCGCAAGACAATCTAAAATTCTTGAACTCATCTCCATAAAGGAGATTGAAACGCAAGATGAATTGGCAAAGGAACTTAAAAATGCAAATTTTGATATCACGCAAGCAACTATTTCGCGTGATATAAAAGAACTGGGATTGACAAAAATTTTGTCTTCTTCTGGAAAATATAAGTATGCTATTTTGGGTTCGGAACAACAAGCGATTTCCAGTCGTTACATAACCATTTTCAAAGAATCGGTTATCTCGGTGAAGAATGCGCTCAATCTTGCTGTGATAAAAACTATTAAAGGTATGGGTGGCAGCGTTGCTTCTTTCATTGACAAGTTGAATTTGATTGACCTTATGGGCACAACCTATGGTGACGATACTGTGCTTTTGGTCTTCCCATCAACAGCCCTTTCAAGCGAAGCAGTGGCAATACTTTCTGATATTTTAGTGTAAATGGAGGAACAAATGCTTTCTTCTCTTTTTATTTCCAATCTTGCTCTTATCAAAAATTGTGAGATTGATTTTAAAAAAGGTTTTAATGTCATTTTGGGACAATCGGGTGCTGGAAAAAGTATTTTGATTGATGCTTTAAGTTTTGTTTTGGGCGCAAAAGCGGATAAAACTTTGATTCGCAGCAAGGAAAACAATATGCGCGTTGAAGCGGTGTTTGATAATCTTAGCGAAGAAATCAAGAAAACACTCGCATCTCTCGACATTGAGTGCGAAGATGAACTTATTTTGTCGCGCAATCTCAATGTGGACGGCAAAAGCACAATTCGTGTGAACGGCGTTCCGGTTGTTCTGAAAACTTTGAAAGAAATAACCTTCAATCTGATTGACTTTTGCGGTCAACACGACAATGTTGGGTTGATAAATGAAAATAATCACCTTTCATTGCTTGATAAATATATTGGTGATGTTGCGTTTAAACTCTTGGCTGAAATAAACACTGAATATGACAACCTAACCGAGATTGAAAGACAAATCAAGTCGTTAGGCGGCGACGAAACGGAAAGGAATCGTTTGAAAGAAATTCTCGCATTCCAAATTCAAGAAATTGAAAATGCCAACTTAACTATTGGCGAAGAAGAAGAGTTGAAGGAAAGATTCGCCTTTATCTCGTCGAGCGAAAATATTTGTGAGAAAGTGGGTGGCGCTGTTTCTAAACTTGATGACGGTGTTAGCGCGGTTACAAATAACCTTTTTGAAGCAAAAAATTTACTCTCATCTTTTTCTAATTTTCAAGATATTGCTGATTGTCAAGAAAGGTTGAATTCTTGCTATTACGAAATCAAAGATGTTGCGGAAATTTTGAATAATATTGTCAAAAACACTGACTTTGACGAAACTGAATTAGAGCGAATTGACGTAAGGCTTGATTTGATTAAGAGTTTGAAGAAGAAGTATGGTTCGTCTATCTCGGAAATTCTCAAATTCCAAGCGGAAACGAGTGAGAGGTTGGATAGTCTTGAAAACAGCGAGTTTGTGATTACAAAATTAAATAAACAAAAAGAAAAGAGTCTTCAAATGCTTAACGAATTATCCGAAAAACTGTCGGCTGTTCGAAAAGAATACGCCAAAAACCTAGAAGAAAAAATCAAACTTCAACTTGCCGACCTTCAAATGAAAGGGACAAATTTCAAAGTTCAATTCGATAAAGGCGAGATTGGAAGAAAAGGGTTTGATATTATCAAATTTGTTTTTTCTGCCAACCAAGGTCAAGAGATGAAAGATTTGTCTAAAACGGCGTCGGGCGGTGAACTTTCACGATTACTTTTGGCGTTTAAGGCTATAATGCTTGATAAGGAGAACGTGGCGACGGTGGTGTTTGATGAGATAGACTCCGGCATAAGCGGACAGACAGCGGGCAAACTTGCCGAAAAACTCAGCGGCATTGCCAAGTTTGTGCAGGTTATTTGTATCACACACACGCCGGTTGTGGCAAGTAAAGGTGACAACTTTATTTTGGTGACCAAAACGGTTAAAGACAACGAAACGGTATCTAACGCACGTGCAATTTCCGGCGAAGAAGTGGTTGAGCAGATTGCTCGTCTTATCGATGGCGACGAAAACATCTCGCAAACGGCACTTGACCACGCGAGAAAACTGATAAACTAACGAATATTTTGTCGATTTTTGTTCATCCTATTTTTAGGAGGCAAAAGTATGAAAGAATTTATGACCTTGATTGGTTTTGGTGCTGGACTTATTACAGGCGCACTGTTATATAAACATTCGCAGGAAGCAAAAAACCTTGTCAACAAAAGCGAAAAAGCGGTACAAAAAGAAATGGAAATGATGAAAGATAAGGTGGAACCAAAAATCAACAAAGCAAAAAAACAAGTAAAGAAAGGACTAAAGAATGTTGCAGACAAAATTTAAAACAAAAAAGCAAGGTTTTGACCTTGCTTTTTTCATATACCGAGAGAATGCTTCGAGATGACAAGACTGACTGTTTCGATGATGTATGAACTCCACCAAAGCAACCTTATGGCACATCAATAACACTCCTTAATGATGCTTCCGTCAGGACCTGACATGGTTCGAAGGTATCAATTGCATAAGACCTTGATTTCATCGCCCAGCCACCACGCACATTTTCAACCCTATCACCCCTAAGCAAGCGTTCAATCCTGCTATAGCGGATTGCAGGTTACAGGGCACCGCTAACTCCCCATCTATCTCGGTGTGGATATTTTACTAAACTTATCAAAAAATGTCAAGTAAAATATAAAAATTATCTTACTTTTAGTTTTTAAAAGGCGATAAAAAAGATATTTATAAAGTAAAATTTGCCGTCAAATATTTCAACCGCTCTTGACAAAAAAAGAGTTATTTCGCACATTGTGCGGGTTTTTATTTTTCTCTTCCTATCATAGTGTTTTTTAAGGAGTGGAAGTATGCTTAATAAAATTTTACCAGAAAAAATTTGGAGTATTATCGATAGAAAGGTCAATTTAAAGGCAGTGAACGAGATAAGGTTTCGCGTGGACAAGCCTATTATTGTTTGCGTCAGCGGAAAAAACTATTTTTTGAGCGAAAATGGCGCAACAAGCAATCTCACATCGGCAATTTTTGCCACAAAAATCATTGTGGAAGATATCATCTTTCGCGCAAGCGAGTGTTCAATTTATTCTGTTAATGAGCAGATAAAAAGGGGCTTTATTGTCACCGAAAACGGCATAAGGATTGGTATTGGTGGAAATATTGTCGAAGAAAATGGCGTGATAAAAACAATGACCAACTTTCAGTCTTGCAACATACGCATTCCGCATAATGTCAAAAACTGCTCACTCTCGGCATTTCCATATATAGTTACCGAAAATGGTGTGGAAAACACTTTGGTTATTTCGCCGGCGGGGTGCGGAAAAACGACCTTTTTGAAAGACTTTGTCAATCAACTTGGTGAAAGGAATTTACCGCTCAATGTCTTACTTTTGGACGAACGAGGCGAACTTGATTGTAAACTTTCGTCGAACTTTTACGACAAAATTGCCTTTGCCACGAAAAAGGTAGGCTTTGAGAACGGTATACGCTCGCTTGCGCCAGACATTATTGTGACCGACGAAGTTGGACAAGAAGAAGATATCGACGCCATTCTTTATGCTTCAACTTCTGGCGTCAAGGTGTTGGCGACGACGCACGCGGAAAGTCTTGACACTTTTTGTCACAAACCACTTTTTCAAAAACTCATCAAAGAAAAAACTTTTAAAAGGTATGTTCTTTTGTCCAAGCGCAATGGACCCGGAACTTTTGAAGGGATATATAATGAGAATTTTTCGCGACTTTTTAGCAAATTTTAAAAGGAGTGTGAAATGAAGTATCTTTTTATCATAATCATTTTTTGCTTGTGCCTTTTTGTTGGATATGTTATCTATTCTAAATATAATAAACGCAAGAAATTTTTTTCAAGTTTAATTCTTCTGGCGGAGAAACTTTCGGTGGAAATCAATTTCTCGCGCGAAAGATTGAAAATTTTGATGGAAAATTTTGACGAAGGAACACGGAAAAATCTGCTTGGTATCGACGAGAGTTTTATTGACTATCTCGACAAAAAAAGTGAACTTTCTTCTGAAAATATCTTTAAAAAAGCGTCATGCTTAAAACAAGACGAGAAAGATTTTATCTTACTTTTTCTTAAAACACTTGGGAGAAGCGATGTGGAAAATCAAACAAAAGAAATTTCTTCCTTTGTGCAAAGGTTTAATGAGAAAAAGGAAGAAACAGAAAAAGACCACAAAAAATATGGAGCGCTTTCTATTAAACTTTCGATTGTGGCAGGACTATTTTTTGCTATTTTAATAATTTAGGGAGTTTTTATGGATGTTGACATCATATTCAAAATTGCGGCGATTGGAATTTTGACCGCTGTTATAAGTCAAATTCTCAAAAACAGCGGGAAGGAAGACATATCCACATTGGCAACACTTGCGGGCGTTGTTCTTGTGCTTTTAATGGTGATAAATATGATTTCCGACCTTTTTGAAGCCATTCGAACTATATTCAATTTTTGAAGAAGGGAGTTGTTATGGACTCGATTTATCGAATTATTGCCATTGCGTTAATAACTTGCATTGCCACGCTTATCGTCAAACCAGTTCGTCCAGATTTCGCCGTTTTCCTTTCAATTGTCGGTGGAATTATTCTTCTTTTTATGCTCATATCCTATCTCTCCAGCATATTTGATGTGTTCAACGAGATATTTCAAATAACAAATGTCAACTCTTCGCTCTATGCAATTATTTTCAAAATTATAGGCGTCGGCTACTTGATTGAATTCACTGCTAGCATTTGTAGTGACACGGGTAACCAAAGTTTGGGCGATAAAGTCCTTCTGGGTGGCAAGATTATCATTCTTGTTATGGCACTGCCAATCATAACAAGTATACTTGAAATTGTTATGGAGTTATTGCCACAATGAAGAAATGTAAGCAGATAAACCTTTTTATCGTTTTCATCATTTTTGTTGCTTCTTTTTTTGGCAGTTTCACTTTGGATGGATATGTTCTTAACACGCCATATGTCAGGGCGGAAAGCGAAGTCGAAGATATCGAACTTGAATTGGAAGAAGAAATTGAAAACCAACTCAACAATTTGGACTTCAGCGATTTGGAAACATATCTTGATAATTTGAAAGATAACACCTTCTTTTCTGGTGGATTTGAAGCGAAGGTGGAGAGTTTGATAAATGGTGAATATCTCGAAAGCGAAACTTTTTTGGGTGCGATTTTATCACTTCTTTGGGATGGGCTTTTGTCGTATTTGCCGATAATTGCCAGCATAATTGCCATTGCCATTTTGGGTGGAATGGTGTCGAATTTAAAACCGCAGATAAACGGCAAGTCGATTGGAAACATAATTCACTTTGTGACTTATGGCGTGGTGATAGTCTTTGTTGGCGGAATATTAGTTAAACTCATTTCTCTGACATCATCCACGCTCACGAGTTTAAAAAATTTAATGGATGCAATTTTTCCGGTCTTACTCACACTTTTGACGGCGGTAGGCGGAACTGTTTCGGTGAGTTTATATCAACCGGCTATTGCAATGCTTGGAAATGTTTTCATCTATCTAATAACTTATTTTCTTATGCCAATTTTCATTTTTACGGTGATATTCTCTATTGTCGGTAATCTTTCGAACAACGTTAAACTTGATAAGTTTGTCGCATTTTTGCAAGGCACTTTCAAGTGGACAATTGGACTTTTGTTTACCATTTTTCTCGGCTTTATCACAATTCAAGGGATATCGGCAAGTGCGGTGGATGGACTTTCAATTCGCACGGCGAAATACACAATTCGAAGTTACATTCCAATCGTTGGTGGATATGTTTCGGACGGACTTTCGATTGTGCTTGCGTCAAGTATGCTCATCAAAAACGCAGTTGGAACGGCAGGACTTCTTCTCATTCTTTTTGCCATAATTTCGCCGATACTAAATCTTGTTTTGTTTATGCTGTCGTTGAAGTTTATGGCAGGAATTATCGAGCCTGTTGGCGACAAAAAGATTGCAAATTTTGTGAGTGACATCTCCAAAAGTATGACAATGCTAATTGCGCTTATTGTTGCCGTGGCGTTTATGTATATGTTAATGACAGGGCTTATAATGTGTAGCGCCAATTTAATATAAGGGGGTGTGATATGTCAGAATGGCTTCTTTCGATTGCTGGAATAATTTTGCTATCGGTGCTTTGCGAATTTATTTTGCCAGAAGGTCAGATAAATCGCTATATCCGCGGAATATTTTCCTTTATCACAATTTTTGTTATTATTGCGCCGCTTCCAAGTCTTTTAAATAAAGAAATGGACTTTTCCAATTTTTTGGCGTCGTATAAGATTGAACTTCAAGACGATTATCTCTATCAAATCAACCTATCCAAACTCAACGCTGTTCAATCGGATATCATAAACAAAATTAGCGCACAAGGTGTGGAAAATTTTAAAATAACATATTCTGCGGATGTCGAAAATTTGGAAGTTTATGAAATAACTGTCGATTTACGCGATGTGTCATTTTCTGGAAGTATAAAGAATACACAAGAGTTAAAGGAGTGTGTGGAAGATTTGGTTTTGAATGTGGCTTACTTTAAAAACGCTTCGATAATCTTTTTGGAATAGGAGAGTGAAAAAATGAAAATGATAAAAGATTTTTTTGAGAAAATAAAGAAGGTTAAACATTTTGAAATATATCTTGCTGTGTTTATCGGTCTTATTGTTTGCGTTTGTTATTTTGCCTTTTTTGTGGACAAAACTACGGATGACACAATAACTGAAAATTCGACACAAGAATATTCATCCACACAGGAATACGTGGACATTCTTGAGAATAAATTAAGTAATGTATTATCAAAAATTTCCGGAGTTGGAGAAGTGAGTGTTTTGATAACGCTTGAGAGTGGCTTTTCTTATGAATACGCCTTTGATACGGAAACAATAACATCTGGCACAAACGAAACAACAACGGAAATGTTGGTCATAATTGACGGCGAACCAGTCGTTGTGAAGGAAATCTATCCTGTGATAAAGGGGGTGGTGATTGTTGCAGAAGGTAGCGAGAATTTTAGCATAAAAATGAATATTTTGGATGCAGTCACAACAATTCTTGGAATTGATGAGAGTAACATAACAATTCTTTCATAATTTTAAAAGGAGATTAAAATGAAAAAAAGAACAAAAATTATTATCTTAACTCTTATGATAGTTTTGCTTGGTGTGACAGGTTATCTCAACATTGTTTTAAATAACAGCATAACCGAACCAACCACAACAACCACCACAACAACATCATATTTTGTTTCTTATCGTAACGACCGAGAAACCACAAGAGACCAACAAATTCTTTACTATGATGCCATAATTGAAAATGAAAATTCTTCGGAAGAAGCAGTGAAGAATGCGGAAGAAGCAAAACTTGCTCTTATTGCTGAAATGAACGAAGAACTCACAGTTGAAGGGCTTATCAAGGCGCTTGGCTTTACCGATTGCATCGTTTCCATAGGAACAAAGGTGAATGTTGTTGTGGAATGTGAAGAGTTGACAAAAGCAGAAGTTGCTCAAATTCAAACAATTGTTGTGGAACAACTTGGCGTGGAAGTTAAAAATATTGTGATAATTCCTGTTGTTTAGTTTACAAACTCAATTATTTTATGTTAAAATGATGCTGTAAAAAGGAGTTTTTATGGCAGTTAAGAACGAAGATAACAGAAATAAAGGTAAAATAACGCTGGACAGGAAGATTCTTGTTTCTATCATAAATTTAGCCGCGAAGGAAATCAATGGTGTGGAAAGTGTTTGTAACAAACATAGACCGTGGTATAAGAAAATGGTGAAGAAATATGATGACGGCGTGGAAATCAAGTTTGAACAAAATGGTGCGCTCACTGTGGATGTGTATATAAACATATATATCGGTTTCAACGTGCCTGATATTGCTTATCGCGTGCAAGAAAATATTCGCAATTCACTTGCCACAATGGTAGCACTCAAACCGCTTAAAATCAATGTTCATATTTTGGATGTTGAATGCGATAAAGAGGTGGCGGATGCGTAGAGAAGCACGAGAAGGTGCCTTCAAACTTATTTTTGAAACTCTTTTTAAGGATGCGGAAGAAGAAACTTTGATTGAAGTGACCAGTCCTTTAAAAAAGGAAGCGGACAAGGCTTTTTGCAAAGAAATTTTCGATAAATATTTGAGTCATAAAGAAGAACTTGACGAAGTTATCAAGAAAAATTTGACTAATTTTGATTTTGACAGAGTTTATCGCATTGATTTGGCGCTTGTTTATTTGGCACTTGCAGAAATAAAATATCTTGACACTCCAAAACCGGTTGCTATCGATGAAGTTTTGGAAATTGCAAAAAAATATTCCACTTTTAATAGCAGTAAATTCATAAATGGACTACTTTCGGCAATAATTGAGTAAAGGCGAATGATAACAACAATAAGCGTAACCAAATTTAATAGTATTGTTAGAGATATATTTAACAACGAAGAACTTCTTCACAGCGTTAATGTTGTTGGAGAAGTTTTTGGCGTTTCAAGAGCAAAAACAGCAATATATTTTTCGATTAAGGATGAAGAAAGTTCTCTTCCGTGCGTGTGTTTTAACCTTTCGGCGTTTGAAGGTGTGAAAGAAGGTGATTTGGTCACTCTCTATGGCGGTCCGAATTTTTACACCAAAACTGGACGATTTAACTATGTCGCACATCGAATTGAACCAGCAGGACAAGGACTTTTGTATCAACGCTTTGTTGAACTTAAGAATAAACTTGAGAAAGAAGGACTTTTCGACACAGCAGTCAAAAAAGAGTTGCCAAAATCGATAAAAAGAATCGGTGTTGTTACTTCCAAAGAAGGCGCGGTAATTCAGGATATAAAAAATGTGGCGTGGCGCAGAGACCCGTCGGTTGAAATTGTGTTATATAACACCAAAGTGCAAGGGAATGGTGCAGAAAGAGAGATTTGTGCCGGCATCGACTTCTTTTCGAATTACGACAAAGTGGATGTTGTGATTGTGGCGCGTGGTGGCGGCTCAATGGAAGATTTGTCGGCGTATAATACCGAAATGGTGGCACGGGCGACATATAATTGCCAAAAACCAATTATCTCTGCTGTTGGTCACGAAACCGACTTCACGATTATCGATTTTGTCAGTGATTTACGCGCGCCCACACCGAGCGCTGCAGCAGAGTTGGTCACGCAAGACATTTTCAAAGAGAAAGGTGTTTTCAAAATGCTTATAAGAAAACTTTCTCGCGAGTTGATGCTAAAAATTAGCGATAAAACGGAAGGATTTCAAGGCACAATCGCATACTTAATCACCAAAATGGAAGATTTTATCAGCGAAAGGGAGTTTAAACTTAAAGAAAATACCGAAAGACTCTCACTTCAAATCGAAAAATTACTGGACAACGAAAAACATAAACTAGAACTTAAAGAAAACATTTTGAAACGAATTGACCCGCGAGAAATTTTAAAACGCGGCTATGCAAAAATCGAGCAAAATGGAAAAAATATTGATAAAGCGGAAGAAGTTGTTTTAAATGAGAAACTGACAATCAACTTCATTGATGGAAAAATTATTGCAAAAAGCGAGGAAAGAATATGAACTATGAAGATTCGATAAAGGAATTGGAAGAAATTACAAACAAATTGGAAAATGAGAAGTTGTCGCTTAGCGAAAGCGAAAAATTGTTTGACAGGGCAATTATTCTTGCTGAGTTTTGTCAAAAAGAACTTTCAAAAACTTCCAAAAAATTGTTTGAAATAAAGAAAGAATTTGATAAAATTGTCGAGGAGGAAGTATGAAATTAAGTAAACTTGTCGGCGAGCGACTTAAGGATGTTCCAAACAGCGCCACGCTCAAAAGCCACATATATTTACTTCGCGCGGGATACATAAAGCAAGTAAGTTCCGGTATATTTTCATTATTACCACCAGCACAACGAGTTAGCAAAAAAATTCAGGCGATAATTCGTGAAGAAATGGACAAATTAGGCGGGCAAGAAGTGCTTTTTCCAGTGGTAATGCCACGCGAACTTTGGGATATGAGTGGCAGATATTCTTCCACTAAAGAAGAACTTTTGCGTTTTAAAGACAGAACAGGGCACGATATGCTTTTGGGAATGACGCACGAAGAAGCCGCCGTTCATATGGCGATGAACACGGTTAAATCTCACGAGCAGTTACCATTTATGATTTATCAAATCCAAACCAAATATCGTGATGAAGCGCGTCCGCGCGGTGGACTTATTCGCGTGAAGGAATTCACAATGAAAGATGCCTATTCTTTCCACGCATCACAAGAAGATTTAGATAAATATTATGGAAAAATTTATGATGCCTACAATCGAATTTATAAGCGTGTTGGGTTGAAGAATTTTATTTCCGTGCGCAGTGACAGTGGAATTATGGGTGGTGATATTGCCGATGAGTTTATGCTTGTCACCGAAGTGGGCGAAGATAAGCTTGTTTTGTGCGAAAAGTGCGGATACAAAGCAAATATGGAAGTGGCGGAAAGTGTTCGAACAAAAGTGACATATGAGAAAAAAGATACTAAAGAAGTTTTCACAGGCAATGCACAGACAATTGATGAAGTTTGTCACTATCTTGAAACGGACAATGCTCACACAGCGAAGGCAGTTTGTTACGAAACGGAAGACGGAAGATTGGTTGTGGCATTTCTTCGCGGAGATTATGATATCAATGAGAAAAAACTTGCCAAACTTTGTAAAAGTGAAATCAAAATTGCCGACACCGAAAAATTTGGTTTGGTGGCAGGAAATATTGGTTGCATAAATCTTAAATTACCGGAAAATGCGCTTGTGTTCTATGATTTGTCTTTGCAGGGTTTGGAAAATTTTGTCACCGGCGCCAACAAGAAAGATTATCACATCATCAATGCCAGCGCATCACGCGACTTGCAAAATGTGGAATATAAAGATATCGCGCTTGTCAAGGACGGCGACACTTGCATTCATTGTGGCGAACGTCTTAAACTTACGCGTGGCATTGAAATCGGCAACATTTTCCAACTTGGAACGAAATACACTAAAACAATGGGGATGAAAGTTAGTATGCCAGACGAAACCACTCTTGAGCCAATAATGGGTTGCTACGGCATCGGTGTCGGCCGCACAATTGCCAGCGTGATTGAAGAAAAGGCGGACGAGAAGGGGATAATTTGGCCGATGACGATTGCACCTTGGCATATTCATTTCTGTCCACTTCGCCTTGACGACGAAAATGTGAAGGCGATTTCGAATGAACTATATAAGAAAATGCTCGACGCGGGACTTGAAGTTTTGTTTGACGACCGACAAATCTCGGCAGGCATCAAACTCACCGATAGCGAACTTATGGGTATACCAATTCGCGTTGTTGTCAGCCCGAAAACGATAGCCAACGGCACAGTGGAGATAACAATACGAGAGAATGGAGAAACTTATTATGTTTCCTTTGTTAATCTTATCCACGAACTCACCGAACTCGTCAAAGACGGCATTGAAGAAATTGAAGAAGAATAAGACTGCGTCTTTGCAGTCTTTTTTTGCAGTTTTTAATAATTTACATTAAATTTTATACTTATTAAATTTGTTTATAAACTAAGGAAAGTTAAAAATATTTAATATTTTTTTGAAAAATATAGTAAATTTACTTGGAAAAGTAGAAAAATTGTTGTTATAATAATTACGTGAAAAAGTTTTTAATGTACTTTTTTATACTTCTTTGCTCGATAACCACCACGATCGGCGGTGGTTTGTTACTTGCCGGCTGTGATTCAACATACACCCAAACAAGCGGGGGGGGGGAATTCGACGACTTCGGAAACCGAAAGTGGCGAAGATTTAGAAAATTCTAACGAAAATAGTGATGATGAAAATTTAAACAATGATGAAATTTCTGCCCAAGCTGTTAGTTTTACAGTTCAGGTAATTGCACTTACTCCGTGGAGCTCGTCCTCTACTAGTTATTATTCTTACAGTGCACTTAATAATACATATAGTTTGTATGTTGGTCGTTTTTATATTTATTGGCTTGAGGGTGATGGCGGTTCTGGTCATGGCAGTGTGCAGACATGGGGGAATACTCCGACCACAGTGGCGGCGTATGGATATTCTGTTTCAGGAGGCTCTAGTAGTAATTATTATGCTGAAAATTTAGTGTATATTTCATATTCATATGGTTGGAGTGTTCAAAGGTATGCTAGGATTTCTAAAAGTGCTGCAGGTGATTATGTTTGTTGGAGTATTAACACCAGTACTACATTTGAAGATTCACGACAGACGACTGGCACATCGTTTTATACATACATCTATGGAGAAGGAATAACTTCGACATCCTCACCATCAAGCTCGGTTGGTACCACATTTTCGGGAAATTGGTATATAAAATATCGTGCATCTCTTAGTATGAGTTATGATTCGGATGGTGGCAGCACCACCCCGAGTTCTCAGACTTTTTATGCAGGGCAAAGTTTAACATTAGCGAGTGCACCGACACGAACGGGTTACAGTTTTAATGGTTGGCTAGTCACAAACGGTTCACGAACAATTGGCACATATAGTGCAGGAACTAGCATAGCTTGGAGTGATTTAAGGTGGCCAAGCAGTAGTAATGGAAGTTATACCTACACTGCCACTGCACAGTGGACACCTTCCTCATACACAAATTATTACTACTATCGCAATTCAAGCGGAACGGCAACATACGGCACAGCGAGTAGAACATATGCTTCAAGTTTCACGATGTCGACATCGTCCACTTATTCTTACTACACTTCAAATGGTTGGAGTTTGGATGGTTGGGCTTACAACAGCTCAACTTCCACATCGCGCACTTATTCAGCGGATGAAGAAGTTTCTAACTACAATTCAACCACTGGTAGTCTTTCGTTTTATGCAATTGCCCGGCGAACGATACAAATAATTTACAACGCCAACGCGGGTAATGATACAGTTTCCGGTCTGCCCGAAACGCAGTCAGAGCAATATTGGAATATGTATGGCGATGTGTATGATATTCAAAGTTTAGAGATAAGTTCAAACACGCCAACACGGTCGGGCTACACTTTTCAAGGTTGGTCGACAGATAGTTCGGCAACCACGGCGGATCCAAATTATACAGGTGGTACCGTTTTGAATTTCACTTACAGCAGTTCGGAAAGTGTCACGCTCTATGCTGTTTGGATACAAAATACGGTATATTAC
>CAZFRA010000005.1:0-53243 GCA_964521165.1 uncultured Lachnospiraceae bacterium
CCAACATAAGAAGTTCCACTCACTGTACCTGTGTTGTATGAGTTATATACAGATGAAGATGATGACATACTACTATAATTCCGTCCCACAACTCCGCCGACATACTGTGAACCACTCACCGAACCTGTGTTGTATGAGTTATATACTGAAGAATAAAGATTATATCCCACAACTCCACCAACATTAGAAGAACTTCCTGTCACACTGCCTGTGTTGTATGAGTTATATACAGAGGCATAAGCATTACATCCCACAACACCGCCAACATTGTCACCACTTCCACTCACTGAACCTGTGTTGTAGCAGTTTGAAATTGTGGTGTATTGAGCATATCCTGCAATTGCACCAACACTTCGATACCCTTGGATGTTTGAATTGATTATACCAACATTGGAAATGGTGGCACGATTTGATAAAGATATTCCATCAACACGACCAAAAAGTCCTTGATATGAATATGTGCTAGAAGAACCTGCCGGCGTGAAAAGACCGGATATGGTATATCCACCGCCATCATAGTGTCCACTGAAGTAGTATGATGAAGAATAGCCTATCGCATCCCAATAATACGCAGATAAGTCAATGTTTGCCGTTTGAAGATAATAAAGCGAACGATATGTTGAATTGTAGGTCGTTGAATTCACAAGATAAGCAAGATAAGCAAGTTGCGCCGCATTTGAAATTAAATAAGGGTCAGTTTCCGTGCCATATCCACCAGCAAAATCATCCGCATAATTCCCTTCGTCTGTCCAATAGTCCGTATATGTCGGCGCATCCGCCGTTGTGGTCACGCTTTCAGAAACCGAATTGTCAATCCCCCCCCCCCGCACTGTTTTGCGTCAACAAAACACCAGCGGTTACTGATGCAGACAAAGCAAAAAGAATTGTAAATAAAGAAACCAAAAACTTTTTCATACGATTATTATAATATCTATTTTTTTAATTTCCAAACATTTTTCGCCACTTTTTCATATTTTTTTAAAAAACATTATCTCTTTCTGGAAAAACTCTACGAAATATTGTCTCTTTTTAAGAAGTTTTTAAGCGTTTTAGAAAAAACTCCACTATTTGTAACTGCAAAGGAATTACAATTGTTTTTAAAATCTAGGAAATAAATAATGCCAAAATGTGAAAATTTTGGCATTATTTTTATCTAAACTTTATACAAATCGAGCAGTTTTATCAATCGCGAAAAGTCCACTTGTCCATTTGTGTTTGTGATGAGTTTTTCTTTGAAAATTGATTTTGTGTTGGTGCACACCGAGCGAATGGCAGTCACATCGTTCAAGCGGATAAAATTCGACACATTGATGAAAGTTTGATACAAATCATCGGTGAAAAGTTTGTTCGGACACGCACAAAGTAAACTTTCAATCAAAATCTGATTTGGAATTTTGTTATACACCTTGGAATACAAACTGTTGTAAATGCGCACCATCTCCACAAAGCTCTCGCCGCAAACGCGATATTTATTTCCCAAATTCTTAAAGCGTTGCGTGAAGTTTATCTCGTGAAATTTGTTTTTCTTTTCATCATAAATTTTGAAGGTGTCATTTTCCAGCATACAAACATAAACATTAACCTTGACATTGGCACCCAAATCTTCTCGCCCGACAATCGAGATGTGATTATCGTAATTGTATATGAGTGAAGTCTGCGTCATCAACTTGGAAATTTCATTCACAAGGTCACGCTTGAGTTCGTCGATAGTATATTTTTTGCTAACACTTTGCGTCGGTGTTTCTTCTTCCGTTTTATCCTTTTTTTTACGTCGCTTTGTTTTGCGCGACACCTTCCAAGCGCGCACAAATCTCTTCCAAAGGTTTTTGAAATAATGTTTCTTTTCAAGCGAGTTAAGTTCGATTTCCTTGTTTGGTATGCCAAGGAAATAAGTGTATTCGCTGTTAGCACATAGTGCTTTCAAAAATATCTCATTTACAGGCAAAAGTTGTATTTTATCAATTTGAATAAATGGTGTTTTGACAGCAAGTTCACCAACAGCAGTGCTCAGCAAATTTTCAATTATGTCGGTGATATTTTCCACAAATTCAATGTTTGTGCTATCTCTCAAACCTTCAATTAACTCTTTGTTAAATTCATATTTCATAACTCACCTTTTTATCTATATTTTGTGTATTATGCATTGCGTACTACATTATATCTTGTGTATTTTATTTCGATAGAATATGCACGCAAAGATCGATAAGTTTGTTGGAATATCCCCACTCATTGTCATACCAAGCAACAAGTTTTACGAATGTTGGACTTATCATTATTCCCGCTTCAACATCGAAAATGCTGGTTCGTGCATCACCGATAAAGTCGCTAGAAACAACAGGTTCATCCGTCCATCCTAAAATTCCTTTCATCTCACCTTCACTCGCCTTTTTGATAACCTTAACAATCTCTTCATATGTTGCTGGCTTTTCAAGACGACAAGTTAAATCAACCACTGAAACATTCAAAGTTGGAACACGATAACTCATTCCCGTCAACTTTCCTTTCAATTTTGGATACACTTCACCCACTGCCTTTGCTGCACCTGTTGAAGATGGAATGATATTATATGATGCTGCTCGCCCGCCGCGCCAATCTTTCTTGCTTGGACCGTCAACTGTGAGTTGTGTTGCGGTTGTGGAGTGAACAGTGCTCATCAAACCTTCTTCAATACCAAACGCTTGGTCAATAACTTTAACAAGTGGTGCCAAGCAGTTGGTTGTGCAAGATGCATTGGAAACAATGTCCATATCTTTTGTGTATGTGTTCTCATTTACACCCATAACAAACATTGGCATTTCTTTGCCTGGCGCAGACACAACAACTTTCTTTGCCCCCGCTTGCAAGTGTCCTTTTGCACCTTCATATGATGTGAATTTCCCGGTCGATTCAATCACCACATCCACTTTATCATTTTTCCAAGGAATAAGCGCTGGCTCTTTTTCAGTATAAAAAGATATTTTCATATTTCCCACACAAAGTTTACCACTCTTCACTTCCACTTTTTTATCAAAATGACCGTGAATTGAGTCGTGTTCCAAAAGGTATTTGGAATATTCCAGCGTCAAAAATGGATCATTGATTGCGACAACTTCAACATCATCTCGATTTGCAATAACGCGAAGCGCCAAACGACCAATTCTACCAAAACCATTGATACCAATTCTAATTTTTTTCATATAATTTCTCCTTTTAAATTATTTCTTCGGCTCTTCCATATCTCAATCGTCCAACCGAAACAGTTCGTGCAAGGTTAAGCAACGAGATAAGGAAAAGGGTGAAACCAACAAATACAATGGCAAATGCAAAGACCACATTCAAAACATTAACGCCAAATGAAGTGCAGAGAATAATGGAACATAAAATACAAATCACGAAAAACAAGATGCTAATTAAAAAATTTACACTAATAGAGAAACGGTCGAAGTCGCGCTTTGTTCGTTTATGCGTCGTTTCCACACTCCCAATTGAAAAACCAACAAAGCGGTTAATGCGAGTTATATATGACAAATTGTTTAATGCGGTGACCAAATCAAACATTTCTTCTTTGAAATATACCGCCGAGATATCTTCAAAGAAGAAGAATGCGAAGAGCCTTCTGATAATTTTTACCCATAGATCCGCAAAAAATTGTGAAAATTTGTTTCTTTTTTTCGATAAATACGCAATATCATCGTCAGAGTGAAGCAAATTTATGAACTCCACTTCATCAAGCGGACGGCGAATTACAATAATCCCACCACTTTCCTTGTTAATTGAATGAAGTGAATTGATAATTTCTTCTTTGGCACTTTTTGTTTTAAAAACTTTAATTAGAAAATTTTTACCTGCCACAATTTTATCCTTAAATTTTTCATCGACGCCGATAAACACGGTGATATCTTGACGCTTGGAAAGATATTCCAGCATTTTTTGATATTCGTCAATTTTATCGATAATTGGAAGAATAACATTTATCATTTTAAATCCCCCGATATTTTCTTATTCCTTCGTGCATATCTACCACCTTCAAACGAAGTTGTGAGAAAAACTTTGATAATCGCGATTGCTTTTCGCTTTTTTAAAAACATTGCCGGAAGACACAAAATATTTGCGTCGTTATGTCTTCTCGCATACATTGCCATTTCTGTATTCACGCAAAGTGCCGCACGAATTTTTGGATTTCGATTTGCAGCAATACTCATTCCAATTCCTGTTCCGCAAATGAAAATACCGACATTATTTTTATCTTCCAATACCTTTTCCATACCACTTTTGGCGATATCTGGATAGTCGACAAGTTCTTTGCTGTAAGTTCCAACATCAATCGTTATTATGTTTTCTTCATTGAAAAATTTTTTTAACTGTTCTTTAAGTTCGTAACCTCTATGATCGCTCGCCATAATAATCATAAACCACCTCCCATATTTTCAATTTTATCAAGAAGGATATCCACATTTTTTTCAATCATCTTTGCTGTCAAGCGATACCTTTCTTCGTCTTGCCCAAAAGGGTCTGGAACTTCAGAATATAAATCCGCAAACGATAGACATTTTTTGGATGGAATTCTGTCTTTATGCGCATCAGTGGCAGCGATGTAAAGCGTGTTGCCTTTGACATTACCGAATTTCACACTTTTGCGGTCGCGCGCGTCATACCCCAATTCTTTCAAAACCTTTTTGGCGTTGTCTGTGATATTTTCCTTTTTAGCAAATAACCCACAAGAAGAAAACTTGATATTTTTCATCTTTCGTATTTTCGCTTTTTTGCGAGCAATTCGCTCTGCCATAACCGAGCGACAAGTGTTGCCGGTGCACACAAAACAAACTTCAATCATAAACACCCTTTAAGAGCAAGACCTTTCAGTCTTTTACAGAATAATTATACCCTAAATAACAAAAAAAGCAAAATAAATTTTGCTTATTTTTTAAAAGTTATCATTTTTTATTTATTGAATGGCGGAAAGGTTTATACAATTTATCCAAATTATATTTTTCTCGCACTTTTGGCAAAAAGATATGGAGTGTGACAAGGTTAAAATCAAAAACCAACCACTCGCCCTTGGTGTATCCTTCAATCTTGTCCTGATAGTCATATTTTTGTGCAATAGCATCTGCGGCGGACTTACTTTGTTGAACGCTGTTTGAAGACGCGATAATGATAAATCTTTCTTCGGCGCTGTCGTGACTATACACCGAAATATTTTTCAACTTACAATCTTCCAAAAATTTCACAAGTTCATCAATATTCACAATTAAATTTTAGCAACAAATTTCACTTTTGTCAAGAAAAAGGCATAAATAAAAAGATTAAAACAAAATTTTTTGTCAAAAATTAGTATATGAGAAAAATAAATTTTATCTTTCAAGAAGTTTTAAAATTTTTTTTAATTTTCGTACTTTCATTTGTTTGGCTACGCTATTTTGTGCGTAAATTATGGCTATCAATTGTCATAAGTTTGACAGTCACAACAATAACATATTTTCTTATATTTTTTCTCAAACGCAAAAAGATAAAAAAAGAAGGTTTGAAAATTAAGGAAAAAGAAGATGCGGAAAATATCTTTCTCACGCTCGCTTGCGACACTAAAAAAATGGATTTTTTTCAAAAACTTGCGCAAATAAAACACAAGAATGTCAAAAAATTTTCAAAATATCTCACCGTCCAACACGAAAACAATACGAAAACACTTTTATATCCTAAAATTGATTTTGAACCATTGACGATTTCAAATTTTGTTGAAATATATAAAGCCGTGAAAGGCAAGGCAGAAAAAGTGGTCATCCTTTGCCACTCATACGATAAAGAAGTAAAGAGTTTTTCTCAACATTTCGACACCCACTTTCTCATTTTTGACCGCTTTGAAACATATGAACAATTATATAAATTTTACAATATTTTTCCAGAGATAAAAGAAAAATATAAAGTCAACAAAATGTTAACTTTCAAAGATTTTGTCGCCTATTCTTTTAATAAAAAAAGAGCAAAAGGTTATCTAATCTCAGCCTTTTTGCTCGCTTTCTCTGCCATATTCGTCCGAACAACCATCTATTATACCCTTGTGGCAACCTTGCTTGTCGTTTTTGCCATCGTTTCACAATTCAACACCACTTTCAATTTAAAGGAAGAAAAAGAAGTTTTGTGATTATGGTAATTCAATATGCTTAAAATTTTTCTTTGTCGATTTTTTGTATAACACCACACTTGTTCCAATCACTTGCACAATATCGGCGTTAAGCATCAAAGAAAGACTGTCCGCAATTTCTCTTGCCGACAATTCGCAATTTTTTAAAACCTTAATTTTAACAAGTTCGCGTGCTTGCAAAAGAAGTTGAACGGAAGTTATCACATTTTCGTTTAAACCATCCTTACCAACTTGCGCAACTGGATCGAGTGCGTTGCCAAGTCCCCTTAAATACGCTCTTTGTTTTGTTGTTATCATACCTTCATCCTTATTCTTGATATTCAAATGAAATATCTTTCATTATCACCGTGTCACCGTTTTTCATACCTTTTTCCAAAAGCATATCAATCACGCCCATTTCTTTGAGCCTTATTTGAAAATATGCAAAAGAGTGCGGGTCAGAAATGACAACACCGCGAGCCAAGTTCTCAATTCGTCCACCGAAAAGTTCAAAACTGCCGTCGTTGTTTCGCTTTATTTCAATAGTTTTTGCGTCTTTTTTGTCAAAATTATCGTCTTCAATTTGCAATTTTGGCTTTTTAGGTATTTTTTTCAAATTTTCCAATATTTTTTTCTTCAACTCTTCCACACCTTTATAGGTTATCGAAGATAGACAAAGATAATCTTTGATTTGGAATTTTTTTTCGAATTCTTGCAGTTTTTCAGCAAGCGTCTTTTCGTCAATCAAGTCGCATTTAGAAAACACGACAATTTGTTTAACATCTTGCAAACTTTCGCTATATTTAACAAGTTCTCTGTTTATAACAACATAGTCATCCAAAAAGTTTCTACCTTCGCTTTCGGATATGTCGATAAGATGCACTAAAAGTCGCACGCGCTCGATATGTTTGAGAAAATAATGCCCAAGCCCTAAACCTTCACTCGCGCCTTCAATAAGCCCCGGAATATCTGCAACCACAAAACTTTCGCCCAAAACTTCCACAACGCCTAAATTTGGATATATGGTTGTAAAAGGATAATTAGCAATTTTCGGATTGGCGTTTGAAATAACCGAAAGCAAAGTGCTTTTGCCGACATTTGGAAAGCCGATGAGTCCAACATCAGCAATTGTTTTAAGTTCCAAAATAACTTCTTTCATTTTAGTAACTTCGCCGGTTTGCGAAAATGCTGGTGCTTGTTTAATCGATGATTTGAAATAATTATTTCCATGTCCGCCATTTCCACCATTAAGCGCCACAAATTCCGCACCATTCTCACTTAGATCGGCAATAATTTTGTTGTTTTCCGGATTTATTAAAACCGTTCCAGTTGGCACAAAAATAATCTCGTCCTTGCCACTTTTCCCTGTCCTATTTTTCTTCTCGCCGTCTGCGCCGTCTTCGGCGGTAAATTTTTTCTTAAAGCGGAAAGAGTAGAGAGTGTTTATATTGTCAGTCGCCTTGAAAATTATGTTTCCACCTTTGCCACCGTCACCACCGTCTGGACCACCGTATGCCGTTTGAGCGTTACGCAAAAAAGACACAGCGCCTTTTCCGCCGTTTCCTGCTTTTATAGAAATTTTTACTCGGTCAAGAAACATAACTCTCCTTTTATTATTTTAACTCCTTTTCCCGCCTTTAACATATTTTTGCGTCTTTTCCAAACAAAATTCTTCAAAAGGACAACTTTCACACTGCGGTTTTTGTGCCTTACACTTATATCTTCCAAACAATACCATTCTTTTATGTAATTTCGACCAAGAGTTTTTCGGAAAAAATTTTTCCAATTCTCTTTCGCAAATATCTGGATTGTTTGTTTTTGCCAGGCATAACCTATTTGAAACACGAAGAATATGTGTATCAACAGGTAAAGCGTCGGCATTAAATGCTTCAATCATAACAACATTTGCCGTTTTTCTGCCGACACCTGGAAGAGAAGATAAATCTTCAAAGTTCGACGGCACAACACCGTTAAACTTTTCCAAAATCTCACGACTGGCATTTTTGATAGCCAGTGCCTTATTGTGATAAAACCCGCACGAGTGGATAAGATTTTCCAATTGTTCAATTGGCATATCAGCAAAATCTTCCGGTTTATTATATTTTTTATACATCTCCTTTGTTACTTCGTTCACGCGCTTATCTGTGCATTGAGCGGAAAGAATAACTGAAACCAAAGTTTCAAATGGCGTGTGAAACACAAGTTCAGTTTTGGCTTCTGGAAACATTTTCTCAAGTTCAGAAATTATAAATCCAGCCTTATTTTTCATCTTATCCTTCTTTACTTCATAAGTGGAAATAACACGGTGTCGCGAATATTGTCAGTGTCAAAAATGAACATTAAAAATCTATCAATTCCAAACCCAAGTCCAGAAATCGGCGGCATACCGTGTTCCATTGCGAGCAGGAAATCTTCGTCAACATCCATTGTTTCTTCATCGCCAAGTGCCTTTTCTTCAAGTTGCGCTTCCAAAGTTGCGCGTTGCGTGATTGGGTCAACAAGTTCGGAGTATGCCTTCACAAGTTCTGCTCCGCCTGCAACAACTTGGAAAACATCAATAATTCTGTCATCTTTATCATTCCTTCTTGCAAGTGGAATTAAAACTGCTGGATAGTTATATAAAATGGTTGGATTAACAATATCCGCGCGAATTTTTCTCTTGTAAATATAGTCCACCAAAGTTCTCACAGTTTTACACTCTTCCAAATCACCATATGAGAACATTTTTTTGTCGACAACAATTTTTTTAAGTTCATCCACATCGTTAATTTCGAGAAAATCACATCCTAAAAGTTCGCGCATTTTGGCAACATAGTCAATACGCTCCCATTCGCAATCGAACTCGACTTCCATACCTTGATAATTTACCTTTGTTGTACCTAAACATTCTTTAAGCATTTTAACAACAAATTCTTTAAAAAATTTGATGTTATCTTCAAAATTCCAATAAGATGCATACCATTCAACTTGTGTAAACTCTTGCAAGTGCGACGGGTCCATACCTTCGTTTCGAAAATCTTTACCAAGTTCGAAAACTCTGTCAATTCCTGCGCCAATACACTCTTTCAAATAACATTCTGTGGCAATACGTAGGTTGCACTCTATATCAAGTGCATTGTGGTGCGTGAAGAAAGGTTTTGCGCTTGCGCCTGAAACACTCGTTTGCAAGATAGGCGTTTCCACTTCGATAAAGCCGTGATCTTCCAAATATCTACGAATAAACGAAACCATTTTGCTACGAGTCAAAAATATCTTTCTGCTATCTTCGTTTGTGATAAGGTCAAGATAGCGTTGGCGATACTTAATTTCCGTGTCTTGCACGCCGTGGAATTTTTCTGGAAGTGGACGAAGAGTTTTAGAAAGAAGAGTAATCTTTTCAGCACGAACGGTAACTTCACCCGTTTGAGTTTCATAAACTTCACCTTCCACTCCGATAAAGTCACCGATATCAATCATTTTTTTGTAGAAATTATATGCTTCCTCATCAAGTTCATTTCTTCCAACTGAAATTTGGATGTGGGAGTAAATATCTCTTATTTGACAAAAGCCAAATTTACCCATAACACGACGAAAAACCACACGCCCAGCAATCTTAACTCTTTCGCCAAGTTTCGTGCGCGCTTCTATAATTGTGCAAGTTCTTTCAAATTTTTCCTTATATGGAATTTCTCCCATTTTTTTAAGTTCTTCAATTTTTTGCTTTCTAACTTCAAATTCGGTTGAAAGTTGCTCCATAAGTTTTCTCCTTTAGAATTTAAGTAAATTAAGTCCTATAAAGGATAGCACAAAAGAGAAAATCTGTCAAATGATTTATAAAATCAACCTATTTTTTTATAATAAATTTTTGAAAAATTAAAGAAAAATTTGCCTTTCATTTTCAAAAATGATAAACTTTATCGAAAGGAGTTAAAAATGGTAAGAAAAACAGTAGTCATAACTGGTGCATCTGGTGATATCGGCAAAGCAATCGCCGAAAAATTTGCTAAAGAAAATTATAATCTCGCACTTTGCTCAAATGTTCACAATGTGGAATTTGACGATGAGTTAAAAGAAAAATACAAAGTCGATGTCAAAAACTACAAAATGGATATATCCGACTTTTCACAAGTGGAGAGTGTTTTCGAGAAAATTATCAAAGATTTTGATAGTGTTGATATCCTTGTTTGTAACGCTGGGAAAAGCCAAAAACGCAAACTTATCATCGATGTAAAAAACGAAGAAATTGATGATATTATTGACACAAACTTGAAAGGAACAATCGCCTGCACGCGAGAATTTATAAAAACACGTCTTGATAAAGGTGGAAAAGTTATTTTGATAGGCTCCTTTGTTGCAAATTATGGTTGCGCTTGTGAAAGTGTGTATAGCGCCAGCAAAAGTGCACTTATAGGTTTCACAAAATCGCTTGCCAATGAACTTGGAAATTTCGGTATTACTGTCAATACCATTTGCCCTGGATTTATCGACACCAAAATGAACAATAATCTTTCCGCTGCGGAAAAGGAAGATATTGAAGATATGACTCCTCTGCAAAGACTTGGAAAAGTGGAAGATGTTGCTGAAGCCGTGTATTTTCTCGCAAGTGACAGCGGAAATTTCATAACCGGTCAATCCATCAATGTTGATGGCGGATACATTCCACTATAAAAAATTTCAAAAAATAAATGGTGCAAAACTTGCGCCATTTTTTTAAAAGTCCGCTTTTAAAAGGAAGGAAAATGCCTTGATTTGCTGCCGCAAAATTTTATAATTCGGACAATATTTTTCCACTTCCTTCCAAAATTGTGGTTTGTGATTCATATACCTTGAATGACAAAGTTCATGAACAATAATATAGTCAATAAGTTCTTTTGGCAAAATGACAGCTTTAAAATTCACTTTGAGTTCTTTGGAAGATGAAAAACTCCCCCACTTACAAGTTGAAACGCAAGGATTTATCTCATCAACATTAAAACTATATTTTTCGCAAAACTCTTGCACTCGCGTTTTGATATAAGAAAACATCAACAAATATTGTTTGTGAATAATTTTACTTTGCTTTTGCGACGATAATTTATCAAAATCAATAGCAAGTTCTTTAGATTCCAAAATTGGTTCGCCAAATTCGTAGATATATTTTTTAAGTTCGAAGTGACTAGCAAACTCTTCAAGATTTTCCATTTTGACAATCTTATTTTCAAACCACTTTTTCTTTGACAAAATAAACTCATTAATTTTATCGTCATTAAGCCTAGTTGGCGCCTTGACTAAAATTTCGTTCTTGGAAACAATTTTAAGAAGTAAAGTTTTTCTTTTTTCTTTAACAATTCGGATTTTCATATTCTCCATTTTATCACTAACAAAAATAAAAAGCAAGAAAAAATAGTCATTTCCTTACACATTTACTAAAAACAAAATATTGCGGTATTTTATTACATACCACACTATATATTGTTGTATTATGCAATAAAATTTATTTGCATAATACTATGAAAATTGTTTGACAAAGGGTGATAAAAAGTTTTATAATGTTTCATATAAAGTGTTTTAGGGGGAAAAGGAAAATGGCATTTAACTCAAATGGTCAAGTCCAATATTTAATTCTCTCCACCTTGAAAGATGGTTCAAAGTATGGTCTTGAAATTATTGAAGCAATTTCCAAAAGAACAAATGGTGGTTATCTTTTGAAGAAACCAACTCTTTATTCTTGCCTAACAAGATTGGAGAAAAAAGGATATATATCTTCTTCGTTTTGGGGTGAAAGTGAGTTCGGTGGCAAAAGACATTACTATTCTCTGACCGATGCCGGACGAGAAAATTTGATGCTTCTAGATAAAGAATTTGCCAATCTTCAACTCACTTCAGACAAAAATGGAGAAATTGAATTTGAAGATGAAAGGGAAGAACCGCAAGAAGAAATAATAAGCAAAAAACCAATTTTCTTGCAACAAAACAATCTTTTTGACCTTGAACAAAAAGTTGAAGAACCTAAGAAAGTAGTGGAAGAAAAATCTAATATTGTCGACAACCAAATTGATATTTTCACATACACGCCAAAGGAAGAGGAGAAAAAAGACGATGCCATTTTCTTGCCGAGAAATGAAACTTTAACTCCTTCTCAAATCGAGCAAAATAAAAAGATATACGACACTTCCAGCGAACTAAAAAAATATCGCGGTCGCCGAAGTTTTTCGGATAATCAAATTGAAATGCCAATTGAATACGAAGAAAAGGAAAATCCAAACGATTTTAAATCGAAGATTGAAAGTCTTAAACAATCCATTTTGCAAACCAAGCAAAATAATTTTGAGCAAGAAAGTCTTTACACTCAAATCTCAACTAACAAAATTGAAAGACCTACTTACCCGACCACACAAGTTGAAGCAGAAGAAACGAAAGATGATGCTGTGCTTATCACGGGGCCAAAATTCTCACACGAAAATATTCCATATCAAAAGAAAATCACCCCACCAAATCTTGATATCAATGTTTCAGATGACAATCTTCCAGCACCTATCCGTGACGCTAACTTGGAACCAACCTACAACGATATGATGTCAAAAATTCAAGAGAAGAAGAAAGAAAAAGAAATCAAAAAAGTGCCGGTGGTAGAAGAAAAAATTGTCACACAAATCGACACCAATACTACTTTTGCAGACTATTCTTCTCTTAAAAATTACTACAAATCATATGGCATTGAGTTTAAAGAATACCGCAAAAGTTCTGTGGAAAGAATTCATAACACAAATCTCATCAATTTGATAGCGTCCACTATTCTCCTGCTTCTTTCAGGAATTGGCTCCGCCATTTTGTTTGGAATTATCAACACATTTAACCTTTTGATGTCATCGTCCAACTTTTTATATTACACAGTTCCAATTCTTTTTGCAGTATACACAATTTTCTGCATTATTAAATGGAAATTTTCAATCAGCAAAAAAGCATCGATAAAATATGGTGCTTTCACCAACTGGGCAATTTTCGTGCTTGCCACAATCATTGTTTTTGTGATTAACATTTGTTGCGGAATGCAAGTGGAAAACATAAGTGAATATTTAACTTCAATTATACTTCCAATTTGGGCATTACTCCTAATTTTTCCAGTAAATTTCTACATCAAAAAATTAGCCTACAAAAAATTTTCAAAATAATTTTAAAATTTGTGTATATTTGTTGAAAATCGTCACAATATATAAACAAGTCAACAGAACTTGTTGACTGTATAAGAAAAGAGATTCAAGTTCGTGATGGAACAATCAGTCTCTTTTCTTTTTTTATCTCAAATTAGTTTTCGATGTCTTGTTTGATTTCAATAATCTTTTGACTATTGCGGTGCTTTTTTATCAGCATAAAAATGACATCGAAAATCAAGAAAACAGCCACCAAAAGAAGAGATATGATCAAAATATAACCGACCGAATTTTCAAAAATGGTGCAAAGCAAAAATATGACGAAACAAGAGATAAATTCCCCAATTGCAATCGCGATAAAAGATTGCCAAATCTTCAAATTACTCACTCCCGCAATTAAACTGCCAGAATAAACACCCGTCAACGGCAAAGGCACAGCAACAAACAAGCATAAAGACGAAAGTTTATAGAAAGTCTTCCCTTTTCCACTCAACAAGTTGAGCCGCTTTTGATATTTTTCTTGAATTCTACTTAAAAATTTCTCTTGCACAAACCCACTTGTTTTATTTTTAATTTTTCTTGCCAAAAGAAGCACGATAACACACGGAATCATACTTCCAATATAAGCGAAAAGGAAAGCTAAAGCCGGCGAAAGAGCATCATTCCCCCAAACAGCGAAAGAGATGCCAAAAGGTATGGCAATTTTACTTTCCAAAGTTGGAATCATCGCCACCAAAATAACCGCCAAAAATACTGGAAAATTATCAACAAAAAACTCTAACATACTTCATTTTATGTTAGAGTTTGAAAAATATGCCACAATGTTAGCAATTTGTTTTTTCTTGCATTTAATATAACTTTAACTTCGCCAAGAAACAACTACCAAACAAACTTACCACTACACGTACAGCATTTATCTGATATATTATTGACATCGGTATGATAATGATTATCATCGCTACTTTTTTTATTACCACCAAAAGTGGATTGGGATGTATAGCAATATTCAATTGAAACATCGTCATCAACATATCCCACAAATCCTGCTATATAATAATTGGGTGTTCCTTCACTTCCATTGGCTGCTCCTTCACTTTCACTTAGGTCTTCTAATAAGCTTACATTTCCTTCATTCAAATCTGATGATTCTGGTTTTATAATATCTCCACGTGAACTTGAAACAGAAATATCGCTTTTACCTGCTAAATATCCAGCAAAGCCACCAACATAGTAAGAATAATAAGTTGTTGTATAAGCAACTTCATAGTCACCAATTGATGTCTCATTATTATAGTCATCGACAACAAAAGTATAGTTATTAAAACCACCTTCTTCCTTTACTCTCAACAAAAATTTTTCATAATATTTAGTGGTTGTCGTTTCACTATCGTTGTCGCTTGCTATGGCAGACTCCTGAGACTCTTCTAAATCCCCCAAATTCTCTGACTCATTTGACTCATTTGATCCTTTCAAAGATGAAATAGTAGAATTATTTATAATATAAATATGATTCAAAGTTGTTTCTTCAACATACTCAACATCACAACTATAATTGTTAACACCTGTGATAACTGAATTTTTGGCATATCCAACAACTGCGCCAACATAAGCGTAACCGCTCACCGAACCTTTAACCAAATTCAAATTCTTAATGGTCGCATCTTCAACATAACCGAAAAGCCCCACATAGTCAAAATTTGACGCATCAATATTCAAGCCATAAATCGAATATCCCTGCCCATCATAGTATCCCTTAAACGGAGTATTATAAGTTCCAATTGAAGCAAAACCACTTCTACTTGGTATTGTAATATCACAAACTTGCTTAAACCGAGTGTTTGCAAAATTATTTCCTTCGAAAATGGTTTGATACGCCATCCATAATAGATCATTAAAATCATCAATTATATAAACACCACCCACTTTATTTGGAGCATCACTAAAACTATAATTAGCTGAGCTTAAAATATTTTCATAATTGATTGACAATTCCACAGAACTTTCATTAGCGTTTTCATTTATAAGTTGAAATGTTGTTTCTGTAAAACCAGAAATAGTTTCATCATCAATTGAAATATTTATATATTTTTCGATAGAAGTATTAGCACCTGAACTAAAACTATATCGACCTGTTGAAGTAATTTCAAGGCTTATTTTTGAATACGATTTAAAAGTGTATGTATTGTTATTACCATAACCCCCACTATTCTCACCATTGATAGTTAAGCTATAATGAGTTGTCTCTGATGATATATTCATCTGAATTGTGGTGAGAGAATAGAATGAGTATAGATAGATTGTTTTTGTTTTTGAAATTGAGCTGGCAGATATGCCTGTGGTGCAGCTTTTGTTGGCAATTGCAACAAGTGATAATTCAGTATAAGAAGTTTCATTACCAATCGTAGTGGTACTATAGGTATTATTATATAATGTATTTATTTCATCTATAGAAATTTTAGGGTCAAAAGAACTATCATAACTCACAGCAAAAGAATTTGTAATGTCACCGTGAGTATAATAACCATACATAGAAGTTTTTGTAATACTTAAGAGACTTCCTAGAGTCACAGATTGACCAGTATTCGTTTTTGTCGAAACAGAAGTTTCATCCCAATCAAATTCGCCGTTATTATCCATCAAATCATAGAACATAAACACACGGAAAACAAGTTTATACCCTGAAACTTCGTAATAAACATCATCATTACCAATACAGTCTAAATTTTCATACAGCGTGATTTTATTATTATCTAAAATGATATACAGTTTAAGGCTCTCAAAAGAATAATTGAAGTATGTGTTCTGTCCTATCAGTTCAGTTTTTTCAAGGTCTTTTATGGTGGTCACACCGCCGTTTTCACCGAAAACATAATAATTGTCATTAGTCACCGAAGAATCGTAAGTGTCGATGAAATAGTAGGTGTAGGTTTCGAACCTGCCCCCAACGCTATTATCAGTTCCTGAATTTTCTAAATAATCAGTGTCTACAGTAACAACATACTCTGTCAACTCAATGGTAATTTGCCCATCAGAAGAAAGTTCAGCACCTAAAAGAGAGATTATATCATTCCCTATCGTTACCGTGCCACTACTCGTACCACTACTACTCGCACCACTACTACTCGTATTCTTACTAATGGATATTCCGTATGAATCGAAATCTCCTGATGATGAACTTGAAGGGCTTACAAAACCCTCAGTCCCGCCCCAATGATACCATGTTGACGAATTATTATTATTAATCACCACTGAATACCACGAATATGGGTTAAATATCGTTTTGTTAATGTTAGAAGGTACTGCTATATTAATTATAATAGATCCATATTTTGCTTTGTTGTTGTTGCCGGTAGACTTACGCCTATATGTTCTGCTTTCATAGCCATAATAAACGCTTCCGCTACCATTATAAATTGATGTTGTAGATTCATTACTCTCTTTTAATTCAAAAGTTAACTCAACTTCAACTTCATAGCGATACCGCACAAAAACAAAAACAATTTCATTCTCCGTAAACGGATAAGCCAATACACCTGGCGTAAAGGTTAACGTATTAGTATTATTATCATATTCAAAAACACTACTATAATTTTCAACAAGATCATTTTGATTTATTTGAGAAATAGTTAAAGTGCCAGAAGAGGATTTTTTGTATATACCATACAACTCATAATTCGAACCAGTATCATATTCTACAGTAAAAGTATAGCTGCTACCCCCTGCAGAGCTTAAAGATACAGTAAAATATCTATTCGTTTCCGTGGTATAAGAGCCATAAGTTACATATGCCTTAATTTCGTCATAACTATAATCTGAAGAAGTTCTTGACACAAGCGTGCTGTTGGATATTGAATCTGAGAAATTGTTAATATATGCTGTTGAAAAATAATATGTTCGACTTATCCTTTCAATATACGCAACAAGAGTTAGCGAGTCATTACTGCTCATATAAGTAGGATAAGATGTACTGTCAGTTATTAAAGAAGTGGAAAGTGATTCGCTATATGATGTGGCTGAAAATATTCCTAAAAAATCGTAATAACTTTGTGTGTAATTTGACCGTGCAGTATAAGAAACTATTTGTATTTCATCTGCACATTTTGTATAATAAAGAGTGGTTAATGTGCCAGAAGTATTATACGTCGTACTTCCATTATTTGTTGCATAATTCATTCTATATCCTGAAGATACAGCACTTGTGCTAAATGTACCACTAACAGTTTGATGCATCATACCAATTGTCACTGTTTTAACGAAAAAGGAAGGTATCACCATACTACTAGAGAAATTTGAATAACCGAGATTATAAACCGTTCCGGTCATCCAAGTAGATGTGGCTGATGTATTATAAGAGAAACCAAGACTGGACATATAATTTTTAACTGCTGTTGTTGCTGTTAAAGATGTACTCGTTATGTTAGTAGAACTGTTATAACTATCACTACTTCGGTTTCCATAAGCACCACCACTACTATATCTATATACACAGTTACTTACCGAGAGATTTGTGGAATCGTAAGTCCCTATTAAACCTCCTATATAATACGTCCCTTCATTAGTAAATGAACCTACTGCTATACAATATCTCATATAAGAACCACTTTCAATATCTGCAATTTCGCCAATAATTCCACCCATTGATGAATGAAAAATACCAATAGCGCCACCTGTTCCTGTTATACTGCCATAATTTATACAGTATGTTATACGCAAAATAATATTCCCATTCTTAACTCTTCCTACTATTCCACCAGCATGATCTTGACTTTGAATGCTACCATAATTAACACAGTTTGTTATAATCAAAGATCCTTCAGAGCTAGTGTCCTCAACCTTTCCAACAATTCCACCGATATGTGTATAACCTTGTGTTGAAGTTATATTACAAAAATTAATGCATTGCGTAAATGTTGTTGTTGTATTTTCTCCCGAAATATACCCAACAATTCCACCAACTGAGCTACTTCCACCCGGAAAAGTTCTTGACGGACTTATATTAACACAACGATAAAAATAACATGAACCAGCATTCCTAACAAAAGATGTGTATGAGTCGCCTTGGAATACAATTCGAGACATTCTTACTCTTGTCAAAGTTTGAAATAAGGCATTATCGGCAGAATTACTCGAAAATGTTACTCCAATTATGTAAGCCAACTCTGTTGTATCGTAAGGTTGGATGTAAATCCAATTGTTATGATCTGAGTTTCCTAGAGCAAAGTTACTCCAATAATGAGCAGACATATCATATATATATGTGCCCGCTAACGAGCTATTAACATTGCCATCATTAGGCATTAAATAGATGTAAACACTAGAACCATAAGCATTGATGTTTATTGTATTACAATCGGTTATTAACCTCGCAAGTTGCTCTTCGTTGTTTATGTAATAATTATTACCCGATGATTCCATTTCTTTAGTATAATCCGACCAGTCTCCACTTGCTTGTGCGGTAACTTCTTCATCGACACCAATTTCAGTGTCAATCTCAAAATCAAGATCTCCTTCCGAAATTTCATCATCAACACTGCCAGTCGTGGCGCTTTCTTCATAATTCGAAGAGTTGAGCGCACGACTACTTATGATGTTCGCACTGCAAAGAGAAATTATCGCTGCAAACATCATACAAACAAAAGTAATTATAAATTTTTTCGAAAATGTGCGTTCAATTCTCATACTTAATTATATTTTAACTATTTTTTATAAAAAAAGTCAAACAATTTTAATATATTTTATATATTAAATATATTTTTTAAATCATTCTACTATATATTTTAAATTATCAATTTTTTACTATTTTTTTTAGAATTTTTTAGATTTTTTATTTATTTTTTAATTCTTTTATCTTTTAATAAAAAAAACGCAAAAAATGCGCCTATTTTATATTTATTATTTTCAAACATTTCTCCACACTTTCCATAACAGTTTGGTTTGTGGTGTCGATGACATATGCATCCGGCGTTTGTTTGATTGCGCCGTGTTCGCGGTGGACATCCAAATAATCTCGATCGCGTAAGTCTTCCAAAACCTTTTCGTATGACACATCATTACCGAGCATTTTTTGTTGGTCATAACGGCGTTGCGCCCGCACTTTTTCATCAGCAACAACGAAAAACTTATAGTCAGCGTTTGGCAAAACTTCGCTTCCAATGTCGCGCCCTTCCATAACCGTGTTATTGTTTTTCGCAAACTCTTTTTGAATTTTCAAAACTTTTTCTCTTATCTGTATAAACGGTGAAAGTTTGGCGGAAAGCGCACTTATCTCTTCTGTTCGAAGGTCGGCTGTATAGTCCACGCCATTAACAAAAACGTGTTGCAAGCCTTTGATAAATTTTATATTCACATAAATCTGGTCAGCGAATTTCTTGATACTTCTTTCGTTTATCTTTTTCTCGTCGTTGCGAAGATTTTTAAAAGCACACGCTATTCCTCGATACACCGCACCCGTGTCGAACACGCAAAAATTAAGTCGTTTGGCAAGTTCGCGTGCGATTGAACTTTTACCTGAGCAAACATAGCCGTCAATCGCAATATTTATGGATTTCTTCTCGTTTATCTTGCTCAAAATAAGGTTTTGACAGAAGTCCACCGTTTCTTCAATCGTCATATCCGTATTGTCTACAATTATGCTATCTTCGACCGGTTTGAGTGGTGCAATTTTTCTGCTAGTATCGCGTTTATCTCGTTCACGCAAATCATTTAAAACATCTTCAAATTTAATCTTCTTATCTTTCGCACACGCTTCTTTGTGTCGGCGTTCGGCGCGCTTAATTTCGTCTGCGGTTAGGAAAATTTTAACATCGGCATCCGGCATCACAACCGAACCAATATCTCGCCCTTCCATTATACAGTTATATCTCTCGGAAAAATCTTTGGCAATCTCCAAATATTTCGCTCTAACATCTGGATAAACGGAAATTTTGGACGCCATTTGACTAATTTCTTCCGTCCTGATGTATGGCGTGACATTCTCGTCATTGACAAAAACATTTTGTCCGTTTTCCAAAAATTTAACCGCTATCTCGTTCTTTTTTAATAACTCTATTGAATTATCTTCGCTGACTTTTGTGCCGTAGTTTTGTTTGTATGCATAGGCAATCGCACGAAATATCGCTCCTGTGTCCAACATTTTAAAGTCGTTAAGGCGTTTTACAAGTTCTTTTGCCACTGTTGACTTACCGGAGCCCATATATCCGTCAATCGCAATTTTAAACATATCATCCCCCTTACTTTCTTCATTATAACACAATCTTGTTTTTTGGCAAAGAAAAAATAAAAAATTCCAAATAATTTATTTGGAATCATTTTTCTTTTCCGTCATCTACGGTTTTATTTAGTTGCTCAGAAATTATCTCGTCACGAAAAACAAGATATTCTTTGACAGACATACTCGCATATGCCTTGCTCCCGTTCAAAAGTTGTTGGTCGTCCGAATATTGCGTCCAGGTCAAGCGACTCAACTCTTCCGCGTTCATGATAAAGTGGTATAAATCTTTGTCGAGATAGGCGTTCAAAGTGAAGTCGCAGACCGCATCCCCTATTTCTAGCCACGTGTGTATATATTTGGATTTGCTTGTTTTGCCGTAAACATAGCCTGTCACAATTTCCGCATTGACATTGTGTTTACTTAAATTTTTGCACAAAGATATCGAACCGTCGTGGCATCTATGTTTGCGTTTGGTTGTTTGAAGAATTTCATATCTACCTTTCAGCCAGTAAAATTGGTCGATAAGTTTTTCAACTTGAAAGGTGTAAACGCCAAGGCGGACATCCAAAACCTTTCGATTTCCAACAGTTCGCCCTTCGTTTTTCACTTTTTTAAGTGTTATGTCAAAATTTTCCCTGGAATTTCGCTTAAATCTTGAGATTTGATGTCTTATTTCCTTATCTTCCGTTTTTTGAAGCGAAAAAAGATCGATTAGGCAGAGTAATCTATTTTGAAAAACATACAACTCCACCCCATCTAGCAAGCGATTTAATGCTTCTTCGTTTTTTGTGGCTAAAAGTTTCTCATCAAAAGCAAGGCTTTCTTTTTCCACGTTTTCAATAAAGCTTCTTCTATTTGTCATCATTTGTATTATAACACCCACATGCCATTTTGTCAAGTAAGGCGTTTTTGGGGAAAGTTTTTTAAATGATTTGTAGAATTTTTAACACTTCCACAATCTTTTCCACCGCTTCATCTATCAACTCTTCGGTGTGGTTTGCGGTGTAACTTGTGCGAAGGAGCCCCTTTCCAACCGGCGTTGCAGGTGAAACAACCGGATTGACATACACCCCGCGCTCCAAAAGAAGTTTGCACGCAAGGAAAGTTTTTTCATCTTCATAGGTATAAATTGGCACAATCGGTGTGTTGCTTTCAATGATTGGGACACCATTTTCCTTCAATCTTTTTCGCATATATTGACTTATCTCTCTTAAACGAATCACTCTTTCCGGTTCTTCCTTCAAAATTTGAAGGGCCGTGTGCGCGCAAGCAACCGCAGCTGGCGTTATACTGGCACTAAAAATGTAAGGCCGTGACGCATGCTTAACATATTCCACAACCTTTTTGTCGCCTGCCATATAACCACCAAGACTTGCCAACGATTTGGAAAATGTTCCCATAATGATATCAACTTTATCTTCCAAACCGAAATATTCACCAGTTCCGCGTCCACACTTTCCAATCACGCCGAGCCCGTGAGCATCGTCGACCATAATTCTTGCACCATATTTTTCTGCAATCTCGACAATTTCCGGCAATTTGCAGATATCTCCACTCATACTAAACACGCCGTCAGTGACAATCAAAATACCTGACTCTTTTGGCACAGTTTTAATTTTATTTTCAAGGTCTTGCATATCGCTATGTTTATATCGAAGAAGTTTTCCGTAACTCAATCGGCATGCATCATAAATGCTAGCGTGATTTTCCTTGTCACACAAAATATAGTCATTATGACCAACAATAGCGCTTATGATTCCTAAATTACTTTGAAAGCCAGTGGAAAAAGTGATAGCGTCGTCTTTATGCAAAAATTCTGCTAAATCCTTTTCCAGTTCCACATGCATATCCAGCGTACCGTTCAAAAAACGCGAGCCAGAACAGCCACTGCCATATTTTTCAATCGCCTTGATTCCCGCTTCCTTAACGCGCGGATGATTTGTGAGTGCAAGGTAATTGTTTGAACCAAGCATAATTGTTCTTTTGCCTTCCATATTAACAACAACATCTTGCCCAGAATATAATTTATGGAAATAAGGATAGATTCCTTTTTCTCTTACAACTTCATATAATTGTTTTTGTTGAGTTTTTTCAAATATGTCCATTTTCCACTTATTCCTTTTATTTACAAAATTCAAAATGATTTTAACATTTTTAAATATAAAAAGCAAACAAATTAACAAGATAACCTAAAAACTTTTAACTATTTTTAATTTTTTTCTAACCACATCTTGAAATACCTTGATTTTTGTGTTACAGTGAAAGAGATAGTATGAATAGAGAAAAGAAAGAAAATTTGCAAATATTTTAAATATCTGGATGTTTTTGTTGAAGCATATAAAAAGATGAGTAAAAACCCAAACACTTCTTTTATCTCAGCAGTTAAAAATAATCTTCAATAAATATGAATTTTACCAGATGGTTCTAAAATTAAAAGAACATCACCATTAAATATTGAGTTGGGAATTAATTTTGAAAGTCTAAACTAACTGCGAACGAGATATATACAGATAGCAATGTTAAGTGGCAAAAAGTTAGATATTATTTCAATGAAACAGAATTAAAAAAATTGAAAATATAGATTTGAAATCTAGAATTGTCGAACAACCTGCTTCTAATAAAGAAGATAATGAATTAGTCTAAAAAAATATTAGTTCTTAAAATAATTTTGAAAATATTTCAAATTTTTCTTGACTTTTTTGTCAATTTATCATAAAATAACAAAGCAAGTAGTTTTCGGGGTGTGGCTCAGTTGGTAGAGCGCGCGGTTTGGGACCGTGAGGTCGGGGGTTCGAGACCCTCCACCCCGACCAAACACTTGCCTAGGGGGCCTTTAGCTCAGTTGGTTAGAGCAACCGGCTCATAACCGGTCGGTCCGCGGTTCGAGTCCGTGAAGGCCCACCATATTTTTAAAAAGTTTGTCAAATTTAGTTGCATATTTTTTAAAAATATGATAGAATGTCAAGAGTTTCAGCTCTGGCTCGGTAGTTCAGCTGGTTAGAACGCTAGCCTGTCACGCTAGAGGTCGTGGGTTCGAACCCCATCCGAGTCGCCAATTATGCCCTGATAGCTCAGTCGGTAGAGCAAAGGACTGAAAATCCTTGTGTCGGTGGTTCGATTCCACCTTAGGGCACCAGCATACCTTGTATGCAAAAAGGAAATCAATGTTTTAATTTAGTTAAGACACAAGGATTTTCATATTACAGGCTCCCGAAAAATGGTTATCATTTTTTGGGTATAGCGAGAAACAAAGCGATAAGCGAATGTGGTTTTTGTTAAAAAAACACGAAGCGATAAGTTTTGATTTCGAGCGTGTGTCGGTGGTTCGATTCTCGCTTTGGCACCAGCATACCTTGTATGCAAAAAGAAAATCAATGTTTTAATTTAGTTAAGACACAAGGATTTTCACATTATGGGCTCCCGAAAAATTAAAGTTATTGAGCCAAAACAAGCGAGTGTACCCGTAAAAATTTATTTTATAAAAAAAATGCTGGCGTGGCTCAATGGTAGAGCAGCTGACTTGTAATCAGCAGGTTGAAGGTTCGATTCCTTTCGCCAGCTCCATTTGGGAAGGTTGCAGAGCGGCCAAATGCAACGGACTGTAAATCCGTCGACTATGTCTTCGATGGTTCGAATCCATCCCTTCCCACCACAAACTTTTTAGGTTGGCGTGGCTTATAATTTGAATAAACTTACTCTCTTTCTCCTGCCAACTCTAACCCGTAAACACCCATATTTTAAAGGCGTATAGCGATTTTAAAATTGTAAAATGTTGTTATAACGTCTTACAATTTTATTTTTTTAAGTGGTTGTATGTCAAAAATTTGATATACAACTTTTTTTGTGTATTTTAATCAAAAAGTCAGTTTTAAGTCAAAAAAGTGGATACAAAATTTTAATCAAAAAGATAGTATAAATTATTATATAATTTAAGCACTTTATTTTTGTTTAAATGATAGTCCAAACTTGTGTAAACATCTTTTGTAAGTTTAAGATGATAATTTTTTCTTTAAGGTTTCCAAAATCTTATTTTCAAGACGCGAAACCTGAACTTGTGAAACACCTAAAATTTTGGCAATTTCGCTTTGAGTTTTATCTTGAAAATATCGCAGGAGAATAATTTTCTTATCGCGACTATCCAACTTTTCAATCACTTCCTTTAATGCCAAATTATCTATAAAATCTGTTCTATCGTTTTCGCTGTCGAACCTGTCAATAACAGTCAGTCCTTCTTCGTCGCCGTCGTCAAAAGGAGTGTATAACGAAATTGGCATTTTTGCGGAATCCATTGCGAGCACAACTTCTTGCTCATCAATATTGAAGGCCTTGGCAATATCGCTTATTGTCGGTTGTGCGTTGTTTACCTTGAAAAAATCGTCTACAAATTTGCTTATTTTAAGATTTAAAGTTTTGATAGCCCTTGAAACCTTAACCGCGCCATCATCGCGCATAAATCGTTTAATTTCGCCCACCACCATAGGCACAACATAGGTGGAAAATTTGACATTAAACGAGCAGTCGAAATTGTTAATCGCCTTCAAAAAGCCAAGCGACCCGAGTTGAAATAGGTCCTCGTTTTCAATACCCTTATTCCTAAACCAACTTATCACTTTTTTGATAAGTGGCGAATTTTCTTTAACTAAAATTTCCTTGGCATCCAAGTCGCCACTTTGTGCTTTTTTGATTAAGGCAATTATTTCTTCTTGACTTAACACTAGCCTACTACTTCGCAAGATGAGCTTGCGATTTTCTTCGTCATTTTTATTGTTGTGCCAAAAGAATTGCTGTAAACTTCCACATTATCCATAAAACTTTCCATAACAGTAAACCCCATTCCAGAGCGTTCTTCGGAAGGTTTGGAAGTAAAGAAAGGTTCGCGCGCCTTTTCAATATCCTTAATGCCAACACCTTTATCTTGCACGGTTATTGTCACCAAATCTTCTTCCAATTCGCAACGCAAAACAATATCGCCCTTAACACCATTTGGATAGGCATGAACAACACAATTTGTCACCGCTTCACTCACCGCAGTTTTGATGTCTGTTATTTCATCCACAGAAGGATTGAGTTGAACACAAAAAGATGCTACGCAAACTCTGGCGAAACCTTCGTTAACCGAAAGTGCCTTAAAAGTAACTTCCATAAAATTTGAATAATTCATAGTTTCTCTCCTTAAACAATTTTAGGCATAATTTCATATAGCCCAGTCATATTAAAAATTTTCTCGATATGCGAAGATGGATTACAGATATAAATTGGAATATTTTTATCCTTCATTTTCTTATACCGACCAATAAGCACACCAATGCCAGTTGAATCCATAAATTCAAGTTCGCTCAAATCAATAACAATCTTTTGAAAATTTGGTTTAATGAAAAGTTCATCAAGGGTAATCTTGGTGTATGATGCAGTATGCTCATCCAGTTCTCCGCAGAGAAGGACATACAGCGTTTCATTATGAACACGACTTTTTATTTGCATAAAATTCCTCCTAACACAAAAATTCTAGCATAAGAAAATTAAAGAAAAATGAGAAGTAAAAGAGAATCTTGTCTTATTTTGATGATAGTCTATTTTTATTTTTTTAATAAAAAATGTGGTAGAAATAAAAAATATAAATTGTGTTTACTATTTTTACATAATACAAAATATGGTGTAGTATGCGAAAATAAAAATTGCATAATACACCATATCTCGATATAAATTAAATTTTAAAAACAAACGAATTTCACTTTGAAATTTTGCAAAAAATATGATATACTATAATAGTTTAAAAGGAAAATGGAATGGATAAAAAAGATGTTATCATTGTCACCGACCCAGGCGTGGATGACGCCATAGCACTAATGTATGCAATTTTTAGTGAACAGATAAATATTAAACTTCTTGCTATTTCCGGCGGCAATAACCCAATCATAAACACCGTGAATAATGCGCTTTTTTTAATGGAACTTTTTAAGCAGGATATTCCCGTTGCCGTTGGACTTGACCACCCACTCAAACGCCCGCCTTTTTATGCTTTTAACGCGCACGGGAAAGATGGACTTGGTGGCATTAAAGTTAATCCAAAAAAACTTACAACTTCAGCAATTAAACAACCTGCCAAAGATGCAATATATGAAATACTAAAAAATTCCGAAAGTAAAATGTCTATCATTTCTATTTGCCCGATGACACCAATTGCGGAAATGTTGGAAGAACATAAGGATGCAAAAAAGTTCATTAAAGAAATCATCTTTATGGGTGGAACAAAAGAAAAAATATTTGGCAAACCATATCGCGAATTTAATGTAAGTTTTGACCCAGAGAGTGTGGATATTGTCATCAAAAGTCGTATCCCACTTGTTATGATTCCAATGGAATTAGGTCACTTCGCCTATCTCGACAAAAGCGATATCAGACAATTTAAAAAGACTAATCACATCGGAAAGTTGTTTGCTAAAATGTTCAAAAAATATAAAGATTTTCACGTCGGACATCTCGGTGCAGCCGTGCACGACGTTTGTGCAGTTTACTATCTCACCAACCCACACTGTTTAAAAATGGAAGAAGGTAATGTTGAGATAAAATATTTTAAAAACAAGACAGATGAGTTTGGTTATATCAACACATCCTACAACAAAAAACCAAACGCCAAAATTGCCGTTGATATGGATATTTCCGATTTTAAATATGATTTGTTTGAAGCATTAAAAAAAGCTGGCGAAACTTTAAAAAAATAAAATTACAAAAACAAGATTTTATAAAAAAACACTTTAACCATATAAGTTAAAGTGTTTTTGTTTTACTTTTTAAAATCAAGAAGATTGTACGCCACAATTTTGAGTTGTTCATAAGTTATTCCGCCTTGGAAATAAGCAATATATGGTTCTTTTATTGGACTATCGCAAGAAAGTTCGATTGAAGCACCTTCCACAAAAGTCCCAGCCGCCATAATAACTTGCGTGTTATAACCCACCATATCATAAGGGATTGGCAAGGCATTGCTATCCACCGGCGAAAGTTTTTGGATGAGTTGCACAAAGCGAATAAGTTCATCTTTAGTGTCAAAAACAATCGATTTGATGATATCATATGAATTTTCGCTCGTGTCAGGAATGATTTTATACCCCTGCCTTTTCATCACTTCGCCAATGAGATACGCTCCTTTAATCGCTTGGCAAACAATATGCGGAGCAAGGAAAAGCCCTTGATAAAAAAGTCGATAACCTAGTTCATATGAGCCAGTTTCTCTTCCTAGCGACGGGCAAGTTAAACGGTTTTCAATCAAAGTGAGTGCCTTTTGGGAGCCGACAATATATCCTCCCGTTGGCGCAAGTGCCCCGCCAATATTTTTAATCAAACTCCCAACACAAACATCAGCGCCAACTTCTGTCGGTTCAATTTTTTCGACAAATTCGCCATAACAATTATCGACAACAACAAAACTATTCGACGATATCTCCTTTACCTTTTTGATTATTCCCAACATTGCTTGGCAAGAAAGCGCTTTTCGTGAAGAATACCCGCGCGAACGCTGAATAAATACCACTCGCGGTTTTATTTTTTTGACCAATTTCACGATTTTGTCTTCATCAAAAGTGGAATCCTCTTTCAAATCAATAAATTTTGCTGTAATTCCATAACTTTCCAAACTCAAATTATCCTTACCAAACAAGGTGTCAAAAAGGGTGTCGTATAAGCCGCCAGAAATCGACAATAAAACATCGTGTGGGCGCAAAAGTCCATAAAGCACAGTGGATATTGCATGCGTTCCGGTGGTCAAATGCGGTGTCACAATAGCATCTTCCGTCTGAAAAATTTCGGCAAAAACTTGCGCCAGGCCTTCCTTGCCTTTATCGGTGTAACCATATCCAGTTGTTCCGGCAAAATGCTGGTTTGTTATTTCAAACTTGTTGAACGCTTTTAAAACCTTCTCTTGATTAAATAAGGCAATTTCTTCAAGTTCTTCAAATTTATCCTTCAAATTTTTCTCAATTTCTTTCAAAATTTCCAATTTTTTCTTTTCCATATAAACTCCACTAAATATTAACTTTTTGTTTTATTTCTTCCACTGTCTTTTCCACACTTTCCATTTGGATATAATTGACATTTTCCATTCCACGAAGAAAGGTAAATTGGCGCTTGGCATAGTTGCGGCTGTGTTGTTTGATAAGTTCCACCATTCGTTCATATGAAATTTCACCTTTGAGATAGGAATAAACTTCTTTGTATCCTATCGCTTTCATTGATTGACAATCCGGCGTTACACCACTTTCCTTCAACGCTCTAACTTCGTCAACCAAACCGTTTTGAAGCATAATATCAACACGTTTGTTAATTCGCTCATAAAGAGTTTGCCTATCAACAACAAGCGCAAAAACTAAAGGTAAAATTTCGCATTCCGCCGTTTTTTTCTCGCCCTTAAAATGTGCAATTTCGAGCGCTCTAATCACCCGTTGTGGATTATGTCTGTCGATCTTTCCCGCCAAAGTTTTATCTTTCTTCAAAAGCATTTCAAAAAGAAAATCCAACCCCTTCTGTTTCAAAAGATTGCTCAGTTTTTGTCGATACTCTTCATCGACACCAACGCCACCAAAATTATAATTCAAAATAAGCGATTTAACGAACAAACTTGTGCCGCCAACCACAATAGGGAATTTCCCGCGAGCAGCAATCTCAGTAATTTTCTTTTTCATTTCTTCCACAAACTGATATGCCGTGAAAGTTTCGGTCGGCTTTTTGATGTCAATAAGATGATGAGCAATCCCTTGCTTTTCTTCTTCCGTCACCTTTGCTGAGCCAATATTGAGCCCTTTAAAAACTTGTACAGAATCGCAGGATATGATCTCGCCGTCAAAAATTTTGGCAAGTTCAACAGAAACGGCAGTTTTACCCACTGCAGTAGGTCCAAGAATAAACAACACGCGCGTTTTCATCACAAAACCCTTTTAAACATCTTCTCAAAATCTTTTTTGGTTATCTTCACAACAATAGGTCGACCGTGCGGGCAAAGCAAAACACCCGTTTTCATTTCTTCAATAAGATAAGCAATTTCATCTTTTGTGACACTATCGCCAGCACGAATAGCATGTTTGCAAGCCGTTTGGCAGAGTTTTTCGTTTATATAGTCGCTAGCACTCTTATCACCTAGAGTTTCGTCGCTTAAAATATCGTCAATAAATTTTTTGCAAGAGAGTCCTGAAAGCACAAAAGGAATTGTTTTTATCTTAAAATCTTGTCCATTTTCTTCAATTTCAAAACCTATTTGCTTTAAATTGTCAATTTTATCCAAAAACTTTTTAGTATCTTCAAATTGCAAAGAAAATTCATATGGAAAAAGTAAATCTTGTTTTGTTATTTTATGCCCGTTAATCTCCTTCTTTAACTTGTCATAAAGTTGTCGCTCGTGCATTGCGTGTTGGTCAATAACATAAACACTATCGCCGTATTCCGTCAAAATATATGTCTTAAAAATCACACCAACAATCTTGATATCCGCACCTTCTGTAAGGAAAGTTTCTTCCTTTACTTCTTCCTTTTCTTCTCTTTTTTCTTCAGTAGGAATCACAGGAGGTAATTCAGTTAGGTCAATTTCTTCAATCATCCTGTCTCCCGATTGACTGAAAAACAAACTTCCATTTGGTTCTTTTTTTCGGTCATCGCTCTTAATAAAGGAAAATTTATTGATAATGTCGACACCTTTCTTTTCAAGTTCTTTCGTATTGACAAGTTTTTTGTCGACGATATCCACAGAAACATCATTTGTCTTTCCATCATCTTTAGAAAATTGATTAGTTTGAAGTTCACTCGAAAAAGATGTTCGGCGAAGATCTTCATTTTTTATATTAAAAGAATTGAAATCCTCTTCATTAGGGAAATCAGCAATAATATTTGCACCTATAAGAGCATTTTCAATCGCCTTTCTTATAACGATAAAAATTTTGGAATTTTCTTGAAATTTTACTTCCTTTTTATTAGGATGAACATTAACATCTACGCGGTCGTATGGAATTTTAAGATTCAAAATATAAGCAGGAAAACGGTTTTTCATTAAAAAATGTTCGAAAACGCTTTGCACGCAGGCAGATATTTGGAAATTAACCACATATCGCCCGTTGACAAAAAGTGTTTGATAGGTTCTGTTCGGTCTTGAAACTTTTGGCGAAGTCACATAACCACTCACTTCCACACCGTCCACTTTGTGACTAACCGTCAACAAGTTTTCGTAAACTTCGCGTCCATAGATTTGGTAGATAACATCTTTGAGATTGTCCGCTTGACTCATATATACGCACTTTTCGTCGGCGTAATATTCAAAAGAGATTTCCGGATGCGCCAACATAAATTTTTCGACAATATTCGTCACTTCACCTTCTTCAAGTTTTGGTCTTTTCAAAAATTTGGCACGAGCCGGAGTGTTAAAGAAAAGATTGCGAACGCAAATGCTTGTTCCTTTCGCAAAAGCAATTTCGCTAATCTTGGAAATATCTCCGCCGTTTGCTTCAATCATATAACCACTTTCCGCATCTTCCGTTTTTGTGGAGAGTGTACACATTGAAACCGAAGCAATACTCGCCAGTGCTTCCCCGCGGAAACCAAGAGTGGCAATCGTGTCCAAGTCATCGACATCACGAATCTTGCTTGTTGCGTGCGGCGTGAACGCCATCGGCATATCATCTTTTTCAATTCCCGAACCGTTATCGGTCACGGTGATTTCTTTGATACCGCCTTCCAAAATCTCAATTTTGATTTTAGTTGCCCCAGCGTCTATACTGTTCTCAACAAGTTCTTTCACAACACTTGCCGGGCGCTCAACCACTTCACCGGCAGCAATACGATTGTAAATTCGTGGTGATAAAAGGTTAATTTTCATAAAAAACTCCTTATTCTTTTGATTTTTCCACCAAATCGTTTAAAATTTCAAAACTTTCCATTGGCGACACTCGGTTCATATCAATATCCTTTAATATAGACAAAAGTTTTAAGCCAAGTTTGGAATTTTTATCCGCCTTTTGTCGCTCTTCGTCTTCCGAAAATATGTCAAGGTCAAGTTTTTCATTCACTTTTTCAAGATTTTTGCTTATTTCTTTCGCTCTTTCAATCACAACTTCTGGAACGCCTGCAAGTTCAGCAACTTCCACACCAAAACTTTTGCTAGCGTGACCGCGAATAATCTTTCTCAAAAAAACAATTTTGTCGCCCACTTCTTTGACGGTGATTTTATAATTCTTCACACCCGCAATCACACCTTCAAGTTCAGAAAGTTCGTGATAATGTGTGGCAAAAAGTGTTTTAGATTTAAGATTTTTGGCGATATACTCCACCACTGCCCAAGCAATAGCCAAACCATCAAAAGTGGAAGTTCCACGTCCAATCTCGTCCAAGATAACCAAACTTTCGGTTGTGGCATTAGCAAGAATATTGGCAACTTCGCTCATTTCCACCATAAAAGTTGACTGCCCAAAAGCAAGGTCGTCGCTTGCGCCAACACGCGTAAAAATTCTGTCGGTTATGGCAATTTCTGCTGATTTTGCCGGCACAAAACTGCCAAGATGCGCCATAAAAGTGATGATAGCAACTTGACGCATATATGTGCTTTTCCCCGCCATATTAGGACCCGTGATAATCATCATTTTGTTATCATCACAATCCAAAACAGTATCGTTTGCAATAAAATTCGAATTTTTAACAAACTGCTCAACAATTGGATGTCGCCCGTCGACAATTTTGATTGATTTAACATTTTTGTTAATAGTCGGTCTGACAAAATTGTATTTCACCGCACATTCGGCAAAAGATAACAACATATCAATCTCCGCAATAATTTTTGCGACAATTTGGAATGATTTGATAAAGTCGACGAGATATTCAACAAGCGCAGTGTAAATTTTTCTTTCCAGTTTGATAATTTTCTCTTCTGCTGTTTCAATTTTTTCTTCTAGTTCGACAAGTTCTTGTGTGACATATCTTTCGCTGTTAGCAAGAGTTTGTCGGCGTTGATAGCGAATTGGCACCATTTCACTTTGAAGTTTGCTCACTTCAATATAATATCCAAAAACACTGTTATATCCAATTTTTAGGGTCTTAATTCCTGTTGCTTCTTTCTCGCGTTTTTCAAGTTCTCTTATCCATTCTTTGCCGTTATTTTTGATACTTCGAAGTTCATCCAACTCTTCATTGAAGTTGTCGCCAATATATCCACCATCTCTTAAAACTGCCGGTGGTTGTTCCTTTATGGCATTTTTAAGAAGTGTGGCAACTTCCGAAAAATCTTCAATTTCGTTACAAAGTGAAGCAATTTTTCTACTCTTACAAGAGTTTAGCGTTTTCTTAATATCCGGCAAAATAGCAAGTGATTTCCCAAGGTTAACCAAATCTTTTGGCATCACATCGCCATAACCAATTTTGCCACTTATTCTCTCAATATCATAAATCTGTTTTAATTCTTCCGAAAGGCTATCTCTCAAAATTAAATTTTTTGTCAACTCTTCGACGCTGTCGAGATTTTGATTGATAATTTTATCATCTTTCGACGGCTTATCAAAATTTTCTCGAAAACGTCGCGCCCCCATACTTGTTTTGGTTTTATCCAAAAGCCATAAAAGACTGCCATATTTTTTATGTTCGCGAATACTCTCCACAAGTTCCAAATTGCGTCTTGTGTTCATATCGATAATAAGATGATTTTCATTGATGTGTTTGTTTATTTTATTGATATTTTTTATTGAGCGCTTTTGTGTTTCATTGAGATATTCAATCAGCGCACCGATACCAATAACATCAAGATTGTTTTTTATTTCAAAAACTTTCAGAGCGTTTTCACCAAACTGTTTTAAAATGTTTGCTTGACACTTGTCCAAAACATAAACATATTCATAATACTCTTCGAATTTTGGGAAACTACCCGAATTGATGATTGGTAATTCTTCGTAAAACTCCTTTGCTTCGCGATTTCCAACAACTTCGCTTGGCATTAAAACTGTGAAAAGGTCGGAAAAATTTGCTTCCAAAGAAGATGTGAAGTGATAGAGATGCACTTCACCCGTCGTTATGTCGCAATATGTCACCACAAGATTTTCGCGCTCTTTGAAAAGACACATTATATAATTATTCTTTCTCTCGTCCAACATACTTTCTTCGGTGACTGTGCCCGGCGTTATCACTCTGATAACATCTCTTTCGACAATTTTGCCAGGTTTAGGGTCGGTTAACTGCTCGCAAATCGCCACCTTATATCCTAGCTGAACAAGTTTGGCAATGTATCCTTCGGCGGCGTGATAAGGCACACCACACATTGGCGCGCGTTCTTCTCGCCCACAATTTTTGCCAGTTAAAGTTAAGTCTAAAACTTTGGATATCTCAATCGCATCTTCGTTAAAAAGTTCATAAAAGTCGCCAAGACGATAAAAGAGAATGCAATCTTTGTATTGCTCCTTCAAATTTTCATAGTGAATCATCATTGGCGAAGTTTTCTCGTTTTTATCAATCATTTTTTCTTTTCCTTTTGAATTTCTTTTTCAAGTTTTAAAAGAGCGTTAACTCTCTTTCGCTTTGTTTTTTCATCAATTTGTCCGTCCATATTTTCCGCCACCGTTCCTTCGCGCGGAGAGTACATAAAAGCAAAAATGGCGTCAAACTTCACTTCTCTCACCAAACTCATTGTATCTTCAAATTCTTCTTCCGTTTCGGTTGGAAAGCCGACGATGAAATCCGAAGTTATTCTCGCGTTTGGAATTTTTTCGCGTATTTTTTTGATAATTTCCAAATATTTCTCACGAGTATATTTTCTGTTCATAAGTTTCAAAATTCGATTATTTCCACTTTGAGCAGGAAGATGAATTTCTTTCAAAATCTTATCTTCACTCGCAATCGCGTCAATCACATCTTCGTTTAAATCTTTTGGATGTGAAGTCATAAAAGAAAGTTTAAAATCGCCATCGAGTGCGCAAATCTTTTTCAAAAGTTGAGCAAAGTTTTCACCATTTTTAAGGTCACTACCATAGGAATTGACATTTTGACCAAGAAGAGTAATTTTTTTATATTTCCCTTCGCTGATAATCTCTTTTATCTCCTTCAAAATCTTTTCTTCACTTCGACTTTTCTCGCGTCCACGAACATACGGCACGATACAATATGTACAAAAATTGTTACATCCTTGCATTATATTCACCCAAGCGTTATCACCGCTTGTTCGCTTATATGGCACACTTTCGTCGACACCACCTTCTTTTTTGATATCGAGTTGCCTGCCGAATTTAACAGCGTTTATGTAATATTCAAAATTTGGAAGATTGAAAGTGCCAATCACGATATCCACAAACGGAAAAGTGCGCATAATATAATCCGCCGTGTTTTCCTTTTGCGTCATACACCCACAAACTGCAATAATAACATTAGGACGGCGTTTTTTAAGTTTTTTCAGCGCGCCAACATTACCAAAAACTCTATCTTCTGCACCTTCGCGAACGGCACAAGTATTAAAAATAATAAGGTCGGCATCTTCTCTTTTATCAGTCAGCACATACCCTATTTTCTCACAAATATACGCCAATTTTTCGCTTTCGTGGACATTCATTTGACAGCCATAAGTCACTATAATATATTTCATAATATATATTATACATAAAAAAAGCAAATTTGGCAAGAAGTAAAGTGTATTTTTAAGAAAAATCGAAACATACTAGAAAAATGAAGAAAATTGTCAAAATATGTCTTAGCACAGTATTTTTACTCCTTTTCTCTGTTGTTTGTTTTTGCGGAACATATTTTATCGTTTCTTATGTCAAATTTTCAAATTTAGAGTTGGATGTGGACGCATTAACTTCGCCGAGTTTGGAGATTGAAGTATTCGACAGTGGCGGCAATATTATGGACGAAGAAAACAATTTTAACAGCAAATATGTGGAAATTGAAAATTTGAGTGAAGATACCAAAAGTGCTTTTTTGAGTATTGAAGACAAAGAATTTTATAATCACAAAGGCATTAATAAAAAACGAATTTTGAAGGCATTGTATAACAACCTAAAATCTTTTTCCTTGAAAGAAGGTGCTTCGACAATAAGTCAACAACTCGTCAAAAACACACACCTATCAAACGAAAAAACTTTTGAAAGAAAGATAAAAGAAGTGGTTTTAACGAAAAAATTGGAAAAAGAGTTCTCAAAGGATGAAATTTTGGAATTTTATCTCAACATAATCTATTTTGGTAATAATTGCTATGGAATTGAAAGTGCTTCCAATTTCTATTTTAACAAAAATGCCGAAGATTTAACTTTAAACGAAAGTGCTCTCCTTGCTGGACTCATAAAATCGCCGAATAAATACTCTCCCATTTCACATCCCGACAATGCGCTCAAAAGACGAAATTTGGTGCTGAAAGAAATGGAAAAAGATGAGAAAATCTCGGCAAATGAATATATCCAAAACAGCACAAAGGAAATTCAACTCGACATTCACAAGGACTCCGGCAACAAAATCAACACCTATTCGCAAGCAAGTATTGATGAAGCGATAAAAATTCTAAATTTGCCAGCAAAACAGATTGCCATTGGTGGATTTAAAATATACACTTATCAAGATGAGCAAAAACAAGAAAATTTAAACAACTCGCTGTCGAGTGTCGATTTTAAAGGCACCGACTATGCAGGCATCGTTATCGATAATCACAGCCACGGTGTTTTGGCGTATAGCGGAAGTGGCGCTTATAAAATTTTGGATGTCAAACGGCAAGTTGGTTCAACAATTAAACCAATTCTCGTTTATGCACCGGCATTTAACGAAAATGTCATCTCACCCGAAACCGAAATTCTCGACGAAAAAGTAACGATTGGAGATTACTCGCCGAGCAATGTTGGTGAAAAATATAGCGGATATATAAGAGTGGCAGACGCTGTTAAAAAGTCGGTAAATACCGTTGCAATCAAGGTGTTAAGTTATATTGGCATCGACACTGGGAAGATGTATGCCGAGAAATTAGGTTTTGAATTTGACGAACGTGATGACAGTTATTCTCTCGCTCTCGGCGGAATGACCTATGGCGAAGACCTTAAAACGTTGACCAATGCTTACACCGCCTTTGCCAACGGTGGAAATTATGATGACGCCGTCTTCATTTCGCATATTATCGACAAAAATGGTAAAGTTGTTTATCAACATAAAGTTAATGAAAAAATGGTTTTTCGAGAAGACACCGCCTTCCTTATGACTGAAGTTTTGAAGGAAACAGCAAAAGACGGCACGGCGAAAAAATTATCAAACATTACTAACACCGAAATTGCTTCAAAAACTGGAACAGTTGGCAAGAATAGCAACACCGACGCTTTCAATATTTCCTACACACCCGACTATGCAATAGGCATTTGGTGCGGCAATTTGGATAACGAAAAAATGCAAATAAACGGCGGTAATGAACCAACGGAAGTTGTTCGAAATTTTGTTCAAAAAACGACACATAAGAATAAAAAGTTCGCCGAAACAAGTTTGGTCACACAAGCGAAAATTGACCTTTTGGAAAAAGAAAAAAATCACAGAATTGTGCTTGCCACACCAAACACTCCGGAAAGATACACCAAAATTGCCACTTTTTCTCGATTTAATATGCCAAGCGAAATATCCACGAATTTTGTCGAATTGAAAGAGATAAACGCCAGCATAAAGCGCGAAAGTAACACAACTTTTCTTCTCTTGCAAACCGAAAAACAGAACACCTACGACATTTTTATTAATGGCGAATTTTATCGCACAATCAAAGAAAAAAATGAAGAGATAAAAATTTCTCTTCCTTTGAGCAGAACAGAAAATGAGATAAAAATAGTCGAATATTTCACAAATTTTGATGATTCGATGAAAAAAGAAAAGGTTTTTGAAGTGGAAAATAAAAACTCGTGGTTCTATGAGAAAAACGAAAAAATTAAAAAAGACAAATGGTATATTTAAAAAATATAAAAAATTGCAAGAAAAAATGATAAAAAATTAAAAAAACACTAAAATTTATAAAAAAATGACACTTTCAAAAAGTCAAAATAAAAAACATTTATATTTTTAAACTAGTAAAAAAGATAGTGACTTAAATTTCACTATCTCTTTTTTTGGTTTCAAAATTATTGATACGTGTCAAAAAGCATCAGTCCATTGAAGCACCGCCGTCAACATTCAATGCCTGCCCTGTGATATGGTTAGCATATTCTGAACACAAGAATAGCACGGCATATGCTATATCTTCTGATTTTTGGTCACCACGTTCCAGTGGAATAAAATGTTTAAGGTTTTGTTTCCAAGCAGTTTCTCTATCCTGTCCTGCCTCAACATAACTGTCAAGAATTTTCTCCCACATTGGAGTACGAATAATGCCTGGGCAGATAGAATTTACATTTATATTATAATCTGCACCTGTGTATGCTGCTGCTTGAGTGAGATAGATTACGGCAGATTTGGTCATACCATAATAAGCAAATCCCTCTTTCATAGCGTGACGACCAGCAAAAGATGATATTGACACTATTTTGCCGTGATTATATTTTTGCATACGCTTAATCGCCGCCTGCAAACCATTGCTTGTACCCATTAAGTTGACATCAATAAGTTTTTTAATTTCCTCTTGAGTGGTTTCAAGAAATGAACCAAGTGTGACAATGCCAGCATTGTTTATAACTATATCCAGCCTACCTGTTTCCTTTTCTGCCTTTTCCATAACAGCATCCACATCAGAATAACTGCTCACATCACACTTAACAGATTTTCCTTTATATCCCAATTCTTTCAGTTTATTGACAACATTTTCGCAATTTTCGATTATAATATCTGCAATATAAACAGTTGCCCCTGCTTTTGCTAATTCAGTTGCAATGGCCTCGCCAATACCTCTTCCTGCGCCGTAAACTACAGCAGTTTGACCTTGTAAATTAATTTTAATTTTTTTGCCCTCCCTTTATTTAATATATTAAAACTCAACACTATACACAAATATAGGTTGGATTTTAAACTAAAAAATAACCGTCATCAAATTACTCTTCCACTTCTTCCGTGGCATCAATTGAAACTGTCACTTCTTCCGATTTTTGAGTGGTCATTTCCTTAATCTTTGTTTCAATTTCGTCCATAAGAGCAGGGTCTTTTTCCAAAGTTGCCTTGGTGTTTTCCTTGCCTTGTCCAATTTTTTCATCGTTATATGAGAACCAAGCGCCCGACTTCTTGATAATATTGTAAGTTAATGCCATATCCACAATACAGCCCGATTTAGAAATTCCTTGACCATACATAATGTCAAACTCAGCAGTTCTAAAAGGTGGAGCAAGTTTGTTTTTAACCACCTTTACTTTTGTTTTATTACCAATAATGTTCGTGCCGTCTTTGATAACATCAACTTTTCTAACATCAAGACGAATGCTTGCGTAGAATTTAAGTGCCTTACCGCCAGTTGTTGTTTCTGGTGAACCAAACAAAACACCAACTTTTTCACGAAGTTGATTGATGAAAATCACAGTTGTATTGCTCTTGCTCGTGATTGAAGTGAGTTTACGGAGTGCTTGACTCATCATTCTTGCTTGAAGCCCAACGTGATTATCCCCCATTTCGCCATCAATTTCTGCTTTTGGAGTTAATGCAGCAACAGAATCAACCACAATAACTGAAAAGGCACCTGAACGAACAAGTGTGTCACAAATATTTAGCGCCTGCTCGCCATTATCTGGTTGAGAAACATAGAGTTCACTTATGTTCACACCAAGTTTTTCAGCATAAACAGGGTCAAGAGCGTGTTCAGCATCGATAAAAGCGCAAGTTCCGCCCAGTTTTTGTGCTTCGGCAACAATATGCAAAGAAACAGTGGTCTTACCAGACGATTCTGGACCATAAATTTCCACAATTCTTCCACGAGGAAGCCCACCAATGCCAAGTGCAATATCAAGAGTTAAACATCCAGTTGGAATAACATCCACCTTTTGATATTCTCTGTTGCCAAGTTTCATAATTGCACCCTTGCCGAATTGTTTTTCAATCTGAAGGAGTGCCTCGTCTAAAGACTCTTCTTTTGATTTAACTTTTTCCATTTTTTACCTCACAAATTTCACATATATATTATACTTTAAACGACAGTAATTTTCAAAATGATTTTAAAGAAAAAATATTTTTCTTACAAAAAAAGCAGAAAAACTATTCTGCTTTCTCACTATCTTTTTCCACTTCTATTTGCGATTCTTCTTTTTTCTTCTTATCACCTTCAACGAAAACAGCCTTATTTTTGAGAAGATAATTCATCCCCGAAACAATTGTTAAAATAACGGATATCGCGAGCAAAACATATCCAACAATTGAGATAACAGTGTTTGGTACACCTTGAATATATGGATAGAACTCTTCAACAATAAAAGCGTAGAGTATATAGTAAACAAGGGTGGCGAATTGGAAAACTGCTTTAACTTTGCCATACATGTCGGCAGCAAGCACCACGCCCTTTGAAGCTGCTTGCGCGCGAAGCCCAGTTACAATAAATTCCCTTGCCAAAATAACAATCACAGCAACAAGACCAACATAAGATGGTATCAAAATTGGCATTGCAATATTGGTGCTTCCGAGTGCAGTGACTGGATAACTTGCGACAAGAATGAACCCTGCCATAACAAGCAATTTATCAACAAGCGTATCGAGAAATTTACCAAGCGTTGTCACTAAATTATATTTTCTTGCAAAATACCCATCAAGAAAATCGGTGAAGCACGCAACCAAGAAAACGATTGTGGCGATAAGTTTGCCGTAAGGAATAAAATTCGCGAGATAGAAAAAGATGAAAACCGGAATCAAAAGCAAGCGACAAATAGTTATTTTATTTGGTAAATTCATAACAATTCTCCTTTAAAATTTTCTCCATTAAAAGAAATAAATTTGACATTAACAAAATCACCAATAGATACTTTTTCATTATATATAATTTCCACACCAAAGTCAACCGTTGGAGATAAAAATTCCGTATGACCAAAGAAATTTCCTGTCGAATTATCAAAATTGTCCACCAAAACTTTAAATTCCTTGCCAAGTAACCTTTTTGCTTTTGCATAAACAATTTTGTGTTGTAATTTTTGCACTTTCTTAAATCTCGCCTTTTTCGTCCCAGTGCTCACCTGCTTATTCATATAGTAACTTGCAGTGTTTTCTTCGCGATAATATGGAAAGAAACCGGCAAAATCAAACTCTACTTCACTCAAAAATGTGCATAATTTTTTAAAGTCTGCTCTAGTTTCGCCCGGATATCCTACAATAAAAGTGGAACGCAAGTGAATGTTTGGATACTTCATTTTTATCATTGAAACAAGTGCTCTTGTGCCACTTTCGTCAAGACGACGACGCATACTTTTTAAAATTTTATCGTCGATATGTTGAAGTGGCACATCCAAATAATTGCAAACCTTTGACTCAGTTGATATGTAATCCAATAATTCTTTTGTTATTTTCTCTGGATAAATATAATGTAGCCTTATCCACTGAATCCCATTGATTTTTGCAAGTTTTTTGAGAAGTTGAATTAGCCTGTTTTCTCCATATAAATCTTCACCATATCTTGAAACATCTTGCGCAACCAAAATAAGTTCTTTCACACCCATTTTTGCCACATCTTTTGCTTCATCCACAATTTCATCCATAGGAAAACTTATATATCGCCCTTTAATTCTTGGAATGGTGCAAAAAGAGCAACCATTACTGCACCCCTCGGCAATTTTGAGATATGCATAAGACGAATGATTTGTCAAAATTCTACCCTTTCGCTTCTTTTGTTCGGAAGGCGGATTGGAATATAAATTGTCGATAATCTCGCAAACATTTTCGTTATCAGCAAGCGACAAAAAAGCATCTACTTCCTTGATTTCTTGTTGAAGTTCTTTCATATAGCGCTGTGAAAGACATCCAGAAACGATAACCTTTTCCAGTTTCCCTTTTTCTTTTAATAAGCACATATCAAAAATGTTGTCAATTGCTTCCTTTCGTGCTGGTTCGATAAAGGCGCAAGTATTGACGACTACGATATCGGCATCTTGTACATCTTCCACAATCTGATAGCCGCCGTCACTTAACCTAAAAAGCATTTTCTCCAAATCAACACGATTTTTGTCGCAACCAAGCGAAATTGCTGAAACTTTTTTTGTTTGAAGTTCACTCATAATTTATCCTTTGAAATTAGTTTTGTTGATTGCCATAAATTTCGTTATATTCATCCATTGTAATATAAACTTGTCGCCCTTTTGGCCCGTCACTTGGCGAGATATATCCAAGCTCTTCCATTTGATCAATAATTCTTGCTGCACGCGAGAAACCAATAGCAAAACGGCGTCTTAACATTGTCGTTGACGCTTGCCCGCATTCCACAACAATTTTAAGAGCAAGTGGAAAGAGTTCATCCAAATTGTTATTATAATCCGCGCCACCATTCGCATTTTTGTTTGGATTTTCAATTTGTTCTTCAATTTTCTTGTCGAAAATTGGCTTGTTGTTGTCTCTAACAAAATCAACAATATCATTCGTTTCCGCTGTTGTGATAAAGCATCCTTGCACACGCTTCGGATCTTGCGCACCAATAGGATAATAGAGCATATCGCCTTTACCTAGAAGTTTTTCAGCACCAACGCGACTCAAAATTGTGTTACTGTCGAACACACTGGTAACTGCAAAAGCAATACGTGATGGTATGTTTGTTTTGATAAGTCCAGTAATAACATCAACGGATGGTCGTTGTGTGGCAAGAATAAGGTGAATGCCTGCCGCACGCGACTTTTGTGCAAGACGGATAATTTTTTCTTCCACTTCTTTTTTACCTGTCATCATAAGGTCGGCAAGTTCGTCGACAATAATCAAAATGAACGGCATTTTCTTAACTTTACCAGAAACAACATCTTGCGTGGTGTTGTATTCGTCGATATTTTTCACTCTTGCCAGCCCTAACATTTCAAAACGATGATCCATTTCGTTAATAGCCCAGTTGAGTGTGTTGATTGATTTTTGAGTATCACATACAACATTTGGCATAATAAGATGTGGAAGTTCGTTAAAAGAAGTAAATTCAACGCGTTTTGGATCGATAAGCACAATTCGAACATCTTCAGGTGAAGATTTGTATATAATACTTAAAATGATAGAGTTTAAGCAAACCGATTTACCTGAACCCGTCGAACCAGCCACAAGTAAGTGCGTAAGTTTTTGCATATTTGCCACCATTATATTGCCAGAAATATCCTTTCCAAGCGCCAAAGTAAGTGGCGAAGAACTTTCTCTAAATTCACGACTTTCCAAAATATCGCGAAGACTCACAGTGGCAATTGATTTGTTTGGCACTTCCACACCGACAACGCTACGCCCCGGCACTGGAGCTTCAATTGTTACCGAACCTTCCGTCGCTAAGGAAAGCGCAATATCGTCTGCACGATTCTTAATTTTCGTGACTGGAACACCCGCCGGCATTTCAAGTTCGTATCTCGTAACCGCAGGACCAACAACAACACTTCGAACTTTTGCAGGAATTCCAAAATTTTCCAAAGTATTTTCCAGTTGTACTCGTTTTTCTGCAACATCATCACTCAAAGTGGAAAGGTCGACCGACTTTGTTGTGATAAGGTCAAGCGAAGGGCGTTCGTAAACATACGGACCTTCATCTTCTTCCACTTCCGGTTGTTCTTCTTGCTTTTCCACTTTTTCTTCTCGTCTTAACGAAAATCTATCTCGCCTATCCGGAAATTCCGGTGCAAAATTATTGTCGCGATGCAAGAAACTATCCCGCCTTTCAAAAGAGTTTCTCGAGTTTAAATCGACGGTATTATTATCGACAGCACTTTCATATTCTTCTGAATTTTCCGCCTTTTCTTCTATAACAGCGGAACGGATAATATCGTCAGCGTGTGAGATAATGTCAGACATAGGTTCAATTTCACTCTTAACTTCTTCCACATTTTCCATAAAACTTTCTTCGCGAACAAAAGGATTGTTGACATTTTGGAATTCATCACTACCTACTTGATTAACTTCAATTTGATTATTATAATTTTCAAAACTACTTTCAATTTGGAAGTTTGGAGTGGTTCCAAAATCCATTCTTTCTTGTTTTAATATTTGTACATTTTCTTCAACTTCTTTTTGCTTTGGTGCATCCTTTTTGGATAAATCTTTAAAGTATTCTTCATAGTTTATTTCTGGCGGCGTCAAAATAAGTTCGCGTATAGACTTAAACTCTTTCTTCGGTGTCGTTTTTGTTTCTGTTTTTGGAGCGTATTCATATGCCGTATTTCGCTTTTTGTCCAAACCTAAAATTTCGCGAGCAGTGAGAGCTTTCCCCTCCTTATTTACTTCTTCTTGCAAGTTACCATTCAAAACAACATTGACTTCTTCTTTTGGTTCTTCTTTTTCTGTAACCTTTTCTTCTTCAACAACTTTATTTTCTCTAACAAATCCTTTCTTTTCGTTCACCTCAATAGATTTAGTTTTCTTTTCCACTTTTTTGAAAACATTAAGGCTATCCAAAAAAAGTGCCAAACATAAAAGAAATGCCAAAATCAAAATGATATACGCTCCCGCTGTTGTTGCAAGGAAAAGAAGAGATGTCGTCACAAGCCCGGTGATAATTCCACCAGCTGTCCACTTGAGAGTGTAGTTAAGTGCCAAATATTCACCAAAATTAAGTTCGCCTGCCGGACCGACAATGATAAGTTGAATTATACACAAAAGGAAAAAGACCATAAAACACATAGAAAGAAGATAGCGCATACTCATTACATATTTTCTGTTGTTGACAAGCGCCAAGCCAACAACAAACAAGATAAAAAAAAGTGCGTAAGCAAAAACGCCAAAGGTTCCCAAAAGGAAAGTGAACATTACATCCCAAATACCCGTCAAAAAAAGATAAACAAAAGATGAAACGCCGATAAGGGTGAATCCAACAATCTTCTTTACATTTTTTTTGTCTTTCCTTTTGGAATTTAGTCTATAAACCGCCATTACTCAAACCTCTACTTAATTATAACACTTTAAACAAAATCTTCAAACTTTTTTTAGATATAAATTTAAAATATTAAAATAATTTTAGCAAAAATTTTATATCTCTAAAATCAAAAAATAGTAAAAAAACGAGCAAAAATAGCAAAAAAATCGATTTTTTTGGTAAAAAATATGAAAAAATAGCAATTTTTTATAATAAAGTGTCGCTTACGGTTGTAAGTTTGAAACCTTGCTCTTGCAAAGTTATAATAATATTTTCAAGCGCTTCCAAAGTTTTTTCGGTTGGATGCATAAGAACTAAATCACCACCTTTGGCGTCTTTTACCGCTCTCTCATAGATAATCTCAGCGTCTTTATCTCGCCAGTCAATTGTGTCGCGCGTCCACATAATTGTTTGATAGCCAAGCGTACTAGCAACTTCCACTGTAGTTTTAGAATACGCTCCACTCGGCGGCGCAAATAAACTCATATCAATTCCAAGCAGGTCTTTAACGATATCGTGTGTGGTCAAAATTTCTTTTTCAATATCTTCCTTCGAGAGTTTATCAAGGTCTTTGTGAGAATAAGCGTGATTGGCAATTTCGTGCCCACTGTCGTAAATTTTTTGGAGCATATCACTCTCTTTAACCGCCCAAGTCCCACCGACAAAAAAGGTGGTTTTGACGTCATATTTATCCAAAACCGCAAGTATATCGTCGATATACTCCGTTCCCCAATAAACATTTATCATCAAAGAAATTTTATTACTATCTTCATTGCCACTATAATACACGCCATTGATAACAGTGGAAGTGGAAACAATACTCACTCCCAGCACAGCAAAAGTTCCCACGGTAAAAAGCATAAGAATGATGATGAAATTGACATAATAGCGGCGAAAGTTAATCACAAAAATTTTTTTCATATAAAATAATATGAAAATTCGGTATATAAAATGCCAAAAAATAAAAGTGGACATTCACGTCCGCTTTTAAATTTTATTCTCAAAAATTTTATTCTTCATCCCAATTTTCGTTAAAATCATCAAAATTTTCTAAATTTTTTGAATTTTTTTGCGAATTTTTTGCCAAAAAGTCATAGTAATCATAAATCAAGTCATTCAAATCACGCACCAAATATTTAACACTCTTAAACTTTTCCGAAACATAATTAATACCAACAATCAACCCATTTATCATTAGCAAATTTTTGGTTTCGCAACTTGCCAAAAGAGCATTTAAGATAAACTCAAAATCTTCCAACTGGTCTTTTTTCTTCTTTTCAAAATTTAATCTTGAAAGAATTTCGCGTGACACCTTTTGAACTTCTGCAATAAGAGTATCGATTTGCGGATATTGTTCTTCAAATGCTTTTTCTTCTTCCAACTTCTTTTCTTCCATCACTCTTTCTTTCATTTGCTTTTTGTGTTCTTCCACTTCACTTAAAGTAACATTCTCGTCCACACCAAAAGCTTTACAGATGATAGTTCTAAATGGTCTTATAAATTTATCAAGAAAGTTTTGAGTTGGTGTCAACTTTCCTTCCTTGAAAAAAGTTTCCAAAAATCTTGTTATGTTAATTTTTCCGCTTTGAATATCATTAAAAACTGTCACCGTGAGCACCAACCGCTCTTTTTCGTTATGCGGAGCAATAAATCTCCCGTTTTTAGTTTTAGAGTCAATAACAAACGCTTTAGTAAAAGTTTCTTCTTCATCAAAATCAGTAATTGCATCTGCAAGAAAAGTCAAAATATCATCACTTTTTGTTATCGTGTTTAAAACTTCGTTAAGTTTTTTATTAATATCCAAAAATTTTCCGCTCAACATATCGTTGCAAGTAATCACAAAATTTTCCACTTCCACTCTGTTAAAATCTTCCATAAAGCCCCCTTTAACTCTTTTATCTTAACATAAATTTAAAAATTTTCAAATTAAAATACAAAGATAATTGATTTTTTATTTAATTCGTGATAAAATTCTATTGGAGAAAAAATGAGTTACGACGCGGTTACAAATAAACTTATTATTTTGTTTGTTATGGATAAGGTGGAAATGCCTCTCACCGAAAACTCTATCATTGAGATATGTTCAGTTAAAAACAACTGGCTGAATTATATGGATTGTTTAGATCTTTTGTATCAACTTTCGGAAGCAAAACTTATCTATAAAACACAGTGCAAAGAAGGCGAGATGCGCTATACCCTGACTTTTGAAGGACGCGACTGCCTTTCCTATTTTTATGAGAGAATTCCAAACAATTTGCGAGATGAGATAATGGAATACGCCAAAGCGAACAGAATGAATATTAAAATATCGCAAGAATATTATGCATCCTACACTGACAGCGATGACGGCGCTTATCTGGTCACAATGAGAATTTATGAAAGTTTGATTTCCACACCACTCTTTGAAATTAAGGTCAAAGCACCAACAAGGCAGAGTGCGGAAGAGTGTTGCAAGAAGTGGCGTCAGCAAGCACCAAACATATATGAATACGTCTTTGACAATCTCATAAACACCGACTAAATACTTAAAAGTTTTTAATGTTTTTTGATCATTTTGCTTGCCAACGCGGCAGAAGATTTGTTACACTATAAATGCTTTAATAGGAGTTAAAAATGAAGTATAAAATTGTAACTGAAGCATCAGTTGATATGCCAGAAAATTTTGTAAAAGAAAACGACATAACAATTTTGCCAATTGAACTTAATTTCAATGGAGAATTATTCCCAGAAGGATTGCCAAACGATGAGTTTTATTCAAAAATGGAAAAAACTGGCATAATCCCAAAAACTAGTCAGCCAAATCAATATAAATTTGAAACTGCACTGACGCCATATTGCAATAAAGAAGACTATTTCGTTTTGACAATCGTCATCTCGTCCGACCTTGCCGGCACAATCGCCCAAGCAAAAAATGCGGTGGAGAATCTCAATATGAAAAATGTTTACATCTGTGATTCTCAAGTCACAACTTTTGCCCAAGGCGCACTGATTATGGAAATTGTTAAATATATCAAAGAAAAAGAGCGTACCCCGCAAGAAGTTATTGATGAATTGGAAAAACTTAAATCAAAAATTAAACTTGTGGCAGTTGTCAACGATTTGAAATATTTGAAGCAAGGTGGAAGAATAAGCGGAGCAGCGGCAGCATTAGGAACCGTACTTGGCATCAAACCTATCATCTCGCTAGAAAACGGTAAAGTTGTCAACTGTGCCAAAAAGCGTGGCGAACAAGCAAACTTATATTTGCTCGACTGCGTTAAAAATCGCGACAAAAATTATCCTATCTATTTTGGCTATTCCGCAGACAGCAAAAATATCGAAAATTTTGTTAATAAGTATTGCAAACAACTTGATGTTAACCCTGAAAACATTGAATATCACGGCATCGGTTGTGTGGTTGGCACTCACGCAGGTCCGGGGTGTTACGGAATGGTATACTTTTCAAAATAAAAACTTTCTAAAAATAACGGTCTTAAAAGGCTGTTATTTTTTATTCTGAACATAAACAAAATAAAAACAAAATCAATTAAAAGGTTAAAAAATAATAAAAATTTAACAAAAAAACTAAAAAATAGTGCTTGTTTCGAAAAAATTATAAGATTTTTCCAAATGGCTTAATTCGTTCGGCAATCATTTCAATACTGAAAATAAATTTATCCTTATCTTTTCTACATCTAACAATAAGATCGTTAGAGAGAATAAAATAGTTTTTAGCAATTGGTGTAATCTCGTCTTGTAAAATTTTTAAAATATTATTTACATTTTCAAATTTATCACGAACCAATATTTCTTCCAATCTCAAAGTTTCCATTTCTTTCTCCTTTTAAACTCTCTTTTTGATGTTGCGTTTGAAATAACCTAAAATTCCACGATACTTATAAGTGCAATCAAAAATTTTCTTACTGCCACTGTGAATATTTTCTGAAAGTAAAGTAAATGCACGCGCACTTTCAGTGTCTGTCAAAATTCTGCCGTCTGACGACATTTTTCCAACACTATCATCTTCGGGAATAACACCAATGAGAGATATATTCATCGCCTTAACAATACTTTCAATATTGAGCATATCACCCGAAAGAAGCAAATCGCCACGCATCCTATTGATAACAAGATATTTGTTCTCGATGTGATATGAAGACAGAATTGAAATCACTTTGTCGGCATCTCGCAAACTCGAAAGATGTGGAGTAACCACAATTATTGCTTCATCCGCTGGATAAACCGCGCGATGAAATCCCGCTTCAACACCCGCAGGACAATCCAGAAGGATATAGTCGAAAGAGTGTTCAATAATATCGGTTATGTTCTTGATATGTTCACCGGTGATTTTTGACGATGCATAAGAATGTGACGACGGCAAAAGATAAAGCGACGGGTAACTTAAATCTTGCACGAGCGCTTGCCTCACTCGACACTTTCCACTAACCACATCAGTTATATCAAAAATAACCTGCTTTTCCAAGCCCATAACAACATCCAAATTGTTTAAGCCGATATCGATATCAAGCATACAAACACGAAAGCCTAATCTCGACAAATAGACTCCCAAATTCGCACAAACAGTGGTTTTACCAACTCCACCTTTACCACTTGTTATAACAATTTTTCTTGCCAAATTTTTTCACCTCGACTCAATTATAAAACAAAAAGTTTACCTATACAAATAAAGGTTTAAATTATCTTGTCGTAATTTGTCTTTAAGTGTCAAAGTGAAAAATATTGAAAAAATAGATAAAAAAATGCAACCAGAGTTGCATTCTTATAAATTCTTAACAATCTCACTTAAAAATTGAGGATCTGACAAAAGTTTTCCCGCACCAAGAATGGTCACATAATCTGGGTCGCTTGACATCTCAACTGGGTATTTTAATTTTTGTCGAAAATATTTGTCGAGTCCCTGCATTTTCGAGCAACCACCACACATCAAAATTTTGTTATTGATAATATCCGTCACAACTTCCGGTGCAAGAGTGTTAATGGTCGTGTCAATTGCTCTCACAATTTCGCTATAAAATGGTTCAATAGCGTATCTAAGTTCATACGAATGCATAAGCACATTTTTTGGCGATTTAGTTTTGGCATCAACACCGGTTATTTCCATATTCAAAGTGTCGTTATCATACAAACTTCCCACTTCGTTTTTGAGAGTTTCTGCGGTTGAAAGCCCGACGACCAAATTCTCCTTATACGCAAGATAGTTAACAATGGAAGCATCAATTGATTTTCCGCCAATCGATAAAGTAGCGCCCCTCAAAATGTTAGACATATTGATAACCGCAACATCGGTGTAAGTACCGCCGATATTCACCACCATATTCACGGTTGAACCGTCGATTTTTCGACCTTCTCCGATGCAAGAGCAAATAACTGCTGGGATAAGTTCAACATAACCCATATTTACCGCTTCACACACACGCAAAATATTATCTTTTTCGTGAGCGGTGATTCCACAAGGTGTCAAGAAAATGACATTATCTTCATAGTCATTGAAATTAAGTTTGGAAAGAAAATATTTTAACAGCACCACGCTATATTCAAAATTGGAATGTTCGCCATATACGCAAGGAGTGAAAATTTCGATATTATCCTTGGTTTTACCAATAAGTTTTTTTGCGTCTTGTCCAAGCGCGATAACTTTATAACCGTCTTCGGTCGGTTCGGCAGCAACAAGAGTTGGCTCTTTGAGAGCAAGCCCCTGCCCTTTTACATAAATATTTGTGAAGCCACCGCCCATTTCGATTGCATACTTAAATTTTCTCATATATCCTCCTTTTTATATCACCGTCAAATTCGTACGAAAAACTTCTTGCGTGTCGATGTTTTTAGCAGTTATTTTAATTGTATTTCCCGATTGTGCGGTGTAAAAAATTTTCAACAAATCGGATTTTGTGGAAATGACATACGATCTTTCGCCATAAACCACACTTGTAATAAAACTTCCCGCTGGAATAGTCACGCCGTTATAAACAAAATCTTCCGCTAGATAAACACCATCTGAACCTCCTTGGTAAGTGTAGAGAAGATTATCCGAAAAAGTCATCCAATTGCCGTTAAAGTAGATGTAATATTTTGAAGAAGTTTCAATTGAACAATATAGATACGCTTGAAGTTGATACATATCAAATCCGACGAGTGCGTCCACAAGTGCGTTTTGATAATCAGTCGAGTTGACAACGCTATCCAAAAATTCACTGATGATGCTGACATCAACAACATACAATTCATCATTGTATGTGCCCAAAATTGTACCATAATAAAGTCCGAGAATTTCACCACTCTTGTTGAAAAGACCGCCAAAACTATATTCTGTGCTGTCGTTAACCGTGAAATAATATGGATTTGCATTTACAAACTTAATCACATTCAAATCGTCCACAGTTGTGATAAGGTAGTTGGTATATTCTCCAGCATAAACAGCGCTGACTGACAAAACATTACTTTCTTCCAAAGGACAGCCAATCGAGATGTAAGAAGAGTTGTAAGAAGTTATCGACGAAGAAATATCACCAATTTCCACATAGGAAAGTGAAAGTGTTTTCTCTGGATTTTGCAAATCAAAAAGTTTGATAAGCGCAAGTCCTAAATCTTCGTCAAGAAAAACCACCATTCCGCCATAGATTGCGCCATTTTTTTGATACAAAGTGTAAGTTTCGTCGCTATCAAGGTCAACTGACAAAGTTAAAACATAGCCATTTTGATGAACATTAACACCAAACTGCGAAACATTCTCACCTTCAATTTGATAAGAAACACCAAAGTAGAGTTCCGCAATATTTTCGTCTGACATCAAATTCCACACTTTAAGTTTGGAAGTGACATTTTTTGAATCACCGAAGTAAAGATATATGCTAATAGAGAAATAGCAGAGCAAAATTGCTATTAGTAAGATACCAATAATTGTAAAAATTTTACCAATACCACTTCTTTTTGCCATATAAAACCTTTTATGATATTTTTTTAAATAATTTGCAAACTTTTCTTAAAAGTCTTTTTGAAATCATCCGCCAATTTCATACTCTGCATAATTTCAAAAGAAGGATCGCTTTTCACCACCGTTTTCATAATGATGGAATCACCCAAAATATCGCAAACAATGTCGGTTATGATATTTTTTCTTGAAGAGTTGAGATAAACTGCCAGTTTCACCAACACACCTAATTTTCTTATTGCATCAACATCTTCATCAGTTAACAATTCTTTATATTTCATAATTTCTGGCAAATTGAAGTTATCGAGATTTTGGCATAAACAACTAAACGCTGCGATGAGAATATCCTTCTGTGATGCGCCGACAATGTTAGCATTCAAAATGGTGTAATAGCCGTGTTTTTCATAGTCTTTAAAATCAATATATTTTCCGCAATCAAACATATATGACGCGATTTTAAGCGGTTTTACATAAACTCTCGAAAGTTTGTGAACAACTTTCAACTGTTTGAAGAGAAGGACTGCCATATTATAAACATTTGCGTTGATTGAAAGCCCTTCTTTTTTGAATTCATAGTAATTGTCAAGACTGTTGAGAAGCAAATCACTATATTTCTCTGCTGGCGCACCAACGAGATTTTCCAAAATCTTACCATCCAAACAAGTGGCATCGCTAACAGTGATTTCTTCCACATTAAAAATTTCAATAAGCGCTTTAATTATCGCCAAACCACCCTTCAAACTTTCCGCACTTTCACTAGAAAGACCTTTCACTTTGCGAATTTTGTCAACATCCAAATCCTTAACAAAATCAACAACCTTCCCAACGCCACTTGACAAAAGTTGATAATTGTTGTCAACATCAATTGGATACCTTTGCAATTTTTTGGCAATTTTTGCGATATCAACAAAAGGAAAGCCGGCACCGACCAGCGCTTCTTCTTCAAAAGATTTCACGATTGGACTATCTTTCAACTCTTTTTTCATCGTTTGCACAAGTTCATCAAAATTCTCACTTTTTTGAGAAAGGTTGATGTAACCATAAGGCAAAACAGTAAAATCAACAACACTTCGTCTTGTATATTTAAAAAGGTATGTGTTATAGCCAGCGACATAAACGCCAGTCCCCTTTGAATTATCAATCTTCGACACCACTGCTTGATAGATATCCTTGATAACTTCTTCGTCGCCTGTCAAAGTGAAATTGAAACCTGTGTGAGTGTAAATTTCATCCAAAAGTCCACGATAGTTTCTCGCCTTAACAATAATATTGGAAACAAAAGCAACCATTTTACTCACCGAGAAAGTTTCAATGGTGTAGCGATAGATATTCAAAATTTTGAGAATATCAGTGCGTGATTTAGGAGAGAAAAGGCAATCTCCCATAATGTCGTTTGTTAAATCGTAGTTATTCACCACATCTTCAAGAATGCGATATCTTCCAGCACGACTTTGAATAATTTTCAATTCAATTTTTCTTTCAGTTAATTCAATAAAAGCGATATTTTCCATAAAAACCACCTATTTATCTAAATCAATTGCACTCACAGGACAACTTGCTTGACAAGCACCGCAATGGATACATTTACTTTTATCAATTTCCACCTTACCATTGCTGTCAAAAGAGATTGCTTCAACTGGGCAAATAGCAACGCAAGTTCCACAACCGATGCATTTTTCTTTATCGACCATTATACTGCCTCCTATAAGGTTATAAATAATATATCACAAAAAAGAAAATTTGTAAACCTTTTTATAAAAATTTCAAGCACGAAACGCACAAAATTCGGCTAAAAGCACGAAAAAAGACAATGTCTTTGAGTTTTGACATTGCCTTCTTTGTTAAGTTTACGAAGATACACTCCGCCTACGCCACTCAGACCCGCCAAACCAATAACCATTATAAGCAAACAAACTCGGTGAATTTAACTGTGAAACGCATACCATACACGCTGGTTGCAA
>CAZFRA010000006.1:0-52485 GCA_964521165.1 uncultured Lachnospiraceae bacterium
TTGCTCTGTAATAAGTTTGCTTATCTCTCTTCTATTTAATGATGTGATGTCATATTTCTCATTCTTAAGTTCATTTCTATTATAACACGGGGGGGGAGTTGTCAAGTAATTTTTTAATTTTATGATTTATTTAAATATTTAATTTTAACTTGAAATAAAAAAGTATGCGTTTTGCATACTTTTTAGCACATATTTTGTTACGAATCAACGATTACTCTTGTTCGCTTGTAAGTGCTTTTTCATATTCGGCAAGAATCATTTCTTTCAAACTTTCTCTAACTTCAGTTTTGATTGGATGAACGATATCTTTGAATTCGCCTTCCGGTGTTTTTCTGGATGGCATTGAAAGAAAATATCCGTCCTTACCATTGATGATTTTGATGTCGTGAACAACAAGTTCGTCGTCGATTGTTACAGAAGCAACCGCTTTGAGTTTTTCATTGTTGTTTACAAGTCTTACTCTAATGTCTGTTATTTTCACCTGTTCTACCTTCCTTTTTTAAATTAACCTTCTATGGTCAAGGTAATTATACCATATAATAAATTTTTTTCAAAAGAATTTGAGTATATTATCAAATATTTTTTAAAAATCATAAAAAAATTTATGAAGTATTATTTTATTGGAATTTGTGGTATTTCTATGAGTGCGCTTGCTGTTCTTTTAAAGAAGTGTGGATATGATGTGTGCGGGAGCGATGCGAACACGGAAAATGCACTACTGGAAGAAGAAGGTATTGAAGTTTTTCATAATAAAAATTTTAAAAAAGTGAAAGAAAGTGATGTGGTTGTTTTTTCGTCGGCGATAAAGAAGGATAACGCGGATTTAAATTTTGCTGTGCGTCTTGGTAAAAAGATAATCTCGCGCGGGGAACTTCTAGGTGAAATTGCAAAAAAATATCAAAAGGTTATTGCGGTTGCTGGTTCTCACGGAAAAACTACCACGACTGCTCTTATTTATAACATCTTGAAAAAGAGAAATCCGACATTGCATCTTGGTGGAATTTTAAAGAAAGAGGACTCGAATTTTGTATGTGGCGGAAGAGAATATTTTGTGACGGAAGCGTGTGAATATTTTGATAATTTTTTGTTTTTATTTCCGGATATCGCTGTGGTCACGAATATTGAGCCTGAACATCTTGACTATTTTCAAACCTTCGAAAATCAACTTAAATCTTTTGAAAAATTTAAAAGACAAAGTGGAAGAGTTTTTGAGGGAAAATCGTGTTATTGTGCGGAAAATATTTATCACTCAAAATCTGGAAAACTGTGTTTTTCGCTATGTTATAAATTTGCGTTGCAAAAATTAGAATTATCAAAATATGATAAAAATTATCAAAAAATTTACCATAAAACTCAAAAAAAATGTAAAAAAACACGAAAAAGTGCAAAAAAAATTATTATTAAAGCAAAAAATAGCCAAAAATTTCAATTAAATGTGGCGCATAAAATAAGAGATTTATGTGTGAACATATGTGAAGATGTAAATGTGGAAAATATTATTATGGCATATCGTGTGGCGAAGTTTTTGCAAATTCCAGAAGATGAAATATTTTTTGGTATTGAAAGTTTTCAAGGAGTGAAACTTCGGTTTGAAAAAATGGATTGCTCGATGTTTAAAGATGTTATTTTGGATTACGCTCATCATCCGACGGAAATTGAAAACACCATTCAAACAGCAAAAAAAGTTTTTAAAAATAGGGAAATAACTTTCATTTTTCAACCGCATACATATTCTCGAACCAAAAATCTTTTGAGTGAATTTGTCGATGTTTTAGGTTCTGTGGAAAATTTGGTTTTGTTCAAAACCTATGAAGCGCGCGAGCAAGAATCTGCTGGCGTGAGTGCTAAAAAATTATGTGAATTTTTGAAAAATAAACCAATTTATTGTGAAAACTTCAACGATCTTATGACTTATTTTTCGCATCTTAATTATCACACTGTGCTTGTTTTTGTTGGCGCAGGAGATTTACCAATAATTTTAGCAAAGGAAAATTTTATTTTTTAAAAGTAAAAACCATAACTTTCAGCAATTTTTAAGCATAAAATGAGAGTATGAAATTTGTTTATAAGAATTGTCAAATATTTTATAGGTTTATCGATAAGAAAACAAAAATCGTGAATGTCTACCTTCACGGTTGGGGCGCCAGTTATAAATCGCTTTTCTTCTGTCAAAAACATATTAACTCATCTTCTCTTTTTTTGGATTTTCCGCCGTTTGGTCAGAGTGATAAAAATTTGAAAGATTGGACGATTTTTTCTTATGCAACAATGGTTGTGTCGTTATGTGAACATTTGAACATACATAAAATTAATCTTATCGGACACTCTTTTGGTGGGCGAGTAGCTTTGCTGGTGGCGTGTTTTTGCAAAAGTCGCGTAAATAAACTTGTGCTTGTTGATAGCGCTGGACTCAAACCGAAGCGAAAAATTTCGTATTACATAAAAGTTTCGAATTATAAAATCAGAAAAAAATTGCATTTGGATGTGTCAAAATATGGCAGTTGTGATTACCTTGCACTTGGCGAAGATATGCGAAAGGTTTTTAACAATATCGTTAAAACACATTTAGATGATTATCTAGAAAATATTGAAGCACCAACTCTGATTATTTTCGGTGAAAGGGATGATATTACGCCACTTTATATGGCGAAAAAATTTAATAAGAAAATTAAGAACAGTACGCTGGAAATAATTCCAAACGGTTCACACTTTTGTTTCGTTGACAATCAATATCTTTTTGTTCACAAGTTAAAAGAATTTTTAAAGGAGGGGTGATGGCGTTTTTATATGGTTTCTTATATGCAATCTTTTTTGTTTTTATTTCTTTGCCACTTTTTAAAACCTATCAACTAGATGGTTACAAACTCAAAAAGTTTGTCGAAAATGTTTTAACTTTCAATTTGTCGTTTGGCGACAAAAATAAAATAAAATTCACAAAACGGCTAAAAAGATGTATTTTTTTGAATTTTTTGTTAATTTTTGTTAATTTTTCTTTGATTTTTTACTTTCTTAATGTTTATTATGTTTATCTTATTATGATTTTTTTAGGCATAATCCTTTTGCCACTTTTTCTTATTCTAAGCCACATTTTGATATATCCTGTGGAAGTTTTAATCATCAAAAAATATCTCAAAAAAGCAAAGAATAAACTTGCTGGAATGAGATGTAAAAAGATTGCCATAACTGGCAGTTTTGGAAAAACTAGCACGAAAAATATTTTATATCAAATTTTATCGCAAAAATACAAAGTTTGCGCGACGCCGAAAAGTTACAACACGCCAATGGGTATTTCAAAAACCATTTTAGAAGATCTCACCGAAAAAGACGATTTCTTTATTGTGGAAATGGGAGCGCGTCACAAGGGTGATATTGCCTTCTTATGTCAACTTGTCGGTGCGGACTATGGCATTTTAACGCCGGTTGGCAATTGTCATATCGAAACCTTCAAAAGTTTGGAGTGTGTCGAAAAAACTAAATTTGAGATGTGTGAAAATGTCAAAAATTTTATGATTATCAGCTCAAAAAGCGACTCGAACAAAAAGCTTTACGAAAAGTGTGAAAAGAAAAAATATCTTATTGCTGAAGAAAATTCGTTTGCTTATGCGTCCGAGATAAAATTTAAAGACTTTAAAACCAATTTTGTTTTACATATTGATGGCAAGACGTTGCCTTGTTCGACCAATCTTTTGGGCAAAGTTAATGTCGATAATATTGTTGTGGCGGCGTCGCTTGCATATCTTTTGGGTGTGGATATTATCGACATAAAAAAAGGGATAGAAAATTTCAAAAGCATACCGCATCGAATGGAACTCATCAAAGGTTTTGCCAACATTATCGACGATTCGTATAACAGCAATTTTGTCGGTTTTAAAGAAGCGGTGGAAACAATATCGCATTTTCAGGGGCGAAAAATCATCGTCACGCCGGGCATGGTCGAACTTGGTGACAAGCAATATGAGATGAATTATGAGATTGGCAAGGTTATGGCGGGCGTTTGCGACTATGTTGTGATAATGAACAAAGTTAACAGTCTGGCGTTAACTGAAGGACTTTTACACAAATCTTTTGACAAAAACCACATCTTTTACGCAAATTCGCGTGTTGAACAAAAGAATATTTTGAAAAATTTGCTTCAGAAAGGAGATGTTGTACTCTTCGAGAATGACTTGCCGGATAATTATCGATGACAAAAATTCACCCAAAGACATATATAAAAAAGAGGTGAAAATGAAAAAGACAGTTTTGGTTTTCTTTGGCGGAGAAAGTGTGGAACACGACATATCTATCATAACTGCGGTGCAAGTTTTGAAAAATATTGATGAAAAACTTTATCAAATCATCCCTGTATACATCACGCGAAGTGGTATTTTTGTGACGGGAGATAATCTTCGCGATGCAAAAATTTATGGAGATTTTAATAGGCGAGTTAAAAAGTGTCGATATTTGACGCTGGTAAGTGGAAAACCGTATGTTGCTTTTCGCAAAAATGGCAAATATACCAAATTTCAGGCGGTGGATTTTGCGCTTTTGTGCACGCACGGAAAATTTGGAGAAGATGGTGGGCTTCAAGGCACTTTGGAATGTTCGCATATTCCATATTCAAGCTGCAATTTGAAATCGAGCGCACTCACCATGGATAAAATTTTTACCAAAGATGTGCTTGTTTCGCGAAAAATTCCAAATCTTCCATATTTTGCATTTGATATAAATGACTTTAAGGGTAAGGAAGAAAAATTGGTTGAAGAAATTTCTTGCAAAATCAAATTTCCGCTAATTTTGAAACCGGCGAACCTTGGAAGTTCAATTGGTATTCAAGTTTGCAAAAATAAGTCGGAGTTGCAAGATGCTATTGTTTTTTGTGCCAAATTTGACCGAAGGATTTTGGTGGAAAAGTTTTTAGAAGACTTCACTGAATATAACTGTGCGTGTGTTCATATGAACAACGAACTTAAAACTTCAAAAGTGATGAAAATTTCCAAAAATGATGAAATATTTTCATTTAAGGATAAATATCTAAAAGAAAAGAGCGAAAATTTTGAAAAAGTAAAAAAAAGTTTTGCCATAAAAATCAAAAATTTAACCGAGAAGGTGTATCGTATTTTTGATTGTTTTGGAGTTGTGCGAGTGGATTTTCTTTTGGATAACAAAACGCAAAAATTGTTTGTAAACGAACTTAACAGCATACCTGGCTCTCTAGGTTTTTATCTTTTTGACGACTTGTTTTCGTTTAGGGACTTTTTGAATTGTTTGATTGAAGAAGGTTGTGAACGCGCGGCGCGAGAAAAATATCTCTCTGCGTTCGACAGTGAAGCATTGGATATTTTTGAAAAAATCGATGAATTGAATGCAAAAAAATAAAAAACATCTAAAAATTTTGCAATTTTTAAATATTTTTAATGATTTTTTAATATTTTTTAATCTTTGTCAACAAATTCTAAAAGCAAAGAGTTTTCAGGGATGCAAGATTTATCCAATTTTTCTGATGCGTCCAAAGGTTTAATTAGGTGATAAATTTCGCGATTTCCTTCTGTTTGCATTAAAAGCGGTTTTAAATATTTTGCATATAACATAAGTTCATATCGATGTGTTGAGTTGATGATATAATCAACCGTGTTTTTGTATGGATGAATATACAAGTTTTCGCTTTCAATTGTGTGTTTCCAAGTGTTCATTGACTGAGCGATACTCACGCCACGATGATAGTAATCTCTCAAACACCTTCTCATAAGACGAAGGTCTTTTGATTCCAATACTATTTTGTTTTTTAAATAAAAATTCGAGTTTGGTGAGATGTAAATTTTGTATGTGCTATCTATGCCTTTTTTATAATGAATAAGTTCTGGGTTAAGTGCGTGCAAGCCTTCCACAATCAAAATGGTGTTATTATCAATTTTCACTTCTTGTGTGAAATCTTCAGGTCTATTTTTAACAAAATTATAAATTGGTTTTTGTGCCACCTTGTTTTCCACCAATTCTTTTAAAAATTTATTGAAAAGTTTGACGTTGATGGTGGCGAAACTATCCCAGTCCAGCGAACCGTCTTTCAAAACTTCGCGCTGGTTGAGTGGTACGAGAAAATCATCAAGGGATATTGCGACAGATTTATAGCCAAATTCAATTAATTTTTGCTTAATTATTTTTGAAGTGGTTGTCTTTCCAGAAGATGTTGGACCGCATAACAAAATTATTTTTTTATTGCTGTAAGACAAAAAATCAATAACCAAATCGATAACTTGGTTGTGATATTTCTCTTCTTCAAATTTAATCAGGGCGTCTTTATCGTTCAGCACGATTTCATTTAATTTTTCAATCGACACTTTGTCTTTGATCAAAAGTGTAGGATTGTTGATAAATTCAATTCTTTTCATATTTTTTCCTTTTAATAATAATATCACAAAAGGCGACAAAACACAAAATTATTTTGTCATAATTTATCTTTTTTTGTCTTTGCAACAAAAAAACTTTTGCGACATATTAAAATATAGAAAAGGGGTGGCGTATGTTAGTTAGCAAAATTTTGAAAGATGCTAAAATTTTAAACAATTTTTCGACTATGAGAGATTTTAATGAGATAAAGAAAAACAGCAAGTTGGTGGAAGAAGGCGATATTTTTTTCGACCTATCTTCGTTGTATGAGAGTGGTGTTCAAAATAGCAAGGAGGCGCTTAAAAGAGGTGCTGTGGCGGTGGTAAGCGAGAATCGTCTTCCTGTTGAAAATTTATATTTGGTGGACGATGTTCACTCTGTTTTTTCATCCGCGTGCGCCAATTTTTATGATAATCCAGCAAGCAAAATGAAGCTTATTGGTATCACTGGAACAAATGGTAAGACAACTTGCACACATCTTGTTTGTGAAGAACTTAAAAGCCTTGGGAAAAAGGTGGGCACGATTGGCACAATGGGCGTTAAGTTCGGCGGGCGTGAAATTGACTTGTCGATGACGACGCCAGATGCTGACGATTTGCAGAAATGTTTTGATATGATGCAAAAGGATGGTGTTGAGTATGTTGTAATGGAAGTGTCAGCGCACGCAATAAGTCAAAAGAGAGTGGCAGGATTGCATTTTGATGTGGGTGTTCTTACCAACATCACACAAGACCATTTGGATTATTTTGGTACAATGGAAAATTATCGCGATTGCAAACTTTCTTTTCTAAACAGCAACCACATCAAAAGTGCGGTTGTCTGTGTGGACGATGAAAGCGTTCGGCAATATATCGATAAGATTGATGTGCCGTTTATAACTTATGGACTTAACAATCCAGCTGATGTTTTTGCAGTTGATGTTAAAAGTAGAATGGAAGGGGCTGAATTTTATGCCAATGTTCTTGATAGTGTGCTCAAAATTGACACAAATTTGGTGGGGAAATATAACATTCTAAATGTTTTGGCAAGTCTATCTGTCGTTTCCAGCCTTGGAATTGAAGTGGAAAAAGTTGTGGAGAGTTTAAAATATATAAACCCGGTGGAAGGGCGTTTCAATGTTTTGAAATATCAAGGGAAATATATTATCATCGACTTTGCGCATACGCCAGATGGTTTAGAAAATGTGCTGTCTACTGCTAAGGGAGTGTGCAACGGAGAACTCCACTGCGTTTTTGGGTGCGGTGGTAATCGTGACAGTAATAAGCGTGCCAAAATGGGTGCTATAGCCGAAAAATTTTGCGACCATATCTTTTTGACGAACGATAATCCGCGTAAAGAAAGTCCAGAAAAAATTGTCAAAGATATCGAAAAAGGGATGAAAAAAGCGCATTTTGTGGAGTTGGACCGTCAGACTGCCATTGCGAATGCCATCCATTTTGCTAAAGAAAATGATGTTATTGTTATTGCTGGTAAAGGTGGCGAAAAATATCAAATCATAGGTGATGAAAAGCGAGATTACAACGATTTTAACGCTGTTTACAATGTCATCAAAGGTGATTTAAAAGTGGAAGAAAAGGAGAAATATGGAAATTAGGTTTCTTTTATGCACCCTTGTTTCTCTTCTTTTTTCAGCAATGCTGGCACCGTTTGTTATTTCTATGTGTAAAAAGTTCAAGGCGTCGCAAAGCATTTTGCACTATGTGGACAAGCATAAAAGCAAGGAAGGGACGGTAACAATGGGAGGAATAATTTTTCTTCTTGCACTCGTGTGCGGGTTGTGTTTTTTGCTGCCGGAAGAGCGGTTCTCTTCACTTTTTCTTTTGGTCGTAACTTTCGGTTATGGGCTCTTAGGTTTTCTTGACGATTTCATCAAAGTGCACTTTCATCACAACGAAGGACTAAAACCATATCAAAAAATCATAGGACAACTTGGCCTTGCGATTATTGTGTCGCTTTATGTCTTTTTTTCGGGCAGGACAAGCCTAAATTTTTTTGGTGTTACATTTGATATTGGCGTTTTTATCATTCCACTCGTTATTTTGGTGCTTTTGGCGACCACAAACAGTGTGAACCTGACTGACGGGCTGGATGGGCTTGCGGGTAGTGTGAGTTTTGTCTATCTCATCTTTTTTGGTGTAATTTTGACGACATTCAAAAGTGTTGAGATGAGCAATTTTGCACTTATGACCTTTTCGCTTTGCGGAGGACTTTTGGGCTTCTTGATTTTCAATGTTTATCCTGCCAAAATTTTTATGGGCGACACCGGTTCGCTGGCATTGGGTGGGTTTATTGGTACGGTTGCCGTTTTGTCGTCACTGGAACTTATCTTACCGATAATGGGGATAATGTTTGTTTTGTCTGCGCTTTCCGACATTTTGCAGGTGCTATATTACAAGCGGACGCATAAACGAATTTTTCTTATGGCGCCTCTCCACCATCACTTTGAACAGAAGGGTGTGCACGAAAATCGAATCGTTTTTACCTATTCAATGATAACATTGGTTATTTCTCTTATCACATTAAGCATATACTTAATTGTATGATAAGAGAAAAAAGTTTTAAAAACAAAAAGTGTTTGGTATATGGTATTGGCGAGAGCGGGCGAAGTGCTATTAAACTTTTAAACAAATTCGGAGCACATATCTTTTTCTATGATGAAGATTTGAATTACGCAAATCAAATTGGTTATACCGACAATTTCGACACTAAATTTGACTATTGCATTTTGAGTCCGGGTGTTAAGACAAAAGGGAATAAAATAATTGAAAAGTTAAAAGAAAATAAGACAAAAATTTTGTCTGAACTTGATTTTGGCTACCTTTTTGTTAAAGGGAAAATTATTGCCGTTACGGGAACGAACGGCAAAACAACGACTTGTATGCTCATCCACAAAATTTTGAAAGAGTTTGGTAAAGATGTTTACCTTTGTGGCAATATTGGTCTTCCAATCACCAGTTTTTATGGCAGAACCAAAAAAGATAGTTGGGTAGTTTGCGAAGTTTCAAGTTTTCAACTGGAATCGTCTTCACTTTTTCGGTGCGAAGTTGGTGCGGTTTTGAATATTCAGCCAGACCATTTGGATTGGCACGGAGATATGCAGGAATATATGAAGGCGAAAAATAAGTTGGTGGAAATGGCGAAAACTTGCATTCTTAATTTGGATGATGAAAATTCAAAAAAACTTATTCGTGACAAAAAAACGATATTTTTCACTAAAAAAACGATAAAAAAGGGTGTTTTTATTAAAAATAACGCCATCTTTTGTCAAAAAAATAAAATTGTTGACCTTACTGATATTAAACTTTTAGGTGAGAAAAATCTGGAAAATATTTTGGCAAGTGTGGCTTGTTTGTCTAACTTAAAAATTCCAGCGAGTGTTTACAAAAATGTTATATCAAACTTTAAGCCGGCATCGCATCGCATGGAGTTTGTTGGTGAATTTCAAGGTGTGACATATATCGACGATAGTAAGGCGACTAATATTTCTTCAACTATCAATGCTCTCTCGGCGTTCGCGGGGCAAAGCGTCATTTTGCTTGCAGGTGGACAAGGTAAGGGATATCCATATGATGAGATTTTTCGCTTTCCAATTAAAGAAGTGGTGGCGTTTGGTGAAGAAGGAAAGGTGATATTTGACTGCGCGCTAAAACATAAAACAAGTTGTAGGAGTTTTCCAAAGTTTGCTGATGCGTGTCGCTATGCCGTGCAAAGTGCGATAGATAAAGATATAGTTCTTCTTTCGCCGGCGTGCGCGAGTTATGATGAGTTTTCGTCATATACAGAGCGCGGAGAAAAATTTAAAGAAATTGTTTTGGAGTTTGTTAATGAGAAAAATTGAAAAGGCGAAAATTTTGAGTATTTTTTCGACAAAAAACGTAGAAAAATTAAAAAAAATTGACAAAACAACACTTTTTGTCTACTTAATAACTTTGTCGCTGGTGGCGTTTGGGGGTTTAATGGTTTATAGCGCAAGTTATTATACCGCTGAAGTTAGATACGGCAATGAATATTTCTTTCTTTTCAAACAACTTTTGGGTGTGGCACTAGGTGTGTTTGCAATGCTCTTTTTTACTTTTTTTGATTATCATATTTTGAAAAAATTTCGATATATTATTCTTGCTGTGTCAGTTGTGTTACTCGTTTTAGTGTTTGTGCCGGGTTTTGGCGTGCAAAGTTATGGCGCAAATCGGTGGGTGAATTTTTTAGGTATATCAATTCAACCGTCTGAACTGGCAAAATTTGCACTTATTCTTTTTCTTGCAGCATATCTTTCAGAAAATCACGACAAAATCAAAACTTTTAAAGGTCTGTTGCCAGCGCTTATTGTGGCAGGAATATTATGTTTGCTTGTTATTATCGAACCGAGTATGAGTGTGACGATGTGTCTTGCTTTTGTTACTTTTTTTATGCTTATTATTGGTGGAATAAATAAAAAACATACTCTTCTTTTCACTGGACTTGCTGTCGCGGCTGTTCCTATTTTGATAATTTCTGAACCATATCGTATGAAGCGATTGTTTGCCTTTCTCGACCCGTGGGTTTCGCCACAAGGAGAAGGTTTTCAACTTATCCAATCGCTATACAGTCTTGGCAACGGCGGCTTCTTTGGTGTCGGACTTTTCAATTCAAGACAAAAATATCTCTTTTTACCATTTGCTGAAAGTGATTTTATCTTTTCCATAATTGGTGAAGAGTTTGGTTTTATCGGCTCACTATTTTTGCTTTTCATTTTTGGAATTTTGGTTTATTTTTTAATTAAAATTGGACTTAATGCCAAGGATAGATTTGGATGTTTGCTTGCCTGTGGCGTTGGAATTTTAATCGCCGTGCAAACACTTTTAAATATCGCTGTTGTCACTGGTTCAATTCCACCAACCGGACTTCCACTTCCGTTCATTTCAAGCGGTGGCACAAGTGTGGCGGTGTTTATGGCAGGCATTGGAGTTTGTTTAAATGTGCATAGAAAAAGTCATAAAGAGAAATAGTTTGTAAAAAATAAAAAAAATGACAAAAATTCTCTAAAAATCAATTTTTTTGTGTTTTTTTGCCGTTTTTTATTAAATCTTTTGTATTTTTTGCGAAAAACTACTTGTTTTGTCGACAAGGAAAAATTTTGAGTTAACATTAGAACTATCTTTTCCATATAATTTTATATGAGTGAAGTTTTTTTAATACGCGGAAGAAAAAAGTTGTCTGGTAAGATTAAAGTGGAAGCATCCAAAAATGCATATTTACCAATTTTGGCATCTTCAATTTTATGCGACGGAGAAGTAGTTCTAACTAATGTTCCAAATTTTATAGATATAAAAAATATGTGTGAAATTTTGGAAGTTCTGGACGTGAAAATAAAGAAAGAAGGGGAAGTTTTTTCCTTAAATACACAGAGTGTAAAAAACGCTAAAATATCTCACGAACTAACCGCAAAACTAAGAGCGTCAATTTTTTTGTTAGGTGCTTTACTTGGAAAATTTCGGCAGGCGGTTATTTCTTATCCAGGTGGTTGCAAAATTGGCACGCGACCGATTGATATCCATCTCAAAACTTTCAAAAGTTTGGGCGTGAAAATTATTGAAAAGCACGGCTACATATATTGTAATGCGGAAAATATGAAGGCGGGCAAGATTATCTTTCCGTCGGTGAGTGTGGGGGCTACCGAAAGTTTAATGATGTGTGCAACTTTACTTGAAGGCGAAACGATATTGTATAATGTTGCAAAAGAGCCGGAGATAAAGGAACTTCAAAATTTTCTCAACACACTTGGCGCAAAAATAACCGGCGCGGGTAGTGACATAATCAAAATTGTCGGTGTCAAAAAATTACATAGCGGACAGTTTAGCGTTTTTCCTGACAGAATAATTGCCGGCACGCATCTCATTTTGGGCGCTTTATGTGGTGATAAAATGGAAATTTCGAATTTTCGAAAAGAGGATAATCAATTTTTGCTTAATATTCTTAAAGAAAGTGCTTGCGATTTTAGGATAAAAGATGATAAAATAATAGTGACAGCACAGGGGCGCAATTTGGCATATAAATTTGTTGAAACCCTTCCTTATCCATATTTCCCGACCGACTTACAACCGCAGTTTATGGTTATGCAAACATTGTCAAGCGGAACATCTGTTATCAAAGAAAACTTGTTTGAAAATCGCTTTAATCACACAATGGAGTTAACCAAAATGGGAGCAGATATTCTTGTCAAAGATAGGCTCGCGATTGTCAGCGGTGTGGAAAAATTGTTTGGCGCCGATGTCTACGCGTCAGACCTTCGCGCAGGTGCAGGTTTGGTTATGGCGGGGCTTATGGCGGAAGGCTATACCACTGTCCACAACATCCACTTTATCGACAGAGGTTATGAGCAGTTGGAAGAAAAATATAAACAACTCGGTGCTGAAATTAAAAGGATAAAAATTGAGTAAAAAAGCAATTATCTCTCTTTCGGTTTGTGTAGGAATTATGGCAGTTATCTTGATTTCATTCTGGACACTGTTTGCTTTATCCACGGTCACAGTGGACTTTAAGACTACCACTCTCAATTTGGACGTAACCGAAGAAGAGATTGTGGAAGCAGGCGATTTTCAATTTGGCGCTTGTGTTTTGTTTGATGGAAAGAGTAAGTATATTGAGAACATAAACAACTATGCGCTTGAAAATCCAAATTTTGCCTACCTTGAAGTTGTCAATATTGAAACGGTTTTTCCAAATCGGTATGTTATTCATATTGCCGAACGCGAAGAAGTTTTTGCCATAAAAATGGACGCGGAATATTTGATTTGCGACGACGATTTGCGTGTGCTTAGGATTGAGAATAGTTTTGAGAGTGAAAAAACAAATCCAATTCTTCTTGAAAATTTAAACATCTTGAATGAAGAAATTCGTGTCGGCGACTTTTTGGAAGTGGAGCAAGAAGGTGTGAAGGAAATTTATGACGCACTTTTGAGAAACAACCGCGACTTAACCGAGCAACAAGGTTATTTTAAATCGATAACATTTGGTACGAATTATGTTGAAATAACGGACAAAACTTATTTTAACATAACAATCAAAACCTTTTCTGGCAGAACATTTGTGATAAATAATATTGATTTTGCGCTTGCGGAAAAATTCCAACTTTTGTTTGCAGTTGACAGTGCACTTTATGTGCAGATAAATGATTTAGGACAACTTGTGGACGGCGAAGGTAATGTGGTTTATGATTATCGTTACGATAATGATGGAAATATTTTATATGATGAAAACGGTGATGCGTTGCAAGGCGAGATTTGGACATATGAGCGCCTATGCAACTCATACATTTTGATTGATAATTTCATTTTGAATGATTTTCAAGAAGTGAGTGTGACCGACCTTTATTACAAGTTGGTTTATGTTGGAGATTAATATAAAAAAAAAAGAGTGTTCCCACTCTTTTTTAATCCTAAATTGTCTAATTTCTATTTTTTTGGATAGATAATTTCTTTGCCGCCGAGATAACTTTGTAGTGCTTTTGGAACCTTTATACTACCATCTTTTTGCAAATTATTTTCCAAAAGTGCGATAAGTGCTCGTGGTGAAGCGAGTACGGTGTTATTTAGGGTGTGAAGGAAATAGTTGCCACTTTCTCCTTTTGCACGTATTCCAAGGCGTCTTGCTTGTGCATCGCCAAGCGTTGAACAAGATCCGACTTCAAAATATTTCTTTTGTCTTGGGCTCCACGCTTCCACGTCGCAACTTTTAACTTTTAAATCCGCCAAATCGCCACTGCAACATTCCAATGTGCGAACTGGGATGTCGAGATTGCGGAAGACATCAACAGTGTATTGCCACATTTTGTTGTAATATTCCATACTATCTTCTGGTTTGCAAATAACAATCATCTCTTGTTTTTCGAATTGGTGAACACGATAGAGTCCGCGCTCTTCGAGTCCGTGCGCGCCACCTTCTTTTCTAAAACAAGGAGAGTAGGATGTCATTTTGATAGGTAACTCTTTTTCGTTTATAATTTGTCCTTTGAATTTACCAATCATACTGTGTTCACTTGTTCCGACAAGGAAAAGGTCTTCACCTTCAATTTTATACATCATTGCTTCCATTTCAGAAAAACTCATCACGCCGTTGACAACATCGCTTCGAATCATAAAAGGTGGAATGCAATATGTGAAACCTTTTTCAATCATATAATCTCTGCCGTATGCAATCATTGCCTCGTGCAAGCGAGCAGCATCGCCGATAAGATAATAAAAACCCGTTCCACTTGTTCTGCCAGCGCTTTCTTTATCCAGTCCGCTGATACTTTCCAAAATGTCGGCGTGGTAGGGGATCTCAAAGTTTGGCACAATTGGTTCGCCAAATTTTTCAATTTCCACATTTTCGCTGTCATCTTTGCCAATAGGAACACTGTTGTCGATGATATTTGGAATAGTGAGCATAATGTTTCTTATTTCATTTTCCAGTTCCACAAGTTCATTTTCAATTTCGGCAATTTGCTCGTTGTTTTTTTTCACTTGGTCTTTAATTTGGTTTGCTTCTTCCGCCTTACCTTCGCGCATAAGTTGTCCAATTTGAGTGCTCAAAGTGTTTCTCGACGCGCGCAAATTGTCACATTCTTGCTTTAAAGCGCGGTTTTTCTTGTCAAGTTCTTCTACTTTATCGACCAGTGGAAGTTTTTCGTTTTGGAATTTTTTACGAATATTTTCTTTCACAAGTTCTTTGTTCGTTCTAATCAAATTTATGTCAATCATATCAATACCTCGTTTTAAGTATAAACAAATTCTTGACAAAAAGCAAGTTATTTTAACATTTTCAATAATTGTGCATAATTATGAAAAAAAGTAAATTTTTATAAATTTTTATAAATTTTATTTGACTTTTTGGTAAATATCTTTTAAAATATATATAGATATATTATCTTATATCCGCACAAAGGGGAGAGATATGGCACAAAAATGCGTAACTGTTGTGGAAATCGGTTCATCAAAACTTTCCTGTTTAATTGCAGAACGGGGGCTTAATAACACTTTTGTTGTCAAAGCGAAGGCATCTGTGGAATATGCCGGATTTTTTGAAGGCGAATTTATTGAAAGTGCTTATGTTTATGATGCCGTGATGACACTTTTTTCTCAAATCTCTTCCACATACAAAAAGAAAATCAGAAAAGTTTATGTTGGTGTTCCAGCGGAATTTTCCAAAGTAGTCACTTGCGAAGAACAAATCAACTTCAAATTTAAACATTCAATAAACGAAAAAGATATCAATAAATTGTTTGACCAAGCATCTGAAAATCATTATGTCGAAGATATGGAAATTGTTTGTGTCAATCCAATATCTTTCAAATTAGATGACAACAAAAATATTCAAAACCCAATCAAACAAAAAGCATATTCTTTAGGTGCAGAGCTTTCCATTATTATGGTACAATCACAATTTGTCAAAATGTTTAACAAAATTTGGACAAAATTGGAAATTGAGCAGGTGGAATATTTGAGTGAACCTTTGGCAGAGAGTATGTTTATCCTTCCAAAAGAAGAGCGTGAACGAACTTGTATTGTGATTGATGTCGGTGCGCGTTCCACATCGGTTAGTTTTGTTAAAGGCGAAGCACTTACCAATCTCACTTCATTTTCAATGGGTGGGTCTTACATAACCAGCGACTTATCCGAAGCGTGCGGAATAAGTTACAACGATGCAAGAAATTTGAAAAAAGAAAGCGTGCTTTCTGTGCGTGGTGATAAAAACGACACATACGACCTTGTGACGCTTGGCGGAAAAACAATCAAAATTCCACTTAACTTCGTCAACGAAGTGCTTTGTTATCGAATTGGTATTATTGCATCCACAGTAAATGAATGTATAAGACTTTTTGCTAAAGAATATGTGCCGTTCTATCCAATTTATCTTTGTGGTGCAGGTATCACAAAAATTAAGGGCGGGAAGGACTATCTCGCAAAATGCTTAGGTAGAAATGTTTCTTATGGAATTCCGCCAGTGCCAAGTTTGGATAAACCGGAACTTTCCGCAGTTCTCGGACTTATCAATTCTGCACTCGCAAGCGAAGAATAATTTATAAATTTCTTAAATAACTTGCAAAAATTTGTTGTTTGTATTAAAATATAAGAAAGAAAGGAGAATTTTATGGAACTTGAAAATCAACAACAAGAATTTAATCCAACATCAATCGTCAAAATTAAGGTGCTTGGAATTGGTGGCGGTGGAAACAATGCTGTCAATCGTATGATTGAAGCAAATGTGGCTTCTGCTGAATTTGTCGCTATCAACACCGACAAGCAAGCTCTCTTAATTTCAAGAGCGGAAAAAAGATTGCAAATTGGTGAAAGATTGACTGGCGGTCGTGGTGCGGGTGCTGTGCCAGAAATTGGAAGAAAGGCTGCTGAAGAAAGTAAGTCTTCTTTGACCGAAATTTTGAAAGGGACCGATCTTTTGTTTATTACTGCCGGAATGGGTGGTGGAACAGGGACAGGAGCTGCTCCGGTTGTTGCTCAAATTGCCAAAGAACTTGGAATTTTGACGGTTGGAATTGTCACAAAACCTTTCCAATTTGAAAATCCAAAGAGAATGGAAAATGCTGAAAAGGGCATAAATGAACTTCGTAAATATGTCGATACCATTGTTATCATTCCAAACGAAAGACTTCTCACAATTCTGCCAGAAAAAACAACACTTGTGGAAGCGTTTAGGTATGCTGATGATGTTTTGCGACAAGGTATTCAGGGGATTTCTGATCTTATCGTCTTCCCAGGAATGATTAACCTTGACTTTGCCGATATTGAAACGGTTATGAAAAATCGCGGACTTGCTCATATGGGCATTGGTCGCGGCAAAGGCGAAAACAAAACATTGGAAGCGGTTAGACAAGCGGTTGCTTCGCCACTTATTGAAACGACAATTGAAGGCGCAACTGGTGTTGTTATGAATATCAAAGGTGGCAGCGATATCACTCTTCGTGAAGTAAATGAAGCGGCAAAAATGGTGCAAGAAGTTATCGACCCAAGTTGTAACTTAATTTTTGGTTCCAGCATCGACCCAGATATGCACGACGAAGTGGAAATCACCATTATTGCAACTGGTTTTAAGAACCCAGCGTTTGTGGAAGATGAAAAGGAAGAAGTTGAAGAGCCAGAAGAAAAAGAAGAACCAAGAGAAGAAAAGAAAAACGACTTTGACCCTTGGGGACGAAATCAACAAGGAGATGTAAGACTCGAACAAAACGAACAATCTTCGCGTGTGGATATCAATCCAACGACATCATCAATTCCACCATGGATTGAAAAAATAAGAAATAAGGGTAAAAAATAAGTTAATAAAAAACTAAATAAAACACCTTAACTATTACAGTTTAGGTGTTTTATTTGTTGGTTTTAAAACTCGATTATTTGCATTGTTATTTAGTTTATATAAGAGTTTTGTCGTCTTTTTTCAAAAATTTATCATAAGGAATTCCAATTTTTTCTCCTATTGACAAGATGAGATCGACATCCTTTGTCTTTTTATCATATTCATCCTTGCATACATATGATAATAAATTGTTTCTACTTTTCTCGTCAAAAATTTTTGCCGGATAATCAATACCATAACCTCTTTTTAGAGAGATATATGCCACAACATATGGCATCTCTTTAACAAATTCCTTTGGTAAATTAGGATTATTTTTCGCAAATTCCTCTGTGTTAAATTCTAACTTCCTATAGTTCTTTAAACATTTATCAGTTTCAAGCAACAAAAATTCAATCAAACAATTAATTCTTTCTTGATTTATGGCTTGTTGAATCTTATCTTTGCTTTTAAGTTTTTCGTCACCATTAAAAAGAATTCTGATTGCTCGTAAATAGTGAGAGAAAATTGTTTCCTTAAAATCTAAACGGTCGACATTTCTTTGATAATAAGTGTCGGAATTATAGATTGATCCTTCAATTTCGTCTTTTAATTCTCCTTTCTCATCGCAACAGTATGGAATCGGACTTAAAAGTAGATCTGGAATCACTCGACTATTACTGATATAGTTCTTTATATATTTATCAAAATTTGTAGTCATAAGCCCCCCTTAACAACCACATTTTATCACAAATCCATTAAATTGTCAATATTAAAGTGGAATTTGACAAAAAGAGTGTTAAAACTTTCATTTTTTCTCTTTTTTTCTTAATATCTTTCTTAAATTTTTTAATAGAATGGCAATAAGGAGAAGGAATGGAAATTGTTGTTGAGTATGTTCTTCTGCAAAATTTCATAATCGATTTTCTTATTTTTAAAACCACAGCAAAAGTTTTGAAAATCAAATGTAGATTTATTTTTTTAGCCTCAATTTTGGGAAGTTTTGTGGCTTTGGTTCTTCCTATTTTTAATTTATCTACTTATGCCGAGTTTATTTTGAAAATTTTGCTTGCTATAGTGTTAGTTTCAATAACATTTTCGTATTCCAAATTTCTCACTTTTTTAAAAATATATTTTACTTTTTTCTTTTGTACCTTTCTTTATGGGGGTGTTTCGTATTTTTTCATTCAGGCGTTTGGACAACTTCATACCTTAATCGTCTTAATTATCGTTATAATAACTTATCTAATCTTTAATTTTCTATTAAGATCTATAAATAGGCGCAAAGCCATAGAAAATTTTTGTTTTGAAGTTAAACTTGAAAATGAAGGGAAAGAGTGGAGTTTCAAAGGTTTTCTGGATACCGGCAATTTACTTTTCGACCCCGTTACGCAGCGGCCGGTGAGTCTTGTCAGTTATAAAGTTTTTCAAAAGCTATTTGATGTGGATTTGGCGGAAATATTAGCAAACAAATTTGACAAGTCTGACATTAAACTTGCGCATTTCATACCATTAGGAACAGTGACGAACTCTGGTAAAGTGCTTGCTTTTGAGATTGACAAAATTGTGGTGGGAGACAAGGAAGTGGAAAAACCGATTTTGGCACTTTGCTTAAAAAACTTCAAAAATTATGAAATGATTTTGAATAATTCATTCGCATAAAAGGAGAGAATATGAAATTTTTTCTTAAAATCAAAGTTCTTTTATATAAATTTTTGAACCAAAAAAAATTAAAAGATGTGAAAGATTTTGTGCTATATATCTGTGGAAACCAAGCACTTCCTGAACCACTTAATGCTGAAGAAGAGTTGGTGCTTTTGGAAGAGATAAAAAAAGGGAATAATGTTGCACGCGACAAACTGATTGAACATAATATCCGCCTTGTCGTTTACATCGCAAAAAAATTCGAAACGAGCGGAATTGAACTTGAAGACCTAATCTCAATTGGCGCTATTGGTCTTATCAAAGCGGTCAAAACTTACAGTCTTGACAAAAACATCAAACTTGCCACATATGCTTCTCGCTGTATTGAGAACGAAATTTTGATGCAGTTAAGAAAAAACACGCGCATTAAAAACGAAGTTAGTTTGGATGAACCACTTTCTTCCGACGGTGAAGGCAACGAACTTTTACTTCAAGACATTCTTCCTGTGGATGAAGATATTGTGTCGAAGGGTTTGGAAATTGGAACCGACAAGCAACTACTTTTTGGAATTTTGAGTAAACTTGATATCCGCGAACAACAAATTATGGTCTACCGCTTTGGGCTGAATGGGCAGGAAGAAAAGACGCAAAAAGAAGTTGCTGAACTTATGGGAATAAGCCAAAGTTATATTTCTCGAATTGAGAAAAAAATCTTAAATAAATTAAAAAGAAAATTGGAAAAAACAGATATAATTTAATAAAACAAAAATATTTTTAATTTTAAGAATAAAAAATCTCTGAAAATTCGATAATATAGAATTTATAATGATTTTATATAAATAAATTCTTTAATTTTTAACCTATTTTTTTAAAATAATTTTATTTTTATGATATTTTTTGTCTTTTTTTGTGATTTTTGAATAATTTTTCCTAAATTCGTGAAAAACAATTTAAAAGTTTTTAGGAGGAATTATGGCAAATCGCGTTGTTATCTCTGGCGTCAACACTTCGCTTCTACCAAAACTTAAAAACACTGAAATTGTGGAGTTGATGAAAAAAGTTAAGGAAGGAGACGAGTTTGCGCGCGACCAATTTGTTGTGGCAAACCTTCGACTTGTGCTTTCTGTTGTGCAACGCTTTTCGGGACAATCGGACAAGGCGGATGATATGTTCCAAGTGGGATGCGTTGGCCTTCTCAAAGCGATTGATAATTTTGATGAAACGCTCAATGTTAAATTTTCAACCTATGCCGTTCCAATGATTATTGGCGAGATAAGGCGCTATCTTCGCGATAACAATTCAGTGAGGGTGAGTCGCTCTATTCGTGATGTGGCATACAAATCTTTAAAAGTTAAGGAAGAGATAATCAAAAAGGAAAACCGTGAACCAAATATGGAAGAAATTGCTAAAATTTTGGAGTTGCCACTTGAAGATGTGACTTTTGCGCTGGATGCAATAAGCGAAACTGTGTCACTTTCTGAACCGGTCTATAACGACGGCAACGAAGCAGTGAGAATAATGGACCAAATTTCCAGTGATAAAGACGATGACGAAAATCTTGTCGAGAAAATGACGCTGAATGATGCGATAAAAAACCTTACCGAGCGCGAAAAGGAAATTTTGTTGATGCGATATTATGTCGGCAAAACACAAATGGAAGTGAGTGAAGAAGTTGGCATAAGTCAGGCGCAGGTTTCGCGTCTTGAAAAAACCGCTTTAAAAACTCTCAAAAAATTCTTTGAGTGACTGTGTTACTTTCTATATTGTCAATAGGTTGTTTCCAATCAAGTGATCGTGTCACTTTCTAGATTGTGTTTGTTTCACCTTTTAAGTATTCATTGTTACATCTTATTTATGGTAAAACCTTAAAAAATAATAAACTCAAAATGACGCCGCGCAAAATATTTTAAAGGTGTCATTTTTTGACAAATTTCAACATATAGTGCAATATGGAAACTTCATTTTTGGAACTTAGGTGTAAAGAAGTTGTTAATGTGGTTGACGGAAAAAGGTTGGGGCATATTGTGGACATATGCTTCAATCTGCAGTCGGGTTGTTTGCAGGGAATTGTCGTTCCGGGCGAGCGTAATTTTTGGAATGTTTTTAAAAGTGGAATGGAACTTTTTATTCCAATTTCTCAGATTGTCAAAGTTGGCGAAGACACAATTTTGGTGGAACTTTATGCCACGAACAACCAAGCGCCGTATGTTCTCGGCGCATCAAAAAAGAAGTAATCATTTTTTTAAATTAAACATAAAAAAACCGCAAAATTTGCGGTTTTATTGTTGTTTTTTAAATTACATTTCTGTGATGAGTTTAATGAAGTTTGTAACATCCTTAAATTGACGATATACGGAAGCAAAGCGCACATAGGCGATTTCATCCACTTTTTTAAGGCGTTCCATTATCATTTCACCAATTTCACTCGACTTCACTTCTTGATTAAGCGAATTTTGAATGGTCTTCTCAATATCTTCTGCCATTTCTTCGATTTGTGCCATACTAACAGGGCGTTTTTCGCATGCCTTAATCATTCCGCACTTAATTTTTTCAATATTAAAAGGTTGGCGAGAGCCGTCTTTTTTTATAACCAAAATTGGCACAGTTTCCACAGTTTCATATGTTGTGAACCGTTTGCCGCAATTAAGACATTCGCGCCTTCTTCGAATGGAGTTTGATTCGTCTGTGCTTCGGCTATCCAAAACCTTGCTATCTTCGCAACCGCAAAAAATACATTTCATAATTTTTTCTCCTTGTTCAAGGCAATAATATCACAAAATGTTGTGTTTTGGCAACAAATTTGACACAATATTTACATTTTTTTCATATTACGCTCTTTTTTGCCATAAATTTATATATGATACCATTAACAAAGGGCAAATTGAACACCATTTATCGAATTGTCAAGGTCGAAGGCGAGAACGAAAAAGTTGTTCGGCGCTTTTTTGAACTCGGCATAATCAAAGGACAAGCAATCAAAATTCTCAACTCTTCCATTCTCAAAAAAGTGTTTTTGGTGGAAATTCGGGGCTATATTTTAAGCATCAAAACCGACCTTTTGGGTTATATTTTTGTGGAGTAAAGCGATGGAAGAAATTCTTTTGGTTGGAAATCCAAATTCTGGAAAAACAACGTTATATAACGCACTCACAAAGTCAAATGAGCATATTGGAAATTGGCACGGTGTGACTGTGGAAGAAAAGAAAAAGGCAATAAAGATTGGCGATGATAACTTCCTTTTGGTCGACACGCCGGGGCTATATTCTCTTTCGCCGCTTTCTTTTGAAGAAGAAGTTTCCTTTAAGATAATTGAAGAGAAAAAATATCAAAAAATCATCAATATTTGCGACCGTAACAATTTGCAGCGCAATCTCTATCTTTCACTCTGTCTTTTGGAAGAAGATTTGGATATTGTTATCGCCATTAACGAAATCGACAAGAAAGTCAAATTTAAAGTGGACGAGAAAAAGTTGTCTGCATATTTAGGTTGTGACTGCTTCCTTCTCAATGCCGAGAAAAAAGTCGGCGTCGATAAACTTAAAAGAAGTTTGCTGGAAAAACGCGAACATAAGACACTTCCATATCTTAAAAAAATCGACTTTGGCAAGGTGAAGGCACACTTTTATGGTCTTGGTGAAAAAGATAAGGAAATTTTTGCGATAAAGGCGTTTGAAAGAAATGAAAGTTTTTTTAAACTAAAAGGATACAGCGACAGCGAAATCAAAAAAATTTTTTCTCTTGTGCCGGAAAATAGTTTGGAAATACTTACGGAAGCGAGATTTGATTTTCTTGATGAAGTTATCGAGAAAAGTTGTCAGAAAGCGGATTTTGTTTATGGTCAAAGCAAACTCGACAAACTTTTGCTAAACAAGTTTTTAGCCCTTCCACTCTTTCTTCTTATCATAGCCTTTATCTTCTTTCTTACCTTCTTTTTTATCGGCGCGTATTTAAGCGACCTTCTTTCCAACCTTTTAAGTTTGTTTTCTTCGCCAATTCTTTCTTGGCTTAAAGGAGTGACGGGCGAAAGTTGGATATACTATCTTTTCTCAGACGCTATATTTAATGGCGTTTCCACTGTGCTATCCTTTTTGCCACAAGTGGCTTTATTATTTTTCTTCCTAAATATTTTGGAAGACAGTGGCTATATGAGTCGAATTGCGTTTACTTTTGAAGATATTTTGGGCAAGGTTGGACTTTCTGGAAAAAGTATATACACGCTTTTGATGGGATTTGGCTGTTCAACAACGGCAATTATGACGGCGCGAAATATGGACAACAAAAACAGCAAAATAAAAACTGCGCTGATTTGTCCATATATGAGTTGCTCGGCAAAAATTCCAATATACACCGTCATTGGCGGGGCATTTTTTGGTGCAAAGAATATTTTTGTGATTATGGGTTTATATCTTTTGGGTGTTGTCGTGGCAATTTTTGTGTCGTATATTCTCAACAAAACTATTCTTAAAAGTGACAACCAAACTTTCATTTTAGAGTTTCCGCCCTATCGTATCACTTCGTTTAAACGGGTGCTCAACATCTTGACCAACAGTGTTAAAACCTTTTTGGTGAAGGTTGGGTCGATTATGATTACCACAAACGTGATAATTTTTCTGCTTTCATCTTTTACATTCAAACTTCAATTCGTCTTGGATGGAAGCGGAAGCATTTTGGAAAGTATTGGCAAATTTTTAGCACCAGTTTTTGAACCTATTGGATTTAATAATTGGGCGATTATCTCCGCTCTTCTTGCTGGTCTTGTGGCAAAAGAAGTGGTGGTTTCTTCAATTGCGATGTTTAACGGCATTGACTATAATGCTACAAAACTCATCTCATCTTCAATTATGATTTCGACAAGCGTCATCTATTTTCCGTCTGTATCGGCGGTGCTGTCCTTCTTGGTTTTTTGTCTTCTCTACACGCCTTGCATCGCGTCAATTTCGGTTATGAAAGAAGAAATTGGTTTGAAGTGGACATTGTTTGGCGTCGCTACGCAACTTGTGGTGGCTTACATTTTGGCGTTTGTCGTCTATAACATCTCGTTATCCTTTGAAGTTTTTGGTGCTTTATTTACCCTTATTGCTTTGCTGGCGATTATCGTTATACTCCTTGCCATATTTTTCGTATACCGCTTTATTAAGCACAAAAAATGTTTACACAACTGCTCAAATTGTAGCAAAAATTGCGGGGATTAAATGGTGATGCGTGATTTATTTAAAAATAATTTGCTTTAAATTTTGAAATATGATATATTTAACCTATGGAAAAACCAATTGTCGCTGTTGTGGGTAGGGCAAATGTTGGAAAATCAACTTTTTTCAATAAAATTTGCGGGAAAAGATTGAGTATTGTGGATGATGTTGCGGGTGTTACTCGTGACAGACTCTATGCCGACGCTGAATGGTGTGGAAAAAAATTTACCCTTGTCGACACTGGTGGAGTAGAGTTTAAATCAGAAGACGTTTTCCAAAGTGAAATTAAAGAACAAGTGGATTTGGCTCTTGAAAATGCTAGTGTTATTGTCTTTTTGGTAGACGGCACGGTTGGTGTAACGCTTGGTGATATAGAAGTGGCAAAAATGTTTCGAAGAAAAAATTTACCAATCGTTTTGGTGGTTAATAAACTTGATAATTTTGATACCACAAATTTATATGATTTTTACAGCCTTGGGCTTGGCGAACCGATGCCTATTTCTTGCACACAGGGGCGGGGAATTGGCGATGTGCTTGATAAGATTATTTCATATTTTCCAGAAAACACTGGCGAAGACGATGTTAGTGGAACAAAAATCACTCTTGTCGGACGACCAAATGTTGGCAAGTCATCAATTATCAACCGTTTGCTCGGCAAAAAACGGGTGGTTGTGAGTGATGTGGAAGGGACGACGCGCGATGCAGTTACCATTCCGTTTAGGTGCAACAAAAAAGAGTATTTTTTGGTCGATACAGCGGGGCTTAGGCGTCAGCGTAGTGTGCAAAAAGAGAGTGTGGAAGGTTATTCTGTTCTTCGAAGTATGAACGCGATTGAAAATTCGGATGTCGTTCTGATTGTGCTTGATGCGTCGAAAGAAATTTCCGAGCAAGATGTTCGAATTGCTGGGTATGTCCACGAAGCAGGCAAGCCAAGTGTTATTGTTGTCAACAAGTGGGACCTTAAAACAATGGATAAAAACAAATTTTCCGATATCTTAAAGGAAAAGTTTTCGTTTATGTCTTATTTTGTGGCGATTTATGTTTCTGCTTTGACCGGCAAAGGTTTAAGTGAAATTATGGAAACGGTGGACAAGGTTTATGAGAACTCATCAAAGAGAATAACGACTGGTGTTTTGAATGATATTTTGCAAGATGCAATTTTAAATTTTGAACCACCTGCAAAAAATGGTAAAAAACCAAAAATTTTATATGCAACCGAAGTTTCCACAAATCCGCCGAAGTTTGTCTTTTTTTGCAAAGACCCGGAGCTCATCAACTTTTCGTATGAGCGCTATCTGGAAAACAGACTTCGCGAAAAAGTGGACTTTTCTGGAACACCAATTCAAATCGTATTTAAGGGGAGGGAAGAAGAATGATATATTTAGCGTTTGGAATTTGTGCTATTGTTGGTTATTTAATTGGCTCAATAAACTTTGCGCGAATTTTTTCGTGGGCGTTTGCCAAAAAGGATATAACAAAAGAAGGAAGTTGTAATCCGGGCACGATGAATATGTTGCGCACTCGTGGTTTTGGCGAAGCGGTTTTAACGCTTGTTATGGACGCGATAAAAAGTGGTTTACCAGCGCTTATTGCCTATTTTGTTGTCAATCGCTTGTTTGCCGGCGAAGGCGATTTGGCATATTTCATCACGGCAATTTGTGCCGTAATTGGACACTGCTTTCCAGTTTACTATAAATTCAAAGGCGGGAAAGGTGTGGCGTCAACTTTCGGACTTTTTACCTTTAATCCGCATTTTTGGTGGATATCGCTTATCGTTTTTGTGATATGCTTCTTACTCTTGTTGTTTGTGGTGAAATACGGCTCGCTCATTTCGTTTATATACATCCTGACAATGTCGATAACTTCCACTTGTCTAATTACCCTATCCCAATTTGAGAATTTTATTCCAATTATCTTTCTTATTTGGTTTAATGTTTGTCTTATTTTTGTTCTTCATCACGAAAATATCAAACGACTTTTCACGGGCAAGGAAAACAAAGTTAATCTAATGGAAAAAATAAAAAGCAAGAAAAAGGCAAAAGCGGAAGAAGGAGTGAATGAAAATGCCGTCGAAAACACGGAAGTAGAAGAGAAGGTGGAAGTAAGCGTCAAAAATTCAAACGAAACCGAGGAAACGGACGGAAAAGAATGACAAAAGAAGAATTTTCCAAGTATGTGGAAGAAGAATATGGTGTGGTTTAAGACTTGCCATTCAAGGACGGCACAACTCGTGTTTTTCGGCATAAAGGTAACCGCAAATGGTTCGCCATTATGATGAATGTTTCTCAAACCAAACTTGGAAAAGACGGTGGGGAAGTGGATATAGTCAACATAAAAATCGACCCGCTCATCAAAGATGCAATATTGAAAAAGAAGGGTGTCTACATTGCATACCATATGAACAAAGAACATTGGTTAACGATAAATTTGGAAGAGATTTCGGACAACGACTTGTTTTTTCTCATTGATTTGAGTTTTGATTTGACAAAATAATAAAGTGCGTTTAAGTATAAAAAATGATAGTTCTTCATCAAACTATCATTTTTTATTACTAATTTGCTAAATAATTTCTTTGTTCGAATTAAGATTTTTGTTTTTAATATATTTGATAGCGGTGTCAAGCGTTCTATCATATTCATTTTGTATATCTTCAATCGTCAATGGAACACTGATGTCGGGTTGAATTGCACCGGAAGTTTTAAATGTTTTACTAAAATCAAAAAACTTTTCTGTGTAGTAAACAAATAAATCATCGCTTAGTACGATTTTGCCACTTGATTAACCAAATCGAATATTGCCTTGTCCAAGTGCTTGTCCAATTGTGGTTGTGTTAAGAATTTCTTTTGCGTAGCGAACTGCAAAAGTTCCTGATGAAAAAACTAAGTTATCTGTCAATGTTACACCTGTTATATTTTTATTATGTAAATATTCTAAAAATGGCACGATTATTTCTGAATCTCCACCTGTATTGCCACGGACATCAAGGATATAGTTTGTGATATTTTCTTTTTCTATTTTGTCTTTAATTTCTTCGAACATTTTATCAATATCATTCTTTAAGTTAATATTGCAAGTTCTATAATTTATTTTGATGATGTTTGGTTTTATTATAAGATAACTATATTGTGTGTCGTGCGGAGTGTCGTAGGGTGGGAGATAATTTGAAGTGTCGAAGAAATCGTTTTTTGTGCTTATTTTCAACCTTTGACCATTTTTCAATTCTACAAAAGAGTGGTCGATGCCTAAGATATTATACAAAGTGTTCATATTTAAAAACTTGTTGAGTTGAATTGATAACCACTCGTTTGTTTCATAGCAGATGTATTCGCTCATAGATTGACAAATTTTTTTTACTTTTTTTCCGCCAATTTTTTCTATCTCAAAAAATTTTCTATCACAAAGAGTATAAACTTTGTTGTTAAAAAGGAAAAGAGAAGGGTTTAAAAACTTTCGATTTTCGTATTCTTTTTTATATCTTACGAACAAATGAGCATTTTTAAACATAGCACATAATTTTAAAAGGTATTGATAAAATTTGGTTGGTGACACATCATCAATATTTCCTAAACTTGCAACAAAATCATCCACATTTTTATTAATTTTCACTTGGTTTTTAACAAAAACTTCACTTGCATCTTTTTCCTTTAAAAGACCAAGCGATTTTTCTTTAATGATGTTTGCACATTGAGTAAACTGCTCAGTTTGAGTCAAATTTCTAAGGTTTTCCATACGTTAATTATATCAAATTATGTTGATTTTTGTCAAGTTCGGTAATGTTGCTAATTGTCATATTACAATCAATATTTTATTTATCTTGTTCTATAATTTTCAAAAAAAGCATATTTTATTATGTGTGTGGAGGTTATATGGAAAAATACCAAATTTATGAAGATATCCAATCGCGAACGAATGGAGATATATATGTTGGCGTGGTTGGACCAGTTCGGGTTGGCAAATCCACTTTTATTGCGGAATTTATGAAAAAACTTGTCATCCCAAACATTGAAAATGAGAATGTTAAAGCGCGTGCGATTGATGAACTCCCTCAAAGTGCCGACGGAAAAACAGTGATGACAACACAACCGCGATTTATACCAAACGATGCGGTAAAAATTTCGGTTGCTGACAAAATCAACCTAAAAGTTAGGATGATTGACTGTGTGGGCTATTTAGTCAGCGGTGCAATGGGCACGAAAGAGAACGATAAACCAAGACTTGTCAAAACTCCTTGGTCGGACGAAGAAATGCCGTTTGAAATCGCGGCAATGCTTGGCACCAAAAAGGTTATGACTGACCACTCGACCATTGGTGTGGTTGTTACAACAGACGGAAGTGTGACCGACCTTGAACGCGGAAATTATGTGGATGCAGAAGAAAAGATTGTGGAAGATATGAAAAACACCGGCAAGCCGTTTGTTATTATCCTTAACACCAAAAATCCAAATAGTGCGGAAAGCAAAAAAATGGCGCAAACATTGCAAGAACGATATTCGGCGCAGGTTGTTGCAATGAATGTAAAAGAGATGAAGGAAGGTGATGTGGATAGAATTTTCGAGAAACTCCTTTTGGAATTCCCGGTTGTTAGCGTCAAGGTGGATATGCCGAAGTGGATATCCGCGCTTCCATTTTCGAATCCAATCATCAAAGAGATTGTCGGCGAGATAAAGAAGTTTGGTAACGAAGTGAACAAAATCGGCGATGTCAAAAAAGATACTTTGGTTTTCACCGAGAGTGAGAGTTTTGACCCGATAACCTTTTCTAATGTTGAAATGGGTGAAGGTGTGATACGATTCAGCGTTGTGCCGAAGGAAAACCTTTTCTATTCCGTCCTTTCAAGCGAGTGTGGGTTTGAAATCAAGGATGATTTTGAACTTGTGTCTTATATCAAAGACTTAGCGACGGCAAAGGTGGAATATGACAAACTGAAAGCGGCGCTGGATGAAGTGGAAGAAAACGGCTACGGCATTGTGGTGCCAAAGCAGGAAGATTTTGTTCTTCAAGAGCCGGAAGTTGTAAAACAAGGTAACCGCTATGGCGTCAAAATCAAGGCGGTTGCGCCAAGTTTGCATATAATAAAAGTGGATGTGGAAACGGAAGTCACGCCGCTTGTGGGCAGTGAAAGTCAAAGTCAAGACTTGGTAAACTATCTCAACGACCAGTTTGAAAATAATCCGGAAAAAATTTGGGAAACCAACCTTTTGGGTAAAAGCTTGTCGAGTATGGTCGGCGAAAACATCTCATCCAAGATTGTGATGATGCCAACGGACGCACAACGGAAAATGCGTAAAACACTTGGAAGAATTATCAACGAAGGTAAGGGTGGGGTGATTTGCATTCTTTTATAAAGGAGAGAGTTTTTAAACTCTCTTTTTTAATAGGTTGAAACAAAAATTAATTAAAATTTATTTGCGCATAAAATTCACTTGTGATATAATAACAAGAATAGGGGGAATTTATGAACAATAAAAAACAAAACGATAAAAAGACAACAAAAAACGAAGAAGATTTGGCGGATAAACTTTTCTATAAGAAAAAGGACTTTTTTGAAGAAGCAGAAGAAAAGGATATAAAAAAATGCTATAATTTTGCAGAAGATTACAAAACTTTTTTGAATATTTCCAAAACCGAGCGCGAGACTTGCAGAAGTGTGGTCGAACTTGTGAAAAAGGCAGGATTTAAAGAATTCAAATTTGGCGAAAAGTTGAAAGTTGGAGATAAAAAATATTATGTCAATCGCGATAAAAGTGTGGCAGTCTTCAAAATTGGTAAAAATAAATTGGAAGAGAAAGGTATAAAAATTTTAGGAGCACATATCGATAGTCCGCGTATTGATTTAAAACAAAACCCAATGTATGAAGACAGTGGATTTTGCTTCTTAAAGACTCATTATTATGGCGGTATCAAAAAATATCAATGGACAACAATTCCGCTTGCTATTCACGGAACAGTAATAAGAAAAGATGGCAGTGTTTTGAATGTTTCAATTGGTGAAGAAGAAAACGACCCTGTGTTTTATATAAACGACCTTTTGCCACACCTTGGTCGAGAGCAAATGAGCTCGAATGGGGATAAAATAATAACAGGCGAGCAACTAAATCTTGTTATTGGTGGAAAAGCGTTTAAGGACAAGAAGGTTAAAGATAAAATCAAACTTAATGTTTTAAAAATTTTGAATGAGAAATATGATATCTTGGAAGAAGATTTTCTTTCCAGTGAACTTTGTGCTGTTCCTGCATATAAGGCAAGAGATATTGGTTTTGACAGAGCGTTTATTGGAGCATATGGTCATGATGACAAATCTTGCGCTTATTCTGCTTTGCGTGCCATTTTGGACACGGAATCTGATGATACAATTTTGACTCTTTTGGTGGATAAAGAAGAGATAGGAAGCGAAGGTAACACAGGAATGAAAAGCAAGGTCTATGAAGATTTGATTGAAGAGATATGCGACAATTTTAATGCTAAAACGCGTTTTGTGAGAGCAAAATCAAAATGTCTTTCTGCAGATGTAACAAGTTGCTTCGACCCTAATTTTTCAAATGTGTATGAAAAAATGAACACGGCTATAATTTCTTGCGGAACGACAATTAATAAGTTCACAGGAGTAGGTGGCAAACGTTCAGCAAATGACGCATCGGCAGAATTTATGGGTGAGATAAGAAAAATTTTTAACGACGCAGATATTATCTATCAGACTTCAGAACTTGGCAAGGTTGATTTTGGCGGAGGTGGAACAATTGCAAAATTTGTTGCACAACTTAACATCGACACGATTGATGTTGGTGTTCCAGTAGTTTCAATGCACGCACCGTATGAACTTATTTCAAAAGGAGATTTATATAACACCTACAAAGCGTTTTGCAATTTCATAAAATAAAAAAGCGAGACCAGCGTCTCGTTTTTTATTGTCATATCTTAAAATTTTTGAAGAAGATAGGTTTAAAGCAAAAAAGATTAAGCAAAGATTATCCGTTTTTCTTTGCTGTTTTAATGCATTTTGTGCACGCCTTTACTTTCTTGCCGTTAATTTCGGTTACTTGAAGGTTGGCGTCATATTTTTTCGGTGCTCGGTTGTTGGCGTGGCTTACGGTGTAACCAGTCATTTTACCTTTTCCGCATATTTCACAAACTCTACTCATTTTCCCGTCTCCTTTTAGTAAATTTTTCCTACTACGGCACTAATCATAACATATTTTCAATAAAAAATCAACTATTTTTTCGCAACTTGTTCATATATTTTCATTTTTTTAAGTATTTATATATTGTCATCTCCTTTATTAACTTCTTATTCTTCTGCACTTTGTAAAAAATTTTTAGTTTTTTTCTCATTTTACTTGCGTTCAATTTTTTTTTATTGTATTATATACTTAGAATTTCGGTCGACATTCTTGTTTTTGACCGATTCTTTGGAAAGTTTTATTTTTCCGTTTTTTATATTTTGGAGGAAATCTCTTTGACAGTTGACACTAATAACTATTATGGCAATATCTCGATTAGCGACGATGCAATCCGCACCGTTGCTGGTTTTGCTGCCTTGGACTGTTATGGAGTTGTGGAACTTGTTTCCAACAATATTAAGGATAGCGCTCGCGAAATCTTTAAAAAAGAATCCTATTCTAAAGGGGTTTCCGTTAGCCATATCGACAGTCGCATTTTTATTGATATTCACTGTATTTTGAAATACGGTGTCTCTATCTCTGCCGTTGCCGAATCTTTAAAAAAATCTGTAAAATATTCCGTCGAAAACTTCACTGGTATGATTGTTGATACAGTGAATATTCACGTCGTCGGTGTTAGAGTTTAGGAGTTTAACCATTATGCAAAAATCGATTAACGGGGCAGCTTTTCGCAAGATGATTCTTGCAGGTGTTAGCCTTTTAGAACAAAATAAAGAATATATTGATTCTCTCAATGTTTTTCCTGTTCCAGATGGTGATACTGGAACGAATATGTTTCTTACAATGAAAAGCGCAGTGACTGAAATCAATAAGTGTATGAATAACGACCTTGCGTCGCTTTCGGAAGCGTTCTCTAAGGGCGCTTTGCGCGGAGCAAGGGGAAACAGTGGTGTTATCACTTCGCAAATTTTCAAGGGATTCTGCTCTGTGACTTCCTCTTGCAAGGAAATTTCCACAAAGGATTTCGCAAAAGCAATGCACGAAGGCGCAACAATTGCCTATAAAGCAGTCACCAAGCCAAAAGAAGGAACAATCTTAACCGTTATTCGTGTTATGGCTGAAAATGCTGTTAATTTGGCAAAAAAGCACGATGATTTTGAAGTTTTTCTCAAAAAAGTTATTGCTATGGGTGAAGAAATCTTGAAACAAACACCAGAAATGCTACCTGTCCTTAAAAAAGCAGGTGTTGTTGATTCGGGTGGTCGTGGAATTCTTGTTATTTTCACAGGATTCTATCGTTTCCTTATGGGCGAAGAAGATTTGGAATATACTTTCGAAGATGAAAAACAACCACAAACTCTTGACGATGTAATTGCTGATATAAACAATATTGGTGATATTGAATTTGGCTATTGCACGGAATATATGATTATTCATATGCATAAAAAGACAACCGAAGCGGATATTGATAAACTCCGCGAAAAATTGATGGAAATTGGCGATTCTGTTATCTGTATCGGTGATTTGTCGCTTGTTAAAGTTCACGTTCACACCAATGAGCCAAACAAGGCGCTTGCCTATGCACTTGAACTTGGCGAACTTTTCAATATGAAGATTGAAAATATGCGCGAACAAAACCGTGAATTAAAGAAGAAATCGCAAGTCTCCGAAGAAAACAAGGAAATGGGAATGATTTCTGTTGCACCGGGCGATGGGCTTGCTAACATCTTTAAGGAACTTACTGTTGACGAAATTATTGTCGGCGGGCAAACGATGAATCCAAGTGCAGAAGATATTGCCAATGCTGCTGATAAAGTTCCAGCAAGAACGGTCTTCGTTTTTCCAAACAACAAAAATATTGTGCTTGCTGCTGAACAGGCAAATGATGTCACAAACAAAAATCTTATCGTCATTCCAACAAGAAGTGTGCCAGAAGGTATTTCCGCTGCAATCGCTTTCAATCCGGAAGCTAGTGTGGAAGAAAATAAAACGGCAATGTTGGAAGCTATCAAGTCGGTGCGCTCTGGGCAAGTGACTTATGCTGTTCGTGACACGCACGTTGATGGTTTCGACCTTCAAAAAGGGGAAATTATTGGGCTGGATGATAAGGCGATTTTGGCAAAGGGTAATCTTGTCGCTGAAACCACTGAGAAACTTATCGAGACAATGTTTGATGATAGCATAATGAACATCACTCTCTTTTATGGCGAAGATATTCGTGAAGATGAAGCAAATGCTTTACAAGAAAAACTTGCGGATAAATATCCTGATTGCGAAGTCACAATCGCTTTCGGTGGGCAACCAGTTTACTATTACCTTGTAAGTTTGGAATAATTTTAATTTAGACATAAAAGCGGTCTTTTTGGACTGCTTTTATTTTTGGTGTTTAGAACCGTAAAAGTTTTAAAAAGTAAAAAAATTTGCTTAAAAATTCTTTTTATGACCTTTATAATTTCTTAAAATCATTATTTCACAATGTTATAAATTCAACTTATAAATATTTGTAAAAAAATTAAAAAATTTTTTGCATAATTATGCAGAATTTAGTTGATTTATTCATTTTTAATGTGGTATACTCTTATTGTAAGGAGTTAATATGAATTTTTTATATTTATATGATTTAATTGATTTTGATAGTAATGGAAATATCAAACCAACAAAAAGATGTTCAGACGAAAAGATTGTGGCATCAAATTTTCTATATTTGATTTGTAAATACAACCAAAACATTTTGCAGGAAGAAGCAAAGAAAAATGGCGAAAAATCGATTTTGTCGGCATTTTTTAAGCAAAATTTGGCACCTTTGCTTCAAAAAGTGGAATCTGGGGAAGTTTCGAAAGAATATGCACTTGTTATTATCGCAAGAGAATGCTCGCCAAAAGTTCGTGAGATTTGTGAAAATTCCATTAACGATGCCGAAATCATAAACTCGCTCAACAAAATTGTTAGTTTTAGCGACTTGAAATTTTCACAAAAAGTTAATGGGATAACAAACAGAAAGCACCAAGAATACATAATGACAAAAATTTCGGGTGACCTTATGGACCAAATAACTAATTTGTTGGCTGGCAATGCTGACGAAGAAGATCCGGTGAAAATTAAAAGTGCACTCTACAAAAAGATTATTTCATACAATGGTATTGTTAATGCCACAATGAATCTTCAAACCGTGATGAATAGATAAAATTTTGAAAATCATAATAAAAACACTTGACAAGCATTGAAAAAATGAGTAAAATAAAAGCGTCTTTTTAAAAAGGCGTTTTATTGTTAGCCCCGATAAAATGTCTGGAAATGAGATAAAATGTCCAAATATAAACACTTTTAGGGAGATAAAAATGAAAACTTATATGGCAAATCCAGTCACAGTGGAAAGAAAATGGTTTGTTGTTGATGCAACAAATATGCCACTTGGTCGTCTTGCTAGCCAAGTTGCTGACATTTTGACTGGTAAAAATAAAACAATATACACTCCAAATGTAGACACTGGCGATTTTGTTATTGTGCTTAATTCTGACAAAGTTGTTTTGACTGGTAAAAAGTTGGAACAAAAGAAACTCCGTTGGCACACTGGCTACATCGGCGGTCTTAAATCGGTGGACTACAAAACCTTAATGGCAAAGGATTCTCGCAAGGCGATTGAACACGCCGTGAAAGGTATGCTTCCAAAAAATTCTATTGGAAGAAAACAATTCACTCGTCTTCATGTGTATAAAGATGCTGAACACACACATCAAGCACAAAAACCTGAGCAAGTTGCTTTAAAAGGAGTTAGAGAATAATGGCTGGAAAGACTATAAACAAAACTGGTGCTTTTATAGCAACAGGAAGAAGAAAGAAATCTATCGCAAGAGTTAGACTCTATGCAGGAACTGGCATTATAACAATCAATGGCAGACCAATTGAAGAATATCTTCAACGCGATACACTTATCGTGATTGCAAAACAACCACTTGTTCTTACCGACACTGCATCTAAATTTGATGTTGTTGTGAATGTTACTGGCGGTGGTATTGCTGGACAAGCAGGCGCTATTTGCCACGGTATTGCAAGAGCACTTGTTGAAGCGTCCGAAAGTTATAAAGCAGAACTTAAAGCAGCTGGTTTCTTGACAAGAGACCCAAGAATGAAGGAAAGAAAAAAATACGGTCTCAAAAAAGCAAGAAAGGCTCCACAATTTTCAAAGAGATAGGCAACCTGCCTATTTTTTTGTGTCCGTGATGCTTTTTAAACTTTAATAGGGTTTGGTTTGAATTAAAAGTTTATAAGTTCAAACCAATTAAAAAACAAAATCTACGGTATTAATACGCTTTTTAGATTCTAATAAGTTTTGATTTAAGGTAAAAGTTAGTGAAAAACAATTAGCAAACAAACTAAAAATAAAACTGGAAACAAAATTATTTTTAAAAACAAATAATTTAGTGATAAGAATAGCAAAACAAAATTAAATGTGGTATAATAAGAGTATGGAAAGAGAAATTTATGACATTTTAATTATTGGTGGCGGTGTTGCTGGGATGACCGCGGCGATTTATGCAAAAAGGCGCAATAAGAAAGTGGCAATTATTGAGCCATACATTTTAGGTGGGCAACTTGCGCAAATTGAACGCATTGACAATTTTCCGTCCTATTCACTTGTGAGCGGTTTTGAGCTTATGACAAATTTTCAAAAGCAAGTAAAAAATTTTGACATTGAAGTTATAAGAGATGAAGTCTTGAAGGTAGATTTTGCCGAAATCAAAACTCTTACGGGAAGAAAACAGGCGTATAGTGCCAAAAGCGTGATTATTGCGACTGGGCTTACGAACAACAAACTTGGTAAAAATGAAGACGAATTTTTGGGGCGCGGCACGAGTTATTGCGTCACTTGCGATGCAAATTTTTATAAAAATCAAGTGGTGGCGGTTGCGTCAAAAAAAGGTAGCGGAGTTGTGGGGGCACTGGAACTTGCCGATATTTGCAAAAAGGTCTATCTTCTGGACAGTGAAGATATGGATATTTATGCAAAAAATTGCCCTAAGAAAAACATAGAAGTTTGTTCACTTGTGCATATTGAAAGACTGGAAGGAGATAACAAACTCGAAAAAATTGTGTTTGCTGATGGGGAAAAAATTGAAGCATCTGCACTTTTTGTGGAACTTGGTAAGCAGCCGCAAACGGATATGTTTAAAGGTGTTTTATCTCTTGATGAGCAAGGTTATATTTTGACAAATGACAAAATGGAAACTTCTGTTAAAGGAGTTTTTGCCTGTGGAGATATCCGAGCAAATACACTCAAACAACTTGTTGTTGCTTGTGGAGAAGGTGCGATTGCTGGACAAAATGCATAAACTTTGCGTTAATCAAAATTTAAAATTTTGTGTGTCAAATTGAAAAAGTTTGGCATAGAAAGTAATATGGAAAAAGAAAAGAAGCCAAGTTATAGAATAATTTGTGTCAAAGCACCACGATTTATGGTTCCGTTTTTAAAATTGTTCTATAAAAATAAAGAAAAAAACAGTCAATAATATTTGGCTGTTTTTGTTTTTATTAGGTTGTTTGAATTTTGTTTATTGACATCATTATATAGACCATAAATTTTGTTTTATTCAAATTTAAAATAATCAACTTATTAAATAAACAACTTGTATTGTGCGAAAAACATCTTGCTCTTTTCAAATTGACAACTTTTAACTCGCTGGCGCATATCTTATTACTAGATAGACTTTAAGGAGGTTAAAAAGATGTCTTTTTATATTAACAACACTAATCCAAACAGACCCGGGTCGGTTAGTGGTAACGCTTTGAACGGCATTTGTGAAAAGATTTTGATTCAGACAACAAAAATTTTTGATGCCTGCACCAGCATTTCCACTGAAAGTGGAGTGGTTTTGTCTGTTACTGATTTCACGCCGGCAGACCCTGTTTTACCACTCACATTTATCTCGGCAGAAAACACGCCAAACGCCACGGCAACAGTTACCGACCTTGTGGTTGAAAGGTTGGAAAATGCGCCAAATTACGCCAATGTCACAATGAATGTTTCCATTCCTATCACGGTTACATATCGTGACGCCAACGGAGTTATTGGCACGGCAACAGCAACGGTTGTTGTCAGTAAAGCGGTTGTTTTGTTTGTTCCACAGCCTTCGGCAACACCAATCGACATAACAGCGAGTGCGCTATTTTCCAGCCAAATTGGCACCTTCACTTCACCAAACATTTTCACGGTGACGGGTTGTGTGCAAATCATCATCCGTGTTTCAGCAGTTGTTGATGTGCTTGTGCCAAGTTATGGCTACCCTGTTCTTCCACCTTGTCAACAAGCGTGTGGAACACAATGTCCAGGACTTCAAGACTTGCCGACATATCCAACTGCGGTTGGCAACAACACCAGCACAATAAATTTGAGAACATAACAAAAAATTTTTGATTTTTTTGTTAAAGCGATAATTCAAAATTCTTAAAAAGTAAAACCAATTTCAAAAAAGAATGATGCATTTTTACATCATTCTTTTTTAGTCACCTAAATCTTTTCTTTTTATTTTTTTATTAAAGATGGAATATATTTGCTTGTTAATATTATTTGGTCGATTGGTAGGGGCATCTTTAATTTTGGATATCCGCTTCTTTTTACATTCAGTATAGAGAATATATCCGACTTTATCAAACAATTCTTCCTATTAGTATTAATTTACCACATAGATTGAGATTAAGTTAATGACTAATATACATTTATTGTTTTGAATTTTCTTTGTGAAATTGCGTTTTTGTGATATAATATTAAGAGAGGTTAATATGAATATTTGGAAAGATGTGAACAGTGAAAGAGTGAAACCGGACGATTTTTTGGCTTGTATTGAAATTCAGCAAGGTGACAAAACGAAGTATGAACTCGACAAAGAAACTGGCTTTTTGATTCTTGATAGAGTGCTATATACCAGCACAAATTATCCAATGAACTATGGGTTTATTCCGCTTACTTTAAGTGACGACGGCGACCCGCTTGATGTTTTTGTGCTCTGCTCGCAGCCACTTGAAAGATTATCGCTTGTGCGTTGTTATCCAATCGGCGTTGTGAATATGACCGACATTGACAAGCATGATGAGAAAATTATCGCTATCCCTTTTGGCGACCCGCAATATAATGAATATGATGACATTTCCAAACTTCCTAAACATATTTTTGAGGAACTTAAACATTTTTTAATGGTCTATAAACAACTAGAAAATAAAGTTGTGCATATTGAAGAGTTAGGGGACCACAAAAAAGCCAAAGAAATCATTGATGAAAGTTTGAAAAGGTATTTGGAAAAGATGCAATTTTGAAGTATTAAAACTTTTTTTATGTCTTTAATCAATAAAAAAGGTGGCGTTGCCACCTTTTTTAATTTAAATTTTCAGCGTAGAACATATTTTTGAACTTAGCATTGTTCTCAAACAGTTCATCAAATGTGCCTATGTCTTCAATTTTTCCGTTATCAAGGAAGAATATTCTATCAACATCACGAATTGTTGATAGTCGATGGGCAACAATAACAATTGTGCTTTTCCCTTTCAAGTTGTCGATAGACCTTTTTATGTCTTCTTGGGCAAAGTTATCAAGAGAACTTGTGCTTTCATCAAAAATTATGATTGGAGAATTTCTTAACAAAGCACGAGCAATTGCAAGCCTTTGTTTTTGTCCACCTGAAAGTTTAATTCCACCTTCGCCAACTTTTGTGTCCACACCTTTTTTGAGAGAAGATATAAAGTCTTTTAGAGAAGCTCTCTCAATTGCACTTTCAATTTCTTCATCAGTGGCATCTTTTTTGGCAAGCAATAAGTTTTCTTTAATTGTCATATCAAAGATATAAGGAAATTGGTTGACAAGTGAGATGGAATTTCTGAGTGTTTCTTTATCTAAATCATTGATATTCACTCCGTCAATAAGAACTTTACCATCGTCAACCTCATACATTTTGGACATTAAATTCAAAATTGTCGATTTTCCAGACCCAGACTTGCCAACAAAAGCGACTGTGGTGTTAGGCTCAATTTTGAAAGAAAGTTTGTTAAAAATTTGATTAATGCTTTCCACTTTTCTTTTCTTATTTTTGCGTTCTTTTAATTCTTTCTTTGTTAAGAATTTGTCATTATCAACTTGCTCATATTCCACGAAAGAATAGGCAACATTTCTAAATTCAATTTTTCCTTTGATGTTTTCAAGGTGCGTTTCCCCAAATCTTTCACAGACATATTCAGTGTTATCAAAAAGAGAAAACATTCTTGATGATGAGACTTTAATTTCCAAGAATATATCCATAATTTTTCCAACACACCAAACAAAAGCTGACAAATTTCCGTTGTTGGAATAAATAATCATAAAGGAAGCAAGTGTTAATATGGAAATATCTATCATATAAATTCCTAAAATTAGGAGTAAAACTCCAAAAACTTCAATTATAACATTTCTTAGTGTCCATAAATTCATATCTTTGACCTGAAAATTATATGACGCTTTTTTATATTCATCATAATATGTTTTGGAAATTTCACTTAATTTTTCTTCTAAACCTAATGATTTTACATCCTTCTCACTTCTTACGATTTCTGTTGTTAGAGAGTAAATTTTGTCATTTTTTCTACGCATATTAAATTTATTTTTGCGGTTTCTTTTGCGTCTTATTTTTTCAATTATCATACAAAATGCCACAATAACCATAATGGCAAGAGCAATATAAATGTTTAAAGTGGCAATGTATATAATCATAACAAGTGAAGTAACACAGTCAGTCACTAAATCCACCAAGTCTGCCAAATTATTAACCACAGTTTCAGGGTCTGTCACAATTCTTTGGACAAATTTTCCTGTCTCGTGGTCGGCGTATGTTTTGGAATTTAGTTTGAAGGCTTGTTTGGCAAGGTCAAGATTTAAATCAGCCATAATTTTGTTGGCGTATTTTTGATAAATTAAGCCTGACAAATACCAACAAAATCTTTTCACAACAACAATACCAGCAATGATTCCAAGGGTTATCATAGCTTCACGGAATAGAGATAGTGTGATGTTTTCAATTGTCTTTGCAAAAAAGATTGTTTGCAAGACTGTGCAAGCTCCGGCAATAAGATAAACAAGAATATACATTGATATTCCAAATTTATAGCGTCCTAGATATTGGCAAAGCGAAATTTTAGACTTTTTATTTTTTTGTTTCATAAAAAAACCTCCGTAAGAATTTTTGCATACGAAGGTTTAGGATATTTTAAATTAAAATATACTTAAAAAGAACCATTCGTATGGCTTGTTTTAATATTAAGTTTTTTGCTTTTTGACATTTTTACCATTTTGAATAGTTCTCCTTTTGTTAAATTTTTTGTTTTAAGTTGATGGTTGAACAACTTTTTCGACATTGTCAGTATAATACTTTAATATTTCTTTGTCAATATATTTTCAAAAAAAATTTTTAAAAACTTGTCAAAATTAGTTGACAATCATTTTCAACTTGCATATAATAGTGTTAGCACTATGAAGTCGAGAGTGCTAGCAGCCTATAAAATAGGGGTATTTATGGAACTTTCTGAAAGAAAAATTAAAATTCTAAATATTGCTGTTGAAGAGTTTATTAAAGATGCATCTCCAATAACAAGCAATTTTGTGAAAGACAAAACCAAACTGGATGTTTCCACTGCAACGCTTCGAAATGAATTAAATGCTTTGGAAGCAATGGGTTTTTTGAAGCAACTCCACACATCTGGTGGGAGAGTGCCGACGGCACAAGGATATCGCTTCTATGTCGAAAATCTTTTGAAAGAAGTGAAGGCGACCAACAAAGAGCTTGAAGATGTTAGAAGGGTTATTGAAAACCGAACTCAAAGTTTGTCAGAAATGATTTCACAAATTGGGAAGATAATCAGCAAGGCGACCAACTATCCAACTGTTGTGATGTTGCATGGAATTGAAAATTTAATTCTCACAGAATTTAAAATCATTTCACTTCTTGATGAAAAATGTATGGTTTTGATTGGCACAAATTATGGCTATATTTCAAACACAATGGATTTCTCGGCGACAAATGAAAACTGTCAAGATGCTTCCAACTATCTCACCAAATATTTCAAAGGCGAAACAATGGGATATATGCTGAATAATATTGATGAGTATATGAAAGGTATGAGTGGAGAAATCAAAGCTTTCCAAGAAGTTGTCAACAACATTGTGAAAGGGTTGGCGAAACTTAATAAGCAAAAACTTTTGAATGTTCAAACTGATGGTATGGCGAAATTCGTGGAAACAGAAAATGAAGGTGAAACTAAAAAAATCGTCAAAATGCTTGCCGACGAAGAAGAGCTCATTGAAGTTTTGGATAAAACAGATGATAAAATTTCGGCAGACATTGCTGACGAAGAAGGGGTTTCGGTTGTTAAAGCTCCAATTTTGGTCGGCGGAAATAAACTTGCATCAATCGGCGTTATTGGTCCACAAAAAATGGATTATTCAGGTATCGCATCAGCACTCAAAGTTGTTATTGATGAATTGAACAACAGGCAATAAAGTTAAAAGGAAGGAATATGAAGAAAAAAAATGAAGATTTAGAAGAATTTAACGAAGAAATCGAAAAATCTTGTGATTGCGACAAAAATTGTGAAGATAACGAGCATATATGTCATTGTGACGATGGTTGCGAATGCGAACACTGCAAAGGCGAACATTGCGAATGCGAGGTTTGCTGTGGCGAAGAAGGTGAGCAGGAAAACAACGAAAGAGAAGCAACCGACCAATATCTTGCACTTGCACAGCGTATTCAAGCAGAGTTTGAAAACTATCGTAGACGAATGGCTGACCAACTTATCATTGAACGGCAAGAAGGTATTATTAGTGTGATTAGTGCTTTTTTACCTTGTCTTGACACCTTCAAAGAAGCTAAAAAAACAATTATAGATGAAAAAACTTTGCAAGGTGTGGAGATGATTGAGAACAAAATCTTGGATACACTTGAAAGGCTCAAAGTGGAGAGAATTGAGTCCGTTTGGCAAAAATTCGACCCAAATTTGCACGACGTTATCGCAGTTATGCATAACGAAGATTATGATGAAGATATCATCTTGGAAGAATACCAAGCAGGATATAAATATAACGGTAAAGTTATAAGATACTCAAAAGTTATTGTGAATAAAAGGGAGGTTTAATAATTATGAGTAAAATTATCGGAATTGACTTAGGAACAACAAATTCTTGTGTGGCAGTTATGGAAGGCGGAAAACCAACTGTTATTGCTAATGCAGAGGGCGACAGAACAACACCATCAGTTGTCGCTTACACAAAAGAAGGGGAAAGACTTGTTGGTAAAGTGGCAAAGCGTCAGGCTATTGTCAACCACGAAAACACTGTTATTTCCATTAAAAGAGAAATGGGAACAAACTTTAAAGCAAAACTTAATGGAAAAGAATATTCTCCACAAGAAATTTCTGCAATGATTTTGGCAAAACTTAAACAAGATGCTGAAAGTTATTTGGGCGACAAAGTGACACAAGCGGTTATCACTGTGCCTGCATATTTTAACGATAGCCAACGTCAAGCAACAAAAGACGCTGGAAGAATTGCTGGTCTTGATGTGCTTCGTATTATCAATGAACCAACAGCGGCAGCACTTGCATACGGGCTTGACAAAGGCGAAAATAAAAATCAAAAAATTTTGGTTTACGACCTTGGCGGCGGAACATTCGACGTTTCCATTTTGGAAATTGGCGACAATGTTTTTGAAGTTTTATCCACAAATGGTAACACCCGTTTAGGTGGTGATGACTTTGATAATAGAATTATTGATTTCTTGGTGGAAGAATTCAAGAAAGAAAATGGCGGAATGGATTTATCCAAAGATAAACTTGCAATGCAAAGACTTAAAGAAGCGGCAGAAAAAGCAAAAATTGACTTATCTGCAACGCCAAAAACAACAATTTCTTTGCCATTTATCACTGCAGACGCAAACGGTCCAAAACACTTGGAAGTGGAACTTTCTCGTGCTAAATTTGACCAACTCACAGAAGATTTGGTTAAAGAAACCATTGAATGCGTGACAAAAGCGCTTAAAGATGCCAAACTTACAAAAGAACAAATTGACAAAATTATTTTGGTCGGCGGTTCAACTCGTATTCCAGCAGTTATGGAAGCGGTTAAAGAATACACAGGTAAAGAACCATACAAAGGCATCAACCCTGATGAATGCGTGGCAATCGGTGCTGCAATTCAAGCAGGCGTGCTTGCCGGCGATGTGAAGGATGTCCTTCTTCTTGATGTAACTCCACTCTCACTTGGAATTGAAACAATGGGTGGGATTTTCACAAAACTTATCGAAAGAAATACCACAATTCCAACAAAAAAGAGTCAAATTTTCTCAACTGCAACAGATAACCAACCAGGTGTTGATATTCACGTTCTTCAAGGTGAAAGAGAGTTTGCTGCACAAAACAAAACCCTTGGAAGATTCCAACTTTCTGATATTCCACCAGCACCAAGAGGCGTGCCACAAATTGAAGTTACTTTTGATATTGACGCTAATGGAATTGTTAAAGTTTCAGCAAAAGACCTTGGTACAAACAAAGAACAAAACATCACAATCACAGCTTCTTCAAATTTGAAAGAAGAAGATATTCAGAGTGCAATCAAAGAGGCCGAGGCTCATGCTGAAGAAGATAAAAAACGCAAAGAACTTGTTGAAACAAAGAACCAAGGCGACAACCTTGTTTACGGGCTTGAAAAACTTATGAAAGAAAGTGGAGATAAAATTTCCGAAGACGACAAAAAGAAACTTACTGACGCAATTGAAAAAGCAAAGAAAGAATTTGAAAGTGAAGATATCGAAGTTGTTAAGAAGGCTATCGACGAACTCACAAACGCATCAAACGGCATTGTTTCGAAGATGTATCAATCGGCAAATCCAAACGGACAAAATAGCGGAACTGACGACGGTAACGGCTCTGACCCAGAAGTTGTTGTGGATGACGAAAATGAATAATTGTTTGAATAAATTTAAAAATGTAAAAGTCGGACAATTTAAGGCAATTTAAATCGAGAAAAAAATGGCGAGTAAAGATTATTATAAAATTTTGGGTGTGGAAAAGACTGCGAGTGCCGATGAAATTAAGTCGGCATATCGTCGCCTTGCAAAAAAATATCATCCTGACTTAAATAAGACACCGGAAGCGGCAGAAAAATTTAAGGAAATCAATGAAGCATATGAAGTGCTGGGAGATGATAAAAAGCGTGCTAATTATGACCAATTTGGTTCTGCAGACGGACCACAATTTCAAGGTGGGCAAGGTGGATTTTCTGACTTCTTTGGCGGCGGTTTTAACGGTGGCGGTTTTGGCGGCTTTTCCGATATATTTTCTGATATATTTTCCGCTTTTGGTGGCGAAAGAACGACAAGGCGTGCGCGCGGTGAAGATATAAACCTTTCAATGAAACTTTCCTTTGAAGATGCAATTTTTGGAACCGAAAAAAATATCACGATTAACAAAGTTGACGCTTGTGAAAGTTGCTCGGGAACGGGCGCTAAAAATGGTACTTCATTCTCCACTTGTTCGGATTGTAAGGGCGCTGGGCGAGTACGAATTCAACAAAACACAATGTTTGGCACGAGCATAAGAGAAACAAATTGTCCGCGTTGTGGTGGAACAGGAAAGATTATTAAAGAAAAATGCGAAAGTTGTAATGGTAAAGGGTATAAAAAAGTCCAAAAACAAATTCTTGTTAAGATACCAGCAGGGATTGATGACGGTCAAACTTTGCGTATGCGTGGCGAAGGAAATTCGCCTTATGGTCAAGGCGTGAATGGCGATTTAAACATCAAAATTTCGGTGCAAAACCATAAACTTTTCAAGCGCGAAGGAAGCGACCTTATGTATGACTTGTACCTTCCATTTACCACTCTTTTACTTGGTGGTAAGGTGGAAATTCCTCTCACAAAAGGCAAGTTTGTTTTGGATATCAAGGAAGGCACGCAAAGCGGAACGGTTATGCGATTGAAAGGCAAGGGGGTTAAGAATATTAACAAAGATAGTTACGGCGACCTTCTTGTGACGCTCAAAAGTGAGCCACCTAAAAGTCTCAACAAACAGCAAAAAGAACTGCTTCGAAATCTTGAAAATTCTTTCAGCGAGAGCGATTTCCCAAAATACAGAGATTTTAAAAAGGGGTTATAAACTCCTTTTTTGATTTAAAAATTATAAAAAAAAACGAAAAATTTGCAAAAATTCGGCAAAAAACTTTATTTTTTTAAGATTTTTTACTTTTTTTGTTAAATCCTTTGTAAATTTGACTTTTTTGTTGTAAAATAAGACTAGGAGATATGTATGAGAAGATTTTTTGGAAAACAAGAAGGCGACAAAATTTTGATTTGTGATGATGAATACAACCATCTTAAAAATGTTCTTCGCATAAAGGTTGGCGAAGAAGTTATCGTTAGTCTTAACACTGACAAGGAATATGTCTGCGAAGTTGAAAATTTGTGCAAAAATGCGGTTTGCAAAATCAACGGCGTGAACGATTGTATGGTTAATCCAAAAAAGGACATAACTCTTTTTCAAGCGGTTTGTAAGCGCCCAAAATTCGAATTTATTGTGCAAAAAGCCACCGAAATTGGAATAAGTAAAGTTGTTCCTTTTATGAGTGAATATTGTATTGCAAAAGTGACGGAAAATAAGATTGAAAGGCTTAATACTATTGTTGAAAATGCGTGCAAGCAGTGCGAAAGAACAATCAAAACTGAAATTGCTGAGCCGTCCGATGTTGACGGAATTATTGAGATGTTTAAGGACTATGATATCGTTCTTTTTGCCAATGAAAGAACGGATGTCGGCGAAGAAGTTAAAAAACTTACAAAGTATAATAAAATAGGTATAATCGTCGGTTCGGAAGGCGGTTTCTCGCAAAAAGAAAAGGAAAGATTTATTGAAGCAGGCTGCGTTTCGGTGTCGCTTGGTAGAAGAATTTTGCGTTGCGAAACTGCGTCGGTTGCGATGATGAGTTTTGTTTCTATTTTAAGCGAGAATTAGGATGAAAATTGCAGTTTTAACGCTTGGTTGCAAAGTTAATAAATATGAGAGCGATGCTCTCATTTTTAAATTAAAAGAAATGGGTTTTGAAGCAACCGATAATTTGGAATTTGCCGACTATTATGTTATCAACACCTGTGCGGTTACAAACGAAGCAGAAAGAAAATCTCGACAGATGATTGAAAGGTGCAAAAAGTTTAATCAAAACGCAAAAATCTTCATCTTAGGATGCGCAAGTCAAAACCGTCCACTCCAATTTCAAGATAAGGCAAATTTTGTGCAAGGTGTGGCAAACAAAATGGAAATAATTAGCCACTTTGAAAATTTGGGGCAGGAGTTGTATGACCTTCCAACAGAATATGAAGATAACCTTTTCAGTGCACAAACGCTTACGCGTGCATTTATCAAAATTCAAGACGGATGCAATCAATTTTGCACATATTGTCTAATTCCTTATCTTCGTGGTCGCAGTCGTTCGCGAAAACTTGAAAGTGTTTTAGGTGAAGTGGAAAAACTTCCTAATGATGTCAAAGAAATAGTGCTTGTTGGAATTGATGTTTCCAGTTATCAAAGTAATGGCAAAACGCTTATTGATGTTTTGGAAAAGTTGGATAAATTTGGAAAAAGACTCCGTTTGTCGTCGCTTGAAGATAACCTTATTTCCGAAGAATTCTTGATAAGACTTTCGAAACTTAAAAATTTTTGCCCGCATTTTCATCTTTCTCTTCAAAGTGGAAGTGATGAAGTTTTAAAGAAAATGAACAGAAAATATTCTACCGCTGAGTTTATGAACTCGGTGGAACTTATTCGGAAGTATTTTAATAATCCTGGAATAACAACCGACATCATTGCTGGGTTTCCAACCGAAACGGAAGAAAACTTCCGAAAAACCTGTGAGTTTGTTAGGCGTGTTGAGTTTTCAGATATGCATATTTTTCCATACTCCAAACGCGAAGGCACGGTGGCTACGAAACTATATAAAGACTTGCCAAAATCAGTTAAAAACGAGAGAGTTAAGGTTTTGGAAGAGATAAGAGCAGAAGCGAAACTGAAATTTATCCAAAAAAACAATTTAGTTGAAATTCTTTTGGAAGAAGAAAAAAATGGAATGTTTTATGGTTATAGCAAAAACTACATTAGATGTTCGATAAAGGGAACCCACAAAATTGGCGACATTGTCATTGCAAAAATAATTCAAAAATCTCTTGATGTTTGTTTTTGCGAAGAAATTTGAAAAAAATGCATTTATCTCTTGACAAAAAAGTAAAATATGATTATAATATCTAAGAATTTAGAATAAAAAGGTGGTGAGAAGATTGACGACTGTTAAAGTTGGCGAAAACGAATCTTTGGAAAGTGCGCTTAAAAAATTTAAAAGAAAGTGTCAAAAAGATGGCATTATTGGCGATATAAGAAAGAAAGAAGCCTATGAAAAACCAAGCGTAAAGAGAAAGAAAAAGAGTGAAGCTGCAAGAAAAAGAGCAAGAAAGAGAGGATAATTCCTTTCTTTTTTTGTTTTGTCGACTAAGGTATATCAATATGTCTCACTTGATGATTTTCATTTTTTCTTTCTTATTATTTGGAAAAAATTTGGATGTATGATAAAATGTTCTTATGAACAAATTTGATGTAAACACGCTTAATGACGAACAAAAAAAAGCGCTATATGAAACGGATGGGGTGGTCTTGGTCACAGCAGGAGCCGGCAGCGGCAAGACTCGCCTTTTGACGCATCGAATTTGTCATCTTATTATGGATAAAGGTGTTTCGCCTTACAATATTCTCGCCATAACTTTTACGAACAAAGCGACAAACGAAATGCGCGAAAGAGTTATGGATATGTGTGCTTGTAATATTTGGATATCCACTTTCCACTCAATGTGTGTGCGAATTTTAAGGCAGGATATTGACGCTATCGGCGGCTACGACAAAAATTTTACTATTATCGACGAGAACGACCGAACAAAAATTCTCAAAGAAATCTGCAAAAAATTAAATATTGAAGATGAAGATGTAGAGAAAGTGGAATTACATCTTGACAACATAAAAAACAAAGGGCTTGATATTGAAGAATATTTTTCAACTCTTGTTGAGTTTGGCAATCGTCACAACTTATTAAAATATAAAAACGTCATATATGAATATGAAAAAAGACTTTATGAAAGCAACAGTCTTGATTTTGATGACCTACTCAACAAAACACTTTTTTTATTCAATAATTTTCCAAATATTTTAGAAAAGTATGCCAAGCGTTTTCAATATGTCTTGGTGGACGAGTTTCAAGATACCAATTTGGTGCAATACAAACTTGTCAGACTTTTGGTGTCGTATTGGAATAATCTTTTTGTGGTCGGTGATGAAGACCAGTGTATATATTCGTGGCGGGGCGCGAATTTTAAGAATATCTTTAATTTGAAAGAAGATTTTCCAAACTTAAAAGTTTTTAAATTGGAAAGAAATTATCGCTCTACAAAAAACATCTTAAACCTTGCCAATAATGTTATCTCCAATAACAGAGAACGACTAGAAAAGAAGCTCTGGACGGACAAAGATGCTGGTTTGCCGCCAGTTGTTTACACCGCATTCGATGAGCGCGATGAAGCACTTTTTTTGGCAAAAGAAATTAATGAACTTGTGGCGAGCGGATATTCTTATGACGATATTGCTATTTTAATGAGAATTAACGCACTTTCAAGGCCAATTGAAGAAGGACTTTTGTCGTATAACATTCCATATCGACTTTATGGTGGACAAAAGTTTTTCGAGCGCGCAGAAATTAAGGTGTTGATTGCGTACATCAGCATTTTTATCAATCCAAAAGATGAAATTTCGCTCCTTAAAATTATCAATTTTCCAAGCAGAAAAATTGGCGAAGTGGCGATAAATAATTTGCGAGAAGAAGCAAAAGACAGTGCACTTCTTGAATATCTTCTTTCGGAAAAGTTTGAATTTAGTAAATATTTCAATAAACTCAAAAATTTTGTGGAGACATATAAATTTTTATCAGAAAATATGGCAAAAATGTCTTTGCAAAAGTTTGCACAAAATATCGTGCAGAAGTTCGGTATTGATTTGGCTTATAAAGGTAAAGACGAAGAGAGTTTAAACAGGCTCTCCAACATCGACAGTTTTTTTACTTCAATTAAAGAGTTTGAAGAAGCAAATGAAGGAGCAAATTTTTCGGATTATCTTGCCAGCATAATGCTCCGCTCCGACCAAGACGACATAGAAAGCAATGGTCAAGTGAGCATATCCACAATTCACGCCGTGAAAGGTTTGGAATTTAAGGTGGTTTTTGTGGTGGCACTTGAAGAAGGACTTTTTCCACTCTCTCGTGCTTTAAACAGCCAAAGTGAAATGGAAGAAGAAAGGCGGTTAATGTATGTGGCAATCACGCGTGCTGAAGAAAAAATTTATCTCTCTCGTGCGATAAAAAGGTATATGTATGGAAAGAGTAATTATCAAGTCGAGAGCAGATTTTTGAAGGAATTAAACATCATTGATATCAAAAAAGCACCAATAGAAACAGCACAGAAAGACGACTTTTTTCTGGAAGAAAAAGAATGTTTTTATTCTGGACTTGCTGTCGGCGACAAGGTTTTTCATAATAGATTTGGCGAAGGTGAAATTTTGGATATTTCCGACGATGGTCTTGTTGGTAAAATTAAGTTTGATGTCGGCATAAAAGAACTTATGCTTGATATAGCAAAATTAGAAAAGGTGGAAGAAAATGGAAAGTAAAGAAGACAGAATGAAGTTTTTGGTTGAAGAGATAAATAAACATAATCGAAACTATTATGTGCTCGACAATCCAATCATTTCCGACAAGGAATATGATAAACTTTATTATGAACTTGTTGACCTTGAAAAAGAACTTGGCGTGGTTTTTCCAACTTCGCCGACGCAGCGTGTTGGTGGTGAAGTTTTGGATAAATTTCAAAAATATAGGCACGAAATTCGCCTGTATTCTATGAACAAAGTTCGTGATTTTGATGATTTAGGAAAGTTTATGCAAGATATGGCGAAATTTCAAAAAAATCCAACTTTCAGTTTGGAATACAAATTCGACGGGTTGACAGTGGTGGTGCAATATGACAACGGCGAGTTTGTTCGAGCAACCACGCGCGGCAACGGCGAAGTTGGCGAAGATGTTTCATTGCAAGCAAAAACGATAAAATCTTTGCCACTTTCAATTCCTTTCAAAAATCGCCTTATTGTGCAAGGTGAAGGAATGATGACGCAAAAGGCATTTGTGAAATACAACAAATCGGCAACTGAAGCACTTAAAAATCCGCGAAATGCCGTAGCGGGTGCGATAAGAAATCTCGACACGAAAGAAACGGCAAAACGTAATTTGGACTGGTTTTGTTATTCGATTTTGCTTGCTGATGGTAAAAACTTTTCAACACAAGAAGAAATGCATAATTTTTTGAAAGATAATGGCTTTTTAGTTGGCGATTATTTCAAAATAATCACCACCTTGGACGAAGCAAAGAGTGAAATTGAAAAGGTGGATAAGGTGAAAGACGACCTTGATGTGATGATTGACGGAATGGTGATAAAACTTAACGAAACAAAACATCGCGAAGAGATTGGCTACACCAACAAATTTCCTAAATGGGCGGTGGCGTTCAAGTTTGAAGCGCTCGAAACTTCCACTTTGCTTGAAGATGTTGTTTGGCAAGTTGGACGCACAGGCAAAGTTTCGCCGATTGCCATTTTGGAACCAGTTGAACTTGCTGGTGCAACGATAAGGCGGGCGACGCTTAACAACATTGAAGATATAAGGAAAAAGAATGTTTTCAAAAACTCACGGGTTTTTATTCGTCGGTCAAACGAAGTTATTCCAGAAGTATTGGGGCTTGCTGAAAAACTTCCAAAATCGCAAGAGATTAAAGAGCCAAAGATATGTCCTTGCTGCCGTAGTAAATTGGTGAAAAAAGGTCCTCTTTTATATTGCATAAATCGTGACGGATGCAAGGAACAAATAATTTCTCGGTTAACACATTTTGTCGGACGCGAAGCATTTAATATTGAAGGATTGTCTGAGAAAACACTTTGGCAAAGTCATCAAAAACTTGGTGTGAGCGAGTTTTCTGACTTATTCAAACTCACCGAAGAAGATTTGTTAAAACTTGACAATTTTAAGGATAAAAAGACGAAAAATATCATAAATTCCATAAATAATTCAAAAAATATCGAATTTTTCCGTTTTATTTATGCGATTGGCATAAACGAAGTTGGTATCAAAACTGCGAAAGATTTGGCTAAAAAGTTTGTTAATTTTGAAAACCTTAAAACTGCAACAAAGGAAGACTTTTTGAGTGTGGAAGATATTGGTGAAGTGATTGCTGATAATCTTGTGGAATATTTTAGTGACGATGCTAACTTGCGAGAAATTCAAAACCTTTTTAATGCAGGAGTGAAAATTAATGAAAGCGAGTTTGTGGCGGGTGACAAATTGAAGGGGTTGACGTTTGTTTTAACAGGAACTCTTCCAAACTACACAAGACCAGAGATGAGCGAAATTATTGAAAAGAATGGCGGGAAAGTGGCAAGTTCAGTATCCAAAAACACATCTTATGTTCTGGCAGGCGAAGAAGCAGGAAGTAAACTTGATAAGGCAAAGGACTTGGGAATTGTAATTCTAAGCGAAGAAGATTTCTTAAAAATGATTGAAGAATGATTTGTTTTCACCTTGAGAAGATGTTTTTGCATAGATGTCCAATATTGGCGTGACAATTATGCAATCAAGGTTTAAAAAACGAAGATAAATTGTTTTGAAAATTATGCAAAAAACACTTGACAACGATTGACGAAATGTTTATAATACAAAATGTGTTTCGTTG